>CALQRA010000196.1 GCA_943332855.1 Candidatus Kuenenia stuttgartensis
CCGCCGCGAGTGAACACCGCTTGGCTTCGCTCCTGTCAACCATCGCAGGAGGCGATGCCCGCGGCCGGCGAAGATCGCTTGTCGTCTTCGCCGGCCGCCAAGCGGCGGAAGGCCATGAATGGCTTCCGCCGCGAGTGAACACCGCTTGGCTTCGCTCCTGTCAACCATCGCAGGAGGCGATGCCCGCGGCCGGCGAAGATCGCTTGTCGTCTTCGCCGGCCGCCAAGCGGCGGAAGGCCATGGATGGCTTCCGCCGCGTGTAACTAGAACTGCCAGATCGCGTCGCAGCCACCGTACAGCTGGCCGTACTCGTTGAAGTTCTTGCCGTAGGGGAGCGCGCCCTTGCCATGGTCGGGCGTGTACCAGTCGTACCGCAGCTCCGGCCGCATCACGAAGTTGCGGTTGGGCTTCCAGTTCAGACCCCACGACATCTCCCAGAAGTTGCCCTGGTAGCCGGTTGCGAACGGCCCGCCGAACATCGCATTGCGGATCGGGTTGAGGACGCGGTAGCCGTTGTTGTCGCGGAACCACTCCATCCGCACGCCGCCGATGAGCGTGTCGCTGAAGTTGTAGAACAGGTACTGGTTGATGCCGTACCAGGTCGCCGTGCCAGGCTGCTGGCCGAGCGTCTCGGCCACGCCGATGGCGTTGAACTGCCAGCCATTGTCGTTCTGGAAGACGTACGTCACCTTGTCGTTGATCTCGTTGACGTACACCGTGCTGAGGATCGACCGGTTGCCGATCGTCGCCAGCGGGGAGGTGAAGCCACCGATCTCGTTGCCGCTTGACGTCGTCATCGTCAACGTCTGCGTCTCGTCGTCGCTCTTGATCGACGCACCGCCGAGGAACGCGGCGTTGCTGTTGGCGCCCGTGTAGCCGGGGTTGGCGATCCCGAGGATGTTGATCGGGTCGCTATAGTTGTCCCAGCCGTTGGTGATCCCGGCGAACACCGTGGTGTTGTCGGTAGCCTTCCAGGTGTCGAGGATGCCGGTGTGAGTAAACGGCTCGCCGTACTGCATCGTATAGGCGTGCGTGTAGAAGAAGTTACCGATCGCTGGCACAACTTCGTAGCCGATGGGCGTGTAGAAGTGTCCGAACTTCACCGCATGGTCGCCGTAGCCAACCTCGCCATACAACTGCGGCATGGCCAGCCCGTAGTACTTGCTCGAGTTCCAGCTGCCGAATCCGGCCGGCGACTGATTGTAGAGGTTGCCGTCGAGGCCGCGGGCGGTGGTGAAGATCGAATCACCACCGTAGAGGAGATCGACGCGACCGCCCCAATCAGCCCCGCCGTCCTCGAGATCGAGGACCTTCTCGTTGACGAGATAGAGCTGGTTGACCTGGCCCTGCCAGTTGCGGTCATTGAAGGTGATCGGGCCGTTGAACGGCGAGCCCCAGTTGTTGGCGCCGATGCCGGCGTCGATCCAGCCGTAGGTGGCGATGCCGCGCTCCTTGAGAAACTCCGTCTCGAGGTAGCGGGTGGGGGCCTCGTCGACCTCCTGGGCCGACTCCTGCGGCGGCAGGCCGCGCAGCTGGTAGGCGTCTTCCTGCGGCACGTTGGCCGCGACGGGGGGAAGGCCGCTGGTCGTCTGGCCGACGGCAGTCGAGGCCAAGAGCGTGGCGGCAGCGGTCAGGCCCGCTCCAAGGAGGGGCAGCTTCGTCCAGTTGAACTTCATGAGAGTCTCAGCTCCAGGTGGGGATGTTGCGGTCGGCCGTGTCCAAACGGTGGCCCGCCAGTCCATCCGGAATTCCCCCCTGCGACCGGCCCGCCAAGTACCAGACGCAGATTCGGCAATTCCGACACAGGTGTATCGTCCGGCCTTGACCCGGAAAACCGGGCGGACCGTGCGCTCCCGCAAGGTTTCCCTGACCGGCAGCCAGCCTGGGAAGCTGTGCCGGTCGTAGCGCCCGCGAGGGCCCCGGTGGCAGACTTTGCGGCCGCCCGACTGGCAACACGGGGCGGAAAACGCCGCCGGGCCGGGCCGCCGAGCGGCGTCAGGGGGACCGAATCCACGGCCCCCCGTCGGCATCAGCCGTCAGCGCCAAACGCCCCTTCGAGGAGGGCCGCGACGAAGCGTTCGGGGGAGAAGGTTTCGAGGTCGTCGGCCCCTTCCCCGAGCCCGACGAACTTCACCGGGAGGCCGAATTGCTCCGTGACCGGCACGATCACGCCGCCGCGGGCCGAGCCGTCGAGCTTGGAGAGAACGATCCCGGTGCAGCCGGCGGCCTCCTTGAAGCCCTTCGCCTGCGAGAGGGCATTTTGGCCGGCGGTGGCATCGATGACGAGGAGCACCTCATGGGGCGCTTCCGGGACGAGCTTCGCGACCACGCGGCGGATCTTGGAGAGCTCCTGCATGAGGTTTGACTGCGTCTGGAGGCGGCCGGCGGTATCGACGATGCAAACGTCGGCGCCCGCCTCGACCGCCCGCGCCACCGCCTTGTGGGCGACGCTGGCCGGATCGCTCCCCTGTGGGCCGCGGACGATCTCGGCGCCGAGCCGGTCGGCCCACATCGTGAGTTGCTCGACGGCCGCCGCCCGGAAGGTGTCGCCGGCCCCGAGAACGACTTTCTTTCCTTCGCGGGTGAAGATCCGCGCGAGCTTCGCGATCGACGTCGTCTTCCCCGATCCGTTCACGCCAGTCACGAGGATCACGGTCAGCCCGGAGGCGGCCATGGTGATTCCCGCCTCGGTGTTTCGCAGGCGGGCGAGGAGCTGGGTGCGGATCGAGTCGAGGACGACCTCGGGATCGACGACCCGGGCCCGGAGACGCTCGTGGACGTCGGCGACGATGGCCTCCGCTGCGGCCGGCCCCATGTCGGTGCGGACGAGGATCCCACGGAGCTCCTCGAGGAAGTCCTCGTCGACGAGCCTCCCCTCCCGCTTGAAGAGGTCGCGGACGTCGGTCCGCAGCACCTGGGCCGTCTTCGCCAGCCCGGCCTTGAGGCGGTCGAGGAGTCCGCGCGGCTTCTCGGCGCCGTCCGCGGTGCCGGCCGGCGTCGATGCCGCCGGGGTGTCCTTGCTCGGTTGATCCTTGCTCGCCTGCTCCTTCGGATCCTTGCGGCCGAAGCTGAAGATGCCCATCGATCGTCTCCCTGGTCGTCGGTGGTGGGGCGAATCCGCCGCTCGGCGGGGATCAGGCCCCGGCCTGGTCGGCGATGATCCGGCCAAGGATCCCCGCCACGAAGTTCCCCGACCCTTCCCCGCCGTAACGCTTGGCCAGTTCGATCGCCTCGTCGGCGGCGGCCGCGGGCGGGGTGTCGGTGTGGAGGATCTCATGGGCCGCAAGTCTGAGGATGCCCCGGTCGGTGGCGGCCATCCGGGCCACGCGCCAGTGCTCGGCGCGGGCATCGATGTGGGCGTCGAGCTCGTCGCGGCGCTTCTGCACGCCGCGCACCAGAGAGAGCGCGAAGGGAACGAGCGGCCCGCCATGGAGCCTGCCGCTGACGAATCGCTGGAGATCGTCGGGGGCCACCTCGGGATTGAGGTCGAGCTGGTAAAGGGCCTGGAGGGCAATCTCGCGGGCCCGGCTGCGGCGCTGTGTGGTCATCGGGTCTTCCCTCCGGTAGCGGTGGCGATCTGGTGGAGGAGCGAGATCATCTCGATCGCTGCCGCGGCACACTCCTCCCCCTTGTTGGAATGCGCCGCCACCCGCTCGTCGCCACCAGCCCGGGCCAGGGCCTGCTCGATCGACTGACAGGTGAGGACACCGAACAGCACGGGTGTGCCCCTGGCCCGTCCGATGGCCTCGATCCCCGTGGCAACGGCCGCGGCGATGTGCTGATCGTGCGTTGTCTCGCCGCGAATGATCGCGCCGAGGCAGATCACCGCGGCGTATTCCCCCGTGGCAGCGAGCCGATCGGCGACGACGGTGAGCTCGAAGGCCCCCGGCACCCTGGCCACGTCGAGCCGCGAGCGATCGAGGCCGGCCGCCGCGAGCGTCCGCGCCGCGCCGGCGAGCATCCGCTCGGTGACAGCCGCGTTGTAACGCGAGACGACGATCGCCACACGGATCCCCGCAGGGAGGCGAGCCGGGTCTCCCTCGAACAGCCGGCCGTGATCGAAGACGGCCGGCGTCTCCTGCCGCTCCTGCTGCTTCACGACTTCAGCCCTTGGAGGAACTCGGCGTTCGTCTTCGTCTTCGAGAGCCGGTTGATGAGGAGCTCCATGGCGTCGGTGGGATTCATGTCGCCGAGGACGCGCCGCAGCACGCAGGTGCGCCGGTGGGTCTCGGCGTCCATCAGCATCTCTTCGCGCCGGGTGCCGGAGCGGTTGATGTCGATCGCCGGGTAGACCCGCTTGTCGACGAGCCGACGGTCGAGAACGATCTCGAGGTTTCCCGTCCCCTTGAACTCCTCAAAGATCACCTCGTCCATCTTGCTGCCGGTGTCGACCAGGGCGGTGGCGATAATCGTCAGCGAGCCCCCTTCCTCGACCTTGCGGGCGCTGCCGAAGAAACGCTTCGGTCGCTGGAGTGCTCCGGAATCGATGCCGCCGGAGAGGATCTTCCCCGAGTTGGGCACCTCGGCGTTCCAGGCCCGCGCCAGCCGCGTGATCGAGTCGAGGAAGATGATGACGTCGCGCCCGTATTCCACCAGACGCTTCGCCTTCTCGATCACCATCTCGGCCACCTGGATGTGCCGCGCGGCGTTCTCGTCGAAGGTCGAGCTGATCACCTCGCACGACGGCCCCCTCACCTGCCGCTCCATGTCGGTGACCTCCTCCGGGCGCTCGTCGATGAGGAGCATGAAGACATACGCCTCGGGATAGTTGGCCAACACCGACTTGGCCATCTTCTGGAGGAGGATCGTCTTCCCGGCCCGCGGCGGGCTGACGATCAGGCCGCGCTGCCCGAAGCCGATCGGCACGACGAGGTCGACGACGCGCATCGCGATCTCTTCAGGGGTCGTCTCCATGACGATCCGCCGGTCGGGATGGAGGGGTGTCAGGTCGTCGAAGAACATGCGCGTCGAGAGCTTGGCGGGATCCTCCCCGTTGATCGCCTCCACACGCAGCAGCGCGAAGTAGCGTTCGCTCTCCTTCGGGGGACGGATCTGCCCGGCGACACTCGCGCCATTGCGGAGGCCGAAGCGCCGGATCTGGCTGGGGCTGACGTAAATGTCGTCAGGGCAGGAGAGGTAGTGGTAGTCGGGGCTGCGGAGGAAGCCGAAGCCGTCGGGGAGGATTTCGAGCGTCCCCTCACCGAACATCAGGCCGTTGAGCTTCACCCGCTCTTTGAGAATCCGGAAGACGAGGTCGTGCTTCTTGGCCCCGGTGATGTCGCCGATCTGCTCCTGGCGGGCCAGTTCGATCAGCTCCTGCATCGACATCTTCTGCAGGGCGGTGATGTGGGTGTCGGTTTTTTTCAGCGACTCGTAGCGGTCGATCGCATCCTCACCCTCGAGTTTCACCTCCGCCGCGATCTCCTCGGCGATCGACATCGGTGCGTCGTCGAGGTCGTCGTCGGAAGGGAAGGAGGGATCGGTGGGCATGGGGCACCTCGGGACGGCCGCTGGCCGGCACCCTGACAAGGAGCCGATGCGACCGGAAGGGTGGGGCGAGGAGGAAAGGCGGGAGTCCGCACGGACCGCGGGTGGGTGGAGCGATCGTCGGGACGGGTGACGGGAGTGACTGGCGGGGGGAGCGATCGGTAGGGATGAAACGGAAAGCCGCACGAGATGCAGCCCGACCCATTCCCCCCATGCAGCGGAAAAAAACGGCCACTCCGGAAGCTCCGGTGGTCAGGAAGGTGACCGCCGGGAGAGCTCATGCCAGAGTCGATCGATCTGGGAATGAGTATACGCGGGATCCCGGGAGGTATCCACGGTGGACGTTTTTTCGGTGGGCAGGATCCGCGGGGATTGCTCGTTCCATGAGGCTTCGCGGGCCTCGATCTGGGGGGCGGAGAAGCGGGGAGCGATGCGGGCACGGCGGATGTCGTCGGGACACTCGAGGATGACGAGCCGATCGCAGCGGTCGAGCCAGCCACCGCGGACGAGGAGCGGCACATCGAGAACCACGACCTGTTCGGTGCCCCCTCTTTGCTCCTCCCCGGCGATCCCGGCGAGGAGGTCTTCGATCCGGTCGTGGACCCGCGGATGGATGATCGCCTCGAGGTCGGCCAGCGCCTCCCGGTGGGCAGCGGTGGGGCCGAACACGATCCCCGCCAGCGCTTTCCGGTCGATCCCCGCCGTGTCGGGTGCGGGGCTCCCCGTGATCAGCCCCGGGCCGAACCGTTCGACGAGCGCCCGGCGCGTGTCTGCTTCGAGGAGAACCTCGTGGGCGATCCGGTCGGCATCGACGATGCGGGCGCCATGCTCCGCCAAGAGCTTCGCTACCGTCGATTTCCCCGCGCCGATCCGGCCGATGATCCCGATGAGAATCATGCTGCCCTCCTCCTCCACGCTCCCCTGCCCCGCCCCGGGCCCGGGTTCACTTCTCGCACGCGGCCCAGGTCGCCCCCTCGTGCACCGTGACCTCGAGCGGAACCTCGAGCGTCATGGCCCCCTTCATCTCCGCGACGAGGAGGGGGCGAACGATCCCGATCTCGCCGGCCGGAACTTCGAGGAGAAGCTCGTCGTGGATCTGAAGGACGATCGCAGCGGCGAGCCCCTCGGCGGCGAGCCGGCGCTGGACGCGGAGCATCGCCAGCTTGATGAGATCGGCCGCCGATCCCTGCACGACCGTGTTCACCGCCGTCCGCTCCGGAAGCGTGAGGCTGAAGACACCGGCAGACGTCCGGCGGCCGGCCCGGTCGCGGACCTTCTCGATCGCCCGCCGGCGGCCGAGCATCGTCGACACCGACCCGTCGCGGCGGCAGCGATCGAGGCAGTCGTCGATGAAGGCCTCGGCGCCGGAGAAGGTGTGGAAGTACGCCGCGATGAAGGTGGCGGCCTCGGCCTGCGGGATCCCCAGCCCCTTGGCCAAGCCGAAGGCACTCTGCCCGTAGAGAATCCCGAAATTGACCGCCTTGGCCGCCCGACGCATCTCGCTTGTCACGCCGTCGGCCGTCACGCCGAACACCGCGGCGGCGGTGCTCGAATGGATGTCCTCGCCCGAGGCAAAGGCCCTCCGCATCGCCGCATCGCCGGAGAGATGAGCGAGGATCCGCAGCTCGATCTGCGAGTAGTCGGCCGCGACGAACCGGTTTGCCGGATCACGGGGAACGAACGCGGCGCGGATCTGCTGACCCTCTTCGGTGCGGACCGGGATGTTCTGGAGGTTCGGATCGCTCGAGGAGAGCCGACCGGTGGCGGCAACAGTCTGGTTGAAGGTCGTGTGGATGCACCCCGTCGACGGCTCGACCAGCATCGGCAGCGCATCGACGTAGGTGCTCTTGAGCTTGGCGAACTTGCGGTGCTCGAGGAGCAGTCGCGGGAGGGGATGGCGCGGGGCGAGCTCCTCGAGCACCTCGGCATCAGTGCTCGGGCCGGTCTTCGTCCGCTTCACGACCGGCAGGCCGAGCTCGTCGAAGAGCACGGCGCGGACCTGGATCGGCGAGGCGATGGCGAAGGGGTGCCCGGCCAGGCAGTGGATCTCCCCCTCGAGCGTGGCAAGGCGCTCGGTGTAGCGCGAGGAGAGCCGCTCCAGCAGCGACGCGTCGATCCGCATCCCGTGGTGTTCCATCGCGGCGAGGATCGAGGCGAGGGGGATCTCGACGTCCTTGAAGAGCGCGCCGAGCCCCTGCTCCTCCAGCCGCGTGGCGAGGAGGGGAACGAGATCGGTCGTGGCCCGGCAGGCGGCCACGGCGTCGGCGGCATTGGCGGGGCTCTCGAGGCGGGTCTGGCGGACCTCCTTCTCGACGGTGTCGAGATCGTCGCCCGAGCCGATCGAGTCGAGATCGGCCTGGGCTCCGAGGGAGTGGTTGCGCTGGCCCGCATCGAGGAGGTAACCGGCCAGGAGGGTGTCAAACGCCCCTCCGGCGAATCCGAATCCAGCGACGCCCAGCGCCAGTTCCTGCCGCTTGAGATCGTGGGCGGCCTTCGGTGTGGCGGGATCGGCAAGGAAAGCCGCCAGCGCCCCCCGGCCGGGCCCGCTCCCAGTCAGGAGCGCCGCCGGCACCCAGGCCGCGCACGCTCCCGACACGATGCCGATCCCCAGCGGCGCCGTCAGCCGTGTCGCCCCGGGGGGGAGGGCCACGGCGAGCGTCGCGCTCCCCATCGATCGCAAGCCTTCCACGAGCCTGGCGAGGGCCGCGTCGTCGGCCGGGGTCTCGAAGGTCGGGAGAACACTGGCTGCCGATGGCTCGTCGTCATCACCGAGAAGCAGCCGCCCCTGACGATCGTCGGGCTTGGCCGGCTTGGTGACGGCCTTCTTCGCTGGGACCGCTTTCGGCGGGCTCGGCGTGGACGCCTGTCGGGCGGTTTTGACGAGGCTCTGGAATCCGAGCCCCTCGAGGAACGCCGCCAGGGCTTCGGCATCGGGGCGATGGAGCCGTGCGGCCTCCCAGGGGATGTCGATCGGGACGTTCGAATCCAAGCGCACCAGTTCGCGGGCGGCGCGGGCGGTGTCGGCGTGGAGACGGAGGTTTTCCTGCTTCTTCGCCCCCTTCACCTCGGCGGTGCGGGCGAGGATCGAATCGAGATCACCGAACTGCTGGAGGAGCTCGGTGGCCGACTTCGGCCCGATCGAGGGGACTCCCGGAACGTTGTCGGCCGTGTCGCCGACGAGAGACAGCCAATCGATGACCTGATCGGGGCGCACCCCCCAGTCGGCGCGGAGCTCTTCCGGCCCCAGCGGGGAGTTCGTGCGCAGGTTGAGGAGCTTTACCCGGTCGGAGAGGAGTTGCCGGGCGTCCTTGTCGGAGGTGGCGAGTGTCACGCTCCCACCGCGCGCGGTGACGGCGGCGGTGAGCGTGGCGAGGATGTCGTCGGCCTCGAAGCCGGAAAGCTCCAGGCAGGGGATCCCCATCGTGGCGCAGAGTTGGCGGACGAGGGGAATCTGCGGCACGAG
>CALQRA010000197.1 GCA_943332855.1 Candidatus Kuenenia stuttgartensis
CCGCTCACCGACATGGTCGGAGGCGGCCCGTTTGGACTCGAGCCGGGCCAATGGACGGACGACACCTCGATGGCCCTTTGTCTCGCCGAGTCGCTCGTCGACCGAGGTGACAACGACCCCGTCGATCAGATGCGCCGCTATGTCCGCTGGTGGAAAGACGGATATTTTTCCCCCACCGGCCACTGCTTCGACATCGGCAACGCCACGCGCTACCAGCTCACCCGCTTTCTCCGCACTGACCAGCCACACGCCGCCGAGATCGATCAAGAAGCCGCCGCCAATGGCTCGCTCATGCGGCTCGCTCCGGTGAGCATCCGCTGGTCACATGATGGCGACTCCGTGATCACAAAGGCTGCCGAGTCGAGCAGGCCGACTCATGCCGCGGCACGTCCCGTCGACGCCTGCAAGTTACTCGCGGCGATGACCGCGGGCCTGATCCGGGGCGAGCCCTGGGAAGCGGTGAGCCACGACGGCTTCTGGACTCAAGGATCGCTCCATCCGGAGGTGGAGGCGATTGCCCGCGGGAGCTGGAAGGCAAAGGAGCCACCGGCAATCCGCGGCACCGGCTACTGCGTCGCTGCCCTTGAGGCGGCGATCTGGGCTGTGGCAGGGGCAACTGACTTCAGGGGAGCGATTCTGCGGGCTGCAAACCTCGGCGACGATGCCGACACCACCGCCGCGATTGCCGGCCAACTGGCTGGCGCCCGATTTGGAGCCTCAGGAATTCCGACAGCGTGGCTCGATCGGCTGGCGATGCGGCGAAGAATCGAGTCGCTCGCGGACGCGCTCCACTCGAGGGCCACCGGGGAGCCCGAGCGATGGGACTTTGACAAGGAGCTCCACGCGTGGTGGGCAGAGCCGGGCCAGATTCTCGCCGGCGAATATCCCGGCAGCCCAGAGCCGGCTCATCGCGACTTCAAGCTCTCGATCCTCGCCGATGCCGGCATCGAGACGATCATCGACCTGACCCGCGATGACGACCATCTCTCCCCCTACAGCGACCGCTGGGACGAGATCGGGGCCGTCCGGGGCCGTTCCCTGCGTTGGCTCCATCACCCGATCCGCGATCTCGACGTCACCAGCCCCGCGGGCTACGCCGCGATCCTCGACGACATCGACCGCGAGCTGGCCTCAGAGCGGCCCGTCTACATCCACTGTTGGGGAGGTGTGGGGCGGACAGGCACCGTTGTCGGAATGGTGTATGTGGCACGTGGCGACGACGCCGACGAAGCGCTCAAGGCGATTGAGGAGGCGCGCCGAGGAACCAGGAAAGCCGACCGGTCGGCCCCAGAGATGCCTGACCAGGTAGCGGCGATCCGGAGAGCTGCCAGCCGTCAGGCAGACGACAGAGGGGATTGACTCGCACAGCTGGAGCGGGCGGCTACCGTCGCCAGCGACCGTCAGCGGGCATCAGGAGCCGTCAAGCCTTCTTGAATCCCGCGAAAAACCGCTAGACGTGCGGGAAAAGGCTGAAAATCAGTACCCTCGACAGGGATCGAACCTGTCCCGGGGGGTGATGTCGCCCGGTTCAGTCGCCCCGAAGGACTCTCGCCAGTGCCGGTGACAGACGGAAGCCGGCTCCATCGAGCAGATGGACCGCCTCGTCGCCGGTCGGTCCGAAGCCCTCCCGGCGGGCCGCGATCAGCACGCCGACGGTCCCGGTGACGCGCAGCCCCAGGCCGGTCGCCTTGAGCCGGGCCCGGAGGTCGTCGAGGATGATCAGGGTCGCACGGGTCTCGTGGGACAGCGAAATCGCCGCGGTCTCTCCCCGGCCGAGTTCCAGACGCATTCCAGCGCTCGGAGGATCGGGTTCGGTGCGAATCCATTCCGACTCGATCACCGCCGCCGACGGCGGATGGCCCGCGTCGCCGGCGAGGAGTTCGTCGAGCACCGACCGGGGCCGGACCACCGATCCGAACAGGCGGGGCAAGAGATCGAGGTGCCCGATCCTGTCGAGCACGATGAAGACGGAGGTGTCAGCGACGACGCGCATCGTCGATCGCCGTCAGGTCGTCTGCGACCTCGTCGGCCGTCTGCTGGAAGACGCTGACCCCGTGCCGGCCGCAGAGGACGAGAAAATCGGTGCGCGGCACGCCGGCCAATTCCGCCGCCATGCCCCCCGAGATCCGGCCGCATTCGAAGAGCTTGAGCGCGGCCATGAGTTGGATCTCACGGCCCGCGTCGGCCGGGAGAACTCCGAGCGCCGACGGCAATTCCGCAGGGACTTCGATCGTCACGCTTGCCATGGCGGTTACCGATCGCCGGAGGGCCCGAAGGACCAGAGTCGGGAAGAGCCTCGCTGCCAGGCACTCAGGCCCGGTGCTCCAGGGAGCCGAAAAACGATGAAACTCAGTACCCCCGACAGGGCTCGAACCTGTAACCTTCAGCTTCGGAGGCTGACGCTCTATCCAATTGAGCTACGAGGGCGTGGTGCGGAGTTTACCAGTCCCGGCCACCCGGCGGTAGCGGCTCCGCCCCGGCTCTTTTCAGCCTGGGAACCTGCCGCATGCCACCGCCGGGCGCACCCCAGGGGGGCAACAGCTCGCTCGTCGAGCCCATCGCCACGCCCTGGGAGGGTGTCGTCATCGCCTCAATCATCGCCCGATTCGCAGACGAAACTTTCGGCGCTTCGTCCCTACTTCCCCGCCGACGGCCAGAACCGCTCACGCCGACTTCCGCAGCGGCTCCACCTCCCGCGGCCTGCGCCGCGGGCCTGAGAGCACCTCCTGCCCCTCGTCGATCCGGATCGTCGTGCCGTCGGTGTCCGCAGGCGCCGCATCTGCGGCTGTCTCCGTGGCCGCTTCGGTCGCCACGTCTGTCGCCAGATATTCCGCCAACTTCCGACGACGACGGGCGTGGCTCACAAGCTGACAGGCCCCGACGAAGCGGCCAAGCAACATCGGCACCGTCCCGAGCGGAGCCGAAAGAATCGTGTGACGGATGACTTCGATCACATGCAACAGGAACGACGGCAGGAACGACCGGCCTGCCAGCGATCGCCAGAACAACCGCTCCCCATGGAGCCCCGAGCGGAACCCACGCTCCCACGCAGGTTCCCCCCCAGCCACCACCCGCGAACCCTCCTCCACGACCGTCGACACCCCCCGGGTGGCAAGCTCCACCGCCAGGTCGACGTCGGCCAGTCTGTCGCCGCAGGCCGTGCTGAAACCAGCCCCGGCAGCGCGGACAAGATCCGCCCGCCAGAACCCGGCCTCGAGCCGCGGACCGACCACCGGCCACCGCGGACGCCGCGCTCCCACGCGGCGATCCGCCCCCGAGCCGACCGCGGCAGTCGTCCCCATCCCCGGACGAGTCAGCGCCACACGTCGGCCACCACGCTTGTACTTCACCCCTGCCGACACGACACGATTCTGCGTCACTCCATCCACTCCGAGCGGAATCACCGCGCCAGTCGTGGCGTCGTCAAACCGGGCCAGCGCCGCGTCGGCCCACCCGGGCGTCGCTTTCCAGCCCGCCGCGAGGAGATGGACCACATCGCCGGTCGTGGCTTGCACGCCGGCCGTTACGCATCCGACGAGCCCCGCCCCCGCCGGGGCACGGATAAACCGCACCTCGTCGGCGAGATTCCAGGGATCGTCGTAGTCGCAGCCGAGTGCCACGACGACCTCGCAACCCTCCGGACGGTTCTCGAGGACGCTGAGAAGCGTCTCCTCGAGCGCCCCGGTGTCACCCGGCGTCGGGATCACGATCGACAACGTCAGTCCGCGCAGCATCACGTGTGGCATCTGAAATCATCCCACCCTGGTGACAGTGCAGACCAGGATCCAGAGGCGCGCACCGCGATCGTAGACTGTCGCCACGACCGTTCCCCCCGGGGCGCGGAATCGACGGAGAAGAATCAGGCAGCCGCCCGCTGGGGCTGCAACTCCGTGAAGAGATTGACGGTGTGAAGCATCTCACCGTCCGCGTCATAGAACTGGAGCACGCCGACGTCGATCAACCACATCGCGAACATCTCGGCCACGCGATAGCAGCGGGCCACGCACCGCCCACGGTCAATGCGGATATTTTCCTGGACGTCGGCCACCTCGACGGCATCCGCCCCGAGTTCGAGGAAGTAGCGGTTGACCAAGGACCGAACGTCGGCGGCGTGCATGTGCAAACGCATGGTCGGCAACCTCCTGTTGCGTGTTCTGCGGGCGGATCGGACGAGCGATCTGTTGCGAACGACATCCTGTCGATCGAGGCGGAAATCTACCGGGCGGATTCCTGCGACGAAAGGCGGCTTTCGCAGCCCGGGACGTCACCCCTTCCCACCAACCGGGGATTTCATCGTCCGGCCACCGCCCGTTCGGTGACCCGCGATCAGCAAGGAATCGCAAACCGCGCCGTCGGCAAGGTCAACGCAGCTTGCCAGGGCCTCCTTGGTCGCGGGCAGGTTCGCGCGGCACGACCGGGGCTGCCGCCATCAGGTGGAGCCGGGCGGGCTCGATCAGAGGCGATGCGTCCAGGCCCGATCGCCATACCGCTCCTCGATCAGCCGCGCCACCCGCTCCCGCGGTAGCTCCCCGAGTGGGTTGACCGCACCGAACGCCTCCCGGAGGAGCCCCTCGAGCCGCTCCCGCCCCAGCTCCAGATTGACGAGGAACTCCGCGTGCGGCCGCTGGCCACGGTAGTCGGGCTCCCGCGGCGGATGTTTGAGAAGCCGGGCCGCGAGCGGCAGATCGAAGCGGTCGAGGAGTGTGCCGTGATAGAGCACTCCATGCCGCCGGACGCGGAGCGCATTGCCGGAGATTTTTTTGAGTGTCGGGATCGCTCCGCTCCCCTCATCCACCGTCAGGACCAGATCGCTCGTCCCCTGCCGCGACACCGGCAATCCCGCCGAGACGAGCGCCTCCATGAGCGGATCGAGCATCGCCGCGTGGATCCGCTCCACTGCCGGCACCCCGGCGGGATGCGGCGTCACCACCGACCACATCACACATCCCGGCCCGAGGATCACCGTCGCTCCGCCACTCGGGCGCCGCAGGATCGTCACCCCGGCGGCATCACAGCCGGCGACATCGACCTCCTCCTCCACCCGGCTCGACGACCCCACCACGACCACCGGCCGCGTCGCCATCCAGGTGCGCACCACCGCTTCCCCGCGCACCCCCTCGTGAGCCTCCTCGAGGAGGGCTTCGTCGAGGGCCAGCGCCGTGATCACGTCGGCGCCACCGCTCCCGGGGAGGAGGGCGTCGGCCGCCGTCGCATCGAGCCACAGCGGCGGAGGGAAAGGGGGGGCGGCTGGTGCCATGGGGAAAGAACCAGGCGGAATCGGAACCGGGAGACGCCGACCGGAGAGGGAGCAAGGCCGGCCGCGTCGGGCGAAATCAGAACCGAGCGGCTGGGAAAACGCCACCGTCAGGCCTGCGGACCGCGGCGGGTATAGGATAGAGGACCCTTCTTCACCCCGCTCCCCCCTCCGATCCGCTCCATGGCAGCCCCCGCCGACGACTCGCATTCCCGCCGGCCGATGTCGCCGGATCAACTCCTCCCGCCGGTCGAACCACCGAGCGCGGGGTTTCTCGTCCAACTGTTCCTCGTGCCGGGGCTGATCGTCGCGATCATTGTCGGCGTCTGGCTCACCTTCCACTGGCTCGCTCACCTCGGCCAGGACCCGCAGGCCTATGTCCGCACGCTCCGCCGCGACAACGAAGGACGCTGGCAGGCGGCCCTCAACCTCGCCAACGACCTCCGCGGCCCGGGGGGCGGGGCCCTGAAGGCCGATCCCACGCTTGCCGTGGAGCTCGGCCGGATCCTCACGGATGAGTCCAAGAGCGGGCGGACCGGCGAGCAGTCGCAGATGCTCCGCGTCTATCTCTGCCGCGCCTTGGGGGAGTTCACGATTTCCGAGGCCCTCCCTCCGCTCCTCGAGCGGGCCAAGGACACGACCCAGCCCGAAGTGGCCCGTGCGGCCATCGAGGCGATCGCCGTCCTCGCGACGAACCTTTCCGCCGCCGGCGCCGACCCCTCCGGCCCCGATGTGGCCGAGGCTGTCGTCGCCGCGTCGCGGTCTGGAGATGTCGGGCTCCGCTCGGCCGCGGCGTTCACCCTCGGGGTCATCGCTCAGAAGGGGGCCGGCCCGGCTGCCGATCGGCTCCACTCGCTTCTCGCCGATGCCCACAACGACGTTCGCTACAACACGGCGCTGGCGCTGGCCCGCCTCGGCGACGACGACTGCCTCGACACCCTCGCGGAGATGCTCTCCCTCCCCGATCAACCGGCCCCGGCGCCGGAGGCCCGCGACGATGCCGCCCAATCGAAACGCTACAAGCGGGCCCTCGTCGTTTTGAATGCCCTCCGCGGCCTCGCCCTCCTCGTCGACGCCACCCACGCCCCACTCCCCGCAGCGGTTCTCGACCGGGTGAAGATCCTCGCCGACGATCCGGTGTCGGATGTCCGGGCCGGTGTCACCGCCCTCGAGGCGAAGCTCGCGCGCGTCGCCCCGGCGGGGTGAGCCCGAGGCACGAACGATCCAGCCCGCTACGCGCTCAAAAACTCCTCGAGCGCCTCGCGGAGCATGTCGGCGTCGGGCTCGGTGCCGGTGAGCACCTGGAAGTCGATAACGATCTTCGCCACATGGACCTCGAGGCCGTCGATCACGCAGCAGCCTGCCTTCTGCCCGGCCGCCACGACGCTCGACGGCTGCTCGACGAGATCGGTATCGGCCACAACGAGCTCGGAGCGGAGGCCGCCGATCACCACCGGCGGCTCGTCGCGCCCCCGTGAGGTGACGACGATATTGGCCCGCTCCGGGATCTCCACAGCGGGCTCGGAGGGGAGGAGCGTGATTTCGGCAGTCGTGTCGAGCTCCCGAAGACGCTCGATCAGTGTCATGGCGACCTGCGGAGAACGGTCGGCGACGAGGATCTCGGCAACGCCGGAAAGGGCCAGCTCCAGGGCGGTCGCCCGGCCGGTCGGCCCGGCACCGGCGATCACCACCCGCGCGGCCGTCAGATCGGCATGGGCGCGAAGGGCTTCGACAATCCCCCGGCCATCGGTCATGTGGCCAAACAGCCCCCCCGCCTGAGGCTCGACGAGGCTCGCGGCGTTGGCAAACCGGGCGGCCGGCGAGGCGTGCGCGAGCAGCGGCATCGCCCCCTCCTGGAGGGCGCCTGCGAGGAGGCAGCCCCGGAAGCCCATTGCGTCGACACCGCCGAGGGCCTGGGCGAGCCGTTCCGGGAGGACGTCGAACGTCAGAAACCGCCAGTCGAGCCCGGCGGCGGCGATCGCCTGCTCAAACAGATACTGCGCCGGGTTGCCGGCGGCCGGGCAACCGAGGAGCGCGACGATGTCCTGAAGGGCAGGGCTGGTCATGGCCACCATGAGAACCGATCGTCGACCCCCAGGGCAAATCGGCCCGGCCAACCTTGGCCCTACCAAGTCTGTCCGTCGATCAAACGGCATCCATGGCCGTTGTCGACATGAGAAACACCCAACTCAGCCGCGGTTTTTCGAGGGTCTCGGCCGCCGCTTCCGGCGGCGTGGCGATTTGCCCAGAGTCTGCCCCAGAGCCTGACCCAGAGCCTGACCCAGAGCCTGACCCAGAGCCTGACCCAGAGCCTGACCCAGAGCCTGACCCAGAGCCTGACCCAGAGCCTGACCCAGTGGCCGGTGTCAGAGCTGTCAGAGGGCCAGGTCGGTGGCGGCGACAAAGCGTGGGTCGTTGCGGATCGGATCGAAGTCGGGCTCCGCTTCGGTGAGATCCCGGTAGCGTTGGTCGAGCGCGATCGCCTTGGCGAGATGCTCCACCGACGTCGCCGGGTCGCCCGACAGCGACAGATAGCAGGCGAGGTTGTAGTGGAGGATCGCCTGTTCGGGCTCGACGGCGAGGCCGCGCTTGAGGGCGTCCATCGCCTCTGGCAGCCGGTCGAGCCGCTTCAGGCACCACCCCAGCCCGAGCCAGGCCTCGACCCGCTGCGGATCCCCCTCGACGACCTCGGCGAGCGGTTCGAGCGCCGCGATCCAATGACCCAGCGCCCGCAGCGCCTCGCCACGCAGAAGAGCCGCCGCCGGAATCGAACGCTGCGCTTCAGGAAGCTCGTCGAGCGTGTCGAGGGCCCGCCGGAGCAGACGGGCGGACGCCACTGGGACCGGCTTGTCGGTTTCGACGAGCAGTTCGGCCAATTCAACGTACCCGGCAGCATGTCGGAGGATCGCCTGCTGGCGAAGCCGTGACAGTTCGGTCATCGCGTGCCTCCTCCGGTATCCGGGAACTTCCAATCGTATACGCCTCGCAGAGGAGGAGTGATCGCCCCACCCCAGAAGTTTTTCAAGATTCTTGCGAAGCCGCAAGGTTTGCCGATTTCCGGCATTCTGCTGCACGAAATTGGCGCTCTTTGCTCACTCCCTATCCGTCCCCGTCGCTCACTCCCTATCCGTCCCCGTCGCTCACTCCCTATCCGTCCCCGTCGCCCACTCCCTATCCGCCTCCTTCGCGTGCCCCCTCCGGAACCCCACGATGCGCCTCACCCTCCGTACGCTCCTGGCCTGGATGGATGGCGTCCTCCCCCCCGACGAACAGGCGCAGCTCGGCGAGAAGGTAGAGGGAAGCCCGGTGGCCTGCCAACTCGTGGCGCGGATCGGGGCGTGTCTCGGCAATCCGCACCTCTCCGCCCCCCGGATCAACGGCAAGGGGCTCGCGGTCGACCCCGATACGGTGGCCCAATACCTCGACAACACCCTCGCCCCCGAGCGGCTCGAGGCCTTCGAGACGATCTGCCTCGAATCGGACATGCACCTGGCGGAGGTCGCTGCCTGCCATGCGATCCTCGCCGAAGTGGCGAAGCATCCGGAGGTCTTGCCCCCCCTCGATGCCTCCCATCGTCGGCAGCTCCTCGAG
>CALQRA010000198.1 GCA_943332855.1 Candidatus Kuenenia stuttgartensis
ATCCGACCCTTGTCGGCGGCCTGCTCATCCTCGAACACGCGCACGACCTTCCCCTTGGCGACTCCCGCGGCGGTGGTCACCTCCACGACGCTGCCGGTGGCGAAGCGGGCCTCAGCGCCGTCGGGCAATTTGGCGGTGTACAGGCCGGCGATCAGATAGAGGACCAGCAATCCGCGCATCCCGTAGTAGCTGAAACGCTCCCACATCTCGACGAAGAAGAGAAGAAACAGCCCCGGCGGATGGCCGAGGATCGTTCCCTCATCAGGCTTGGCCACGTGCCCCGGCTGAAACTCTCGCTGGTTGTCGCGGCTCATCAAAGCTCCCTCCGGTCGTGGCGGCCACCGCGGCGGGTGGCGATTCAGGGCCGATCGCAAGGATACCCGCGGGGAGTCGTTCGACCGAGGGCACAACCCGCTCGACCTGTCCTCGAGACGGCGGCGGACAGGCCTGCCGCCTCAGCGGGCCGTCCCGCCCGGTCGGATGGTTGACGTCCGTCGCGGCCGACGGCTAGATTCCGCCAGTTGAGGCTCGCGCGACGCCGGTCGCTTTCCTCCCGCCCCACCTCCCCCGGACCTGTCACCGATGAGCCATGAGGCCGTGCCGTCCCGCCGTGCCGACCGCGAGCGGCTCCTGACGCTCGTCCAGCCCGGCACCACCCACGTCGGCACCGGGGTTTTCGCCCGCCGCCGGCTGAAATCGGGAATGGTGCTCGGGGAGATCTTCGGCCAGGTGTGCGACGATCACCCCGCCGACCCGAGCTACTGCATGGAGCTCCCCAGCGGCAAGGTGCTCGAGCCCTCCGCCCCGCTCCGGTTCCTGAATCACAGTTGCGATCCGAACTGCGAACTCTTCTATTGGTTCGACGAGGACGATCCACAGGTCGTCGTCGAGGACCGCCTCTGGCTCCAGACAATCCGCGACATCGAGCCGGGCGGGGAACTTCTCATTGATTACTGCTGGCCGGCCGATGCCTCGATCCGCTGCCGCTGCGGCGCGGCCAATTGCCGGGGATGGATCGTCGATCCGGATGAGCTCCACCTCCTGAAGGACCGCGACCCATGCCGGGAGGAGACCGAGGTGGCCCCGACCCGGGCTGGCGACGCCGGGTGATCCTGGCGACCGTCGTCTGTTCCATCCTCGCCGCCGTGGGGCTCTCCCGGCTGCGGATCGACGACGATCTCCGGTCGCTCCTCCGCAACGGCAGCGATGACTTCGTCGTCATCGACGAGATTGCCGAGCGCTTCGGGGCCCCCGATTGCGACTGCATCATCCGCGTCAGCCCCACGACGGGCCCGCTCTTCGCCCCGGTCACGCTCGGGAACCTACGCGACCTCGTCGACGACCTGGCGCGGATCGACGGCGTTGAGGGGGTGCGCTCGATGTTCGATGTCCGGCGGCAGGGCATGGCCGGCGCCCTCCTTCCGGTCATCCCCCGGGTGTCCGGGCCGCTCGACGAGGAGGCCTGTGCGGCGGCGCTTGCGCGCTGCGCGAGGCATCCGCTCATCGCCGGCCACCTTCTCTCGGCCGATGCCGCCAGCACCCTGGTCCTCGTCCGGCTCCTCCCCGGACGCGACACCCCGGCGGCGGCCGAGGGGGTCCTCGCAGGGATCGCCAGGACGCTCGCGGACCGCGACGGGCTCGATGCAGAGCTCACCGGCCTCCCCGCCCTCCGGGCTGAGGCGTCGCAGGCACTCCGCCGCGACATGCTCGTCTTCAACGCGCTGGGGATGTCGCTGGCCCTGATCCTCTCGGCGAGCGTGGCCCGCAGCTTCTCCTCGACAGTCGTTGCCTCCGTTCCGCCGCTGGTCGGCGCGGTGTGGGCGATGGGAGTGCTGGGCCTGTGCGGCGCGAAGATCAACATCCTCACGAGCGTCGTGCCGTCGCTGGCCCTCGTCGTGGGAACGTGCGACTCGATCCACTTCATCGAAGACATGCGTCGCAGCGCCCGCCGGGGGATCGGGGCGTCGGCCGCCTCGGCCGGGGCGATCCGGCGCGTCGGCACGGCCTGCGGCCTGACGAGCCTGGTGACGGCGATCGGCTTCGCATCGCTGGCCGCGGCGCGGATCGAGGCGGTGCGCACCTTCGGCGTCGCCGCGGCGGCGGGGGCGCTGGCGAGCTTCACCGCGGTGACGCTCCTCACCCCCCTGCTCGCCTCCCTCCCTGCCTTCCGGGGCATGCGGCTGGGCCGGTCGTCGCGCGGGGCCTCGCGGCTGGCGGCGTTCCTCGCCGGCTGGTCGGTGCGCCACGCGCGGGGGATCGCCGCGGTGGGCGTCCTCGCCACGCTCGGCCTCGGCCTTCTCTCCGCCGGGCTCGATGCCGATAACCGGGTCGCCGACGCCCTGCCGCGCGGCGCCGCCTCGTCGCGGGCCCTCCTCCATGTCGACGAGGAGTTCGGTGGCGCCTTCGGGGCCGATGTCGTCGTCCGCTGGCCGGAGGGGCTCGACTGGCGGGAGGCGGGGGTGCTCGACGGGATCGCGGCCGTGCACGGCGTTCTCGAGGCGGCTGACCCGGCGATCCGGGCCGTGTCGCTCTCGACGGTGGCCGGGACGATCGGCGAGCGGGCGCGGCGCCGGCTCGACGCCGCGGACTTCGCAGGCTTCGTCGACCCGGCGGCGCGGGTGGCGGTGGTGCGGGCGCGGATCCGCGACATCGGCTCGCGGACCCTCGAGCGGGTCTATGACCGGATCGATGCCGGGCTCGCCGGCCTCGAGGCCTCCCACCCGGGGTGGCGATTCGAGCTCGCTGGGATGTCGGTCCTCTCGGCGCGGAATGTCCGGCAATTGGTCCGCGATCTCGGCTCGAGCCTGGCCCTCGAGGTCGTCGTGATTGGGACGATCCTGGCGCTGGCCTTCCGTTCCCCGCTGGCGGGCCTGGTCAGCCTCATCCCCAACGTCTTCCCCTTGGCGGTGATCGGCGCGGTGATGGTCGCCACCGGCAGGCACCTCGACCCGGCGACGGTGATCGTCTTCAACGTCTGCCTCGGCCTGGCCGTCGATGACACCGTCCACGTCCTCACGGCGCTGCGGCGGCAGCGCCGGCCAGGGCTGTCGATCGAATCGGCGATCCGCCGCGGGGTGGCCGAGACGGGCAACGCGATCATCCTCGGCGGCGTCGTGCTCACGATCGGCTTCGCCGCGGTCACCGTCTCGCGGGTGCCGTCGCTGGCGAGCTTCGGGATCCTCGCCTGCGCGGCAGTGGCCGCCGCCACGGTGGCCGAGCTCGTCATGCTGCCGGCGCTCCTGGTCGTCACCGACCGGATCGTCCGCCGCTTCCCGCCCCCCTGGCAGGACGGAATCTTTGGGATCGACCCCGCCCCCCCCGAAGACGATCAGCCGATGGCCCGGGTGGCCATCGGCACAACCTCCGCAAGCGCCTCGACGGTGCGCACGATCTGATCCTCGCTGTGCTCGGCCGTGAGGAAGAACCGGACCCGGGCCGCCGACTCGCGGACGGCCGGGTAGAGGATCGGCTGGGCATTGATCCCCCGTTCGAGGAGCAATTGCGAGACGAGGATCGCCCGGTTCGAGCCGCCGACAATGACGGGGATGACGGGCGTGTCGCCACTCGAGCCGGTGTCGAGATCGCAGTCGGCGGCAAGCTTGAGAAACAGCTCCGACCGCTCCCGCAGCCGCGTCACGCGCCACGGCTCGCGCTGAATGACTTTGAGCCCCTCGAGGGCCGCCGCCACGTTCGGCGGCGAGCAGGCCGTGGAGAAGACGAACGCCGGCGTCGTGTAGCCGAGGTAGCGGATGAGCCGCTCGTTCCCGGCGAGGTAGCCGCCACCGGCGCCGAGGGCCTTGCTGATCGTTCCCATCCACAGATCCCCCTCGGAGGGATCGACGCCGAAATGGTCGCAGATCCCGCGCCCCCCCGGCCCCATCGTGCCCACCGAATGGGCCTCGTCGACGTAGAGCATCGCGTCGTGACGGCGCTTGACCTCAAGGAACCGCGGCAGATCGGGGTAATCGCCATCCATGCTGTAGACCCCCTCGATCGCGACGACGACGCGCCGGTATTTCGGGCGGAGGTCGCGCAGCAGGGCGTCGAGCTGGTCGTGATCGTTGTGGCGGAACGAACGCTTCCCCGCCTTCGAGGCCCCCGCCCCCTGGACCATGCTGTTGTGGGCCAGCTCGTCATAGAGGATCAGATCCTCCGCCCCGAAGAGGTGGGCGAAGACCGAGGCGTTCGTGCCGTAGCCGCAGGGGAAGACCGTGGCACGCTCGGTGCCGAGGAACGACGCCAGCTCCCGATCGAGGTCGTCGAGGAGGGTGTTGTTGCCGCCGACCATCCGGCTCGCCGAGGCGCTGCAGCCGAAGCGGTCGATGGCGGCCTTCGCCGCCCGCGTCACGTCCGGATGGCCGGTGAGCCCGAGGTAGTCGAAGCTCGTGAAGCTGATGACATCCTGCCCGCCGATCCGTGCCGTACGCCCGCGGACGCGCTCGTTGGCCCGGAGGAAGGGATTGGCCAGTCCCGCCTGCTCAAGGCCACGCAGCCGCGCCTCGAGGGCGCCGATCTCCGGGAACGGATCGGCCCCGGTGGGAGGGGGCGTCGTCGGCGCGTGGACGGGGCGCTCGATCCCGGTAGCCGGCGGCTCGGCGGAGGTGTCGGGATCGCCGGCATCGACCATGTGGCGGGCGATGCAGTCGACGAGATCGCCGCAGGTTTGGATGCCGCGGAGCCAGTCGTCGCGGAAGCGCATCTCGTAGCGCCCCTCGATCCGGTTCACGACGTCGAGGAAGGCCGCATCGTCGAGGCCGGCGTCAGCGAGGGTGGAGCGGTCGGAGAAGCCGGCGCGCCGACCGCGCGGCTGGAAGCGCGCGAGCTCTTCGATCACCAGACGCGTGATCGCCGTCTTCGAGCGCGAACGGACGAAGCCGTCCGCCCCCTGACGCGGTGCCGCACCGATCGCCAAGCCCCGCCCGCCGTGCTCCGGCGAAAACTCCCTTACCACGCTCTTCAACTCCTCACGCGGGCGGACGCGTCGCGTTCCAGCACGCCGGATTCCCTCCGGCGCCATCAACGATGCGTCTCCCACGCGCCGCCTGCCGTGACCGCCTCACAGCACGCGTTACTGTACAGGAACGACTCCGTTTCACACCCCCCTCGCACCCGCCTTTTGTCGCTGCCCCGGCCGCGCCGCGGCAGCGCACGGCTGCGGCGCTCGGACGAAACAGCCGAGCGTGAATCCGTGCGCATGACGGCACGGCTGCCGATCAAAACGATCGAACCGATCGCGGAATCATTCCGGCGCCGTTGTTTCCCGCTTCTGCAGGTGACGCTCAGGTGGCGAGCAATTTCCGCAGCACGAACGGCAGGATGCCGCCGGAGCGGAATTGGTCGAGCTCGACCGGGGTGTCGATCCGGGCGAGGCAGTTGATCGTCAGCTTCGAGCCATCGGGGCGCGTCGCCACGACCGGCACGGTCGCTCTGGGCGTGAGCCCTTCAAACGGCACGTCGAACGTCTCCTCGCCGGTCAGCCCGAGCTCCTGCCACGGCTTGGGGAGAACCAGCGGCAGGACCCCCATCCCAACGAGATTCGAGCGGTGGATCCGCTCGAAACTCGCCGCCAGGACCACCCGGACGCCGAGCAGCATCGTCCCCTTGGCGGCCCAGTCGCGCGAGCTGCCGGTGCCGTATTCGGTGCCGGCCAGGACCACCAGCGGCGTCCCGTCGGACCGATACTTCATCGCCGCGTCATAGACCGGCATCACGTCGGTGCCGGGGAGGAGCCGGGTGATCCCCCCTTCCGTCCCCGGAACGAGAAGATTGCGGAGGCGGATGTTGGCAAACGTCCCGCGGGTCATGACCCGGTCGTTGCCGCGCCGGGCCCCGTAGCTGTTGAAGTCGACGGGGGGCACACCATGCTCGACGAGGTAGTGGCCCGCCGGGCTCACCTTGGCGATGCTCCCCGCGGGGGAGATATGGTCGGTGGTGACGCTGTCCCCCAGAGCGAGGAGGACGCGGGCCCCCTTCACGCTCTGCGGTGGCTTCAGCTCGTGCGTCAGGTCGGAGAGGAACGGCGGCTCTTGGATGTAGGTGCTCTTGGCATCCCAGTCGTAGAGCTCGCCGGTGCTCGTCGGCACGGCGTTCCAGCGCGGGTTCGACTCCCACACGTTGTCGTAGCGCTTCTGGAACTGTGCCGGCTCGACGGCCGCTTCGACCGTCTTCCGCACCTCTTCGG
The DNA here is from genome assembly GCA_943332855.1 of Candidatus Kuenenia stuttgartensis. Classification (GTDB taxonomy): domain Bacteria; phylum Planctomycetota; class Planctomycetia; order Pirellulales; family UBA1268; genus QWOP01. Next base: position 6,182 of record CALQRA010000198.1, read on the forward strand.
CCGTCGGCCAGATCTCCCGCAGATAGACCGGCTTGCCGTCGGAGCCGGTGCCGATCGGCTCATGGTCGAGATCGATGTCGGTCGTGCCGGCGAGGGCATAGGCGACGACGAGCGGGGGGCTGGCGAGCCAGTTGGCCTTCACGAGCGGATTGACTCGCCCCTCAAAATTGCGGTTGCCGGAGAGGACGGCCGCGGCGACGAGATCCCCCTCCTGCACCCCCTTGGCAACATGGTCGGGGAGGGGCCCGGAGTTGCCGATGCAGGTCGTGCAGCCGTAGCCGACGGTCTCGAAGCCGAGTTTGTCGAGGTCGGTGGCCAGCCCCGACTTCTCGAGGTAGTCGGTGACGACGCGCGATCCCGGTGCGAGGCTCGTCTTCACCCACGGCTTGACGGAGAGCCCGCGGGCCACCGCCTTCCGCGCCACGAGCCCCGCGGCGACCATCACGCTCGGGTTGCTCGTGTTGGTGCAACTGGTGATCGCGGCGATCACGACGGCGCCATGGTGGATCGTGGAGGTGTGGCCGTTCTCCGTCACCGTGCCGGTCTTCGCCAGGGCGGCAGCATCGAGGGCGAAGCCACGCTTCGCTGTCGGGGCAGTGAGCGATTCGGCGAACGTCTTCTTGACCGCCCCGAGCACCACCCGATCCTGCGGCCGCTTCGGGCCGGCAAGGCAAGGAACGACCGTGGAAAGATCGAGCGACAGGGTCGACGTGAACTCGGGCGTCGGGGCGGAGGGGGTGCGGAACAGCCCCTGCTCTTTCATGTAGCGCTCGACGAGCTCGACCTGCGCGTGCGGCCGGCCGGTCAGCCGGAGGTAGGCGAGCGTCTCGTCGTCGATCGGGAAGAATCCCATCGTCGCCCCATATTCCGGCGCCATGTTGGCAATCGTTGCCCGGTCGGCGAGCGACATCCCGGCCAGCCCCGCCCCGTAAAACTCGACGAACTTCCCCACCACGCCCGCCTTGCGGAGGATCTCGGTGACGGTGAGGACGAGGTCGGTGGCGGTAGCGCCCGAGGGGAGCCGGCCGGTCAGCTCAAAGCCGACCACCTCGGGGAGGAGGAGCGACAGCGCCTGGCCGAGCATCACCGCCTCCGCCTCGATGCCGCCGACGCCCCAGCCAACGACCCCCAGACCGTTGATCATCGTCGTGTGGCTGTCGGTGCCGACGAGGGTATCGGGAACGGCGACGGGGAGCCTGGTTGCGCCGGTGGCCGCCGGATCATCGCGGAGAAACACGCAGCCGGCGAGGTATTCGAGGTTCACCTGATGAACGATCCCGATCGCCGGCGGAACGACGCGGAAGTTCTGGAATGCTTGCTGCCCCCAGCGGAGGAAGGCGTAGCGCTCGGCATTGCGCTCGAACTCGATGGCGATGTTTTCCTCGAGGGCCCGGTGGGTGCCGAAGTGGTCGACCTGGACGGAGTGGTCGATGACGAGATCGACCGGCACCAGCGGGTTGATCTTCCGCGGGTCTCCCCCGAGCCGCTTCATCGCCGCGCGCATCGCGGCGAGATCGACGACGCACGGCACGCCGGTGAAGTCCTGGAGAACGACACGCGCCGGCTTGAAAGGAATCTCCGACTCTGCCGGCTTGGCGGCGTTCCACGTCGCCAGCGCCCGGACGTCGGCTTCGGTCACCTCGTAGTCGTCGCAGGTCCGTAGAAGAGCTTCGAGGACCATCCGGATCGAGTAGGGAAGCCGGGAGGTGTTGGTCACCCCCGCGTCGTCGAGCGCCCGCAGCCGGTAGAGCGTGGCCGGCCCGGAGCCGGTCTCGAACGTGCCACGGGCGGAGAACGGATCGACGGGACGGGCGGCCATTGGCGGAGCTCCGGTGCAGTGCGGCGGTGAATCGGGCGGGATGTGCCCAATGTATCGGCCACGCTCCCCCGCGGCGAAGACCCCGCTTCCGCAGCCACTCTGGGATGATTGTGAGAATTGTGCAAGAAATCCGCTCAGGGGGGAAAACAGGGCGTTCAAGAGTGAAAAAAGTGTTCGACACAGGGACGCCAGTCGGCTATAGTCTGGAAGTCGCGAGCGCCGTCCGGCAGCCCGCCCCACCATCCAAGTGCTTCTCTTCAGCGGCTGTTCCCCCCCAAAGACCCTCACCTCGATAGCCGCTTCTGGGCCCGTGGTTTCCCCAACCGCGGGCCCTTTTCTTTTTTACGGCCCCCTTTTTTGGCGGGCTGGCCTTCCGAGGCCTGCCTCCCGCTCCAAGCGGCCCCCGTCATGCCCGACGAAGCCCCGCCGCCGGTCGAGCCCGACGAGCCTGACTTCACCGTTGAGCAGGGCTACGTCGTCTTCACCGCGGCTTTTCACCGCCGGCGCGGCGAATGCTGCGGGAGCGGTTGCCGGCACTGCCCCTTTTTCCCCCGCCACCACCAGGGATCGACGAGGCTCGCCCCCGCCGGGCCGCCGCGAGCGGGGCGTTGAGCCGGAGGGACTCACGGTTCCCCGACGAGTGGGCTACAGTGTGGCCTCGGACTTTCCGTCGTTTTTCTCCGGGGGCTTCCATGAACACGATCTCGTTCCGCACTGCGGCCATCGGCGCCGCGATCCTCTGCCTCGCTCCGCTGATTGTGCTGGCTCAGACCGTGGCCGACACGAAGGAG
>CALQRA010000199.1 GCA_943332855.1 Candidatus Kuenenia stuttgartensis
CCGGTCGATCGGGCACCCCACGGCCTCGGTGCGGGGCTCGCGGATGGTGTGGCCGGCGACAAGGTCGACGATCGCCTCGCGCAATTCAGGATCGGGTGTCCCCGGCGACATCACGCCGCGGATCTTGTAGCGGTCGTCGATCCGGCCGGAATACCGCACACGCTGGTCGTGGTCGACGAGCACCACCTCGGGGGTGACCGTCACATCGAGTGCCTCGGCCAGGCGAAAGTCACGGTCACAAACCATCGGGAACGGGATCTTGTACTCCTGCCGGTAGGCGTCGATCTCCGCGGGGGCGTCGACTTCACACACCACGCCGACGAAGCGGATCCCTTCGTCAGCGAACTCCTCCGCGAGTTGCCCGAGCACCGGCGCGTAGTCTTGGGCGAGCGGACAGGTGGGATGAAGGAAGGCAAAGCAGACCGCCCGACCATCGGCCCCGAGGAGATCGGCAAAGTGAACGCTTTCCCCACTGAGGGCCTGCACTTCGAGCCGCTCGGTGGCGAGCGGCTCGCCTCCGTGGGGATCGAGCGTCCCCCCCGACAGATCAGCCGCCAGCAGCACTCCGGCGACCAGCGACGACAGGAGCAGCGAAAGCCAGGCGGCTCGCAGCATGGAGTTCTCTTCGACAGCATTCATGGATGGTGATCCGATCAGTATTCCAACGCAAACCCCGCCGCTTGGAGCGCCGCCAGACTGCGGCGGATGCCGTCGCGGGTGTCGTGGAGCGGTTCGTATTCCACCAGATGCGTGCCATCGTAGCCGGTGCGGGGAAGGAGATCAGCCCAATCGATGCCGTCAGCGACGTCGCCGACGGCGGCAGCCCGCCAGCCCTCGCCGTCCCGCGCCCAGTCCTTCAGATGGCAGTAGGTAATCCGGCCACGGAGGAGATCGACGGCACAGGAACGGTCGGCCGGATCGGCCGCGCGGAGATTGCCGGGGTCGAAGTTGAAGCCGATCCTGGCCGGGAGATCGCCGAGGATCCGGCGGAGCCCGGCGGGGTGGGTGGTGACGGTGTGGGTGTGGATGGCGGAGCCGTCGGAGCCGTGGCTGATCGCGCCGTGGGTCTCGATCGCCATCAAAAGCCCGAGGCGCTCGAGCTCCCGGTCGCAGGCCACCAGCGCGTCGACCATCCGGGCATAGCGGGCGTCGTCCATGGCAGCCCAGGGGGTGAAAGCGGCGAAATATCGGACCTGCCTGGCGCCACACTCGGCTGCCGCCCGCGACTGGCGGATCGCTTTCACGACCGCCGCAGCCACCGCTTCGGGCCCGCCGGCGGAGAAGTCGTTCTCGATGCAGCAGCCGGGGGTCGTGATGCCGCTGGATGTGACCAACGCCCGGAACGCGGCGATATCGGCCGCGGAGGGGGCTTCGGGCAGGCGGCCCGGCTGGCCGCCGCCGATTCCGAACTCGAGCTCACGGAATCCAAACTCCTCGGCGATCCGGAAGTGATCGGCCATCGGCAGCGCGCGGAAGCCCCACTCCCCGCAGCCGACGCGGAGACGGCGGCCCGGCAGCGGAGGCGAGGATGGCAGCGGAGGCGAGGATGGCAGCGGAGGCGAGGATGGCAGCGGAGGCGAGGACGGGGTCATGCGAGGATTCCCTGAATCGGTCGGGCTGGTTGGACGCCGGTGAGTTTTTGGTCGAGCCCGCCGTAGAAGTAGGTGAGCCGCTCGGGTTCGAGCCCCATCAGATGGAGGATCGTGGCGTGGAGATCGCGGACGTGATGGCGGTCGACAACGGCTTCATGGCCGAGGTCGTCAGTCTCGCCGTAGCTCGTTCCCCCCTTCACGCCGCCGCCGGCCAGAAAGGAGGAAAAGCCCTTCGGGTTGTGGTCGCGGCCGCCGTTGGCCCCCTGCCCCACCGGCTGGCGGCCGAACTCCCCCCCCCAGACGACGAGCGTTTCGTCGAGGAGCCCGCGGGCCTTGAGGTCGGCAAGCAGCGCCGCGATCGGTTGGTCGATCTCCGGAGCGTGGATGGCGAGATTCTCCTCGACGCCGTTGTGGGCGTCCCAATTCTGCTGCTGGTGCCCGCCACCTGAATAGATCTGCACGAAGCGGACACCGCGCTCGACGAGCCGGCGGGCGACGAGGCACTGCCGACCGAACGGGGCCGGGCCGAGCGAGAGCGGATGCTCCCCCTTCTTCTCGAACAATCCGTAGGCAGCGAGCGTCGCCGGGCTCTCGTCGGAGAGATCGAGGAGCTCCGGGCCGCTCGCCTGGAGCTGGAAGCCGAGTTCGTAGGCGGCCACCCGGGCCTCGAGATCGCCGGTGGCGGTGCGGGCGTCGGCGTGGATCCGGTTGAGCGCGGCGAGGGTGTCAACGCCGTCTCGCTGCATCCCCCGCGTCACCCCGGCGGGCGGATCGAGGGCCGGGATCGCCTCGCCAGCCGAGCGGAACACCGTTCCCTGGTAGGCCGAGGGCATGTACCCGGCCGCCCAGTTGGCGGCACCGGGAATCGGCCCGCCGCGCGGATCGAGCATGACGACGAAGCCGGGAAGATTGTCGTTCTCGCTCCCCAGGCCGTAGGAGAGCCAGCTCCCCAGCGCCGGATGGCCCTGGAGAATCCTCCCCGTATTCATCTGCAGATTCGCCGAGCCGTGGGCGAAGGAATCGGCCCACAGGCTCTTCACGACGGCCAGTTCATCGGCATGCGCGGCAAGCTTCGGCAGCGCGTCGGAGATCCACAGGCCCGACTGACCATGTTGGCGGAAGGTCCGCTTCGAGCCGAGGAGCGTCTGCTTCTGGAGCGACCGGCGGCGGATCTCGAGCTCGATTTCCTGCCCGTCGCGCTTCTGAAGCTCGGGCTTGTAGTCGAAGAGGTCCATCTGCGACGGACCGCCATACATGTAGAGAAAAATGCAGGCTTTGGCCCCCTTGCGGTGGGCCGGCTTCGGCGCGAGCGGCCGGCTGTCGGCAGGACCGGCGGCCGACGCGAAAAAACCATCCTTTTCGAGGAGGCCCGTGAGGGCGAGGCCAGTGAAGCCGGCACCGGCCTCGAGGAGGAACCGGCGGCGGAGCCCGGTGCAGGAGGATGGGAGCATGCGATCAGCCATCGGCGAGGGACTCCGCTTCAGTCGACGGTGACAAACTCGTTGAGGTTCAAAACGAGGAGGGCGAGATCGCGACGGGCGCGAGCCCGGGCCTCGTCGAGGCTCGGAGGCACGGCTGGATCGACACGGAACGGTTCGCCTCCGGCGGGATGGACGAAGAACCGGCGAGCCATCGTACCGGCCCCGAGCGTTCTCAAGCCGGCCTGCCCCGGACGATCGAGCGGCTCTCGGTCGACAGCCTCGAGCAACGGCGCCGCCGGCAGCGGCGACGCTCCGTCGGCCAACCACGCCATCAGTTGCCCCCCGCGGCGCTCGAGCCGCAGCCGGCTCCAGGCATCGGTCTGGAGCGGATGCTTTACCGACGCGAGCACCGTCATGCCATCGGGATTGACCCGCCTCAGTTCGACGACGCCATCCTCGGGCACGAGGACCAATTCGTAGCCGGTGGAGCGCTGTGCGGACGGCTCGCCGGAGGGGACGCCGGCAAACACGAGGGCGACGAGGTCAGCCGCGTCGCGCACATACACCTCGGCCTCGATGACGCCATCACAAAAAGCCATTCCTGGGGCGAATCCGGCCGGCGGCACGGTCGACGGTTCGCCACCAAACAGCGCGAACGGACCCGCGGCAGGATCGGCATTGACGATCCCCTCGTAACTCCCCCCCCACACGCCCCCGCCCACGCTCCATCCCTCCGCCGGACCGACCTCGAGGATCTGCTCCGGCCGGAGAATCTTCCGGTAGCCCTCCTGGAGGGCGCGGGGAACAAGGGGCCGCAGCACGATCGCGTCGGCATGGGAGGCCCAGGTCGATGTCTGCCGGTCGAGATAGTCGAGGGCGACCCCAGCCTCCTCCGAGGTAGGCCGGCGCGACAGCGCTCGCTCGAAGAGGCGACGGACGAACGCCCCGTCTTCCCCCTCGGCCGCGCCCGGGCCGGTCTCCGCCGTGACGCGCTCGGCGAGGGCCCGGGCGCGGCTGCGGGCGAAGTCGCCGTTGATCATGAGGAGGGCCTGAGGGGCGACGGTGGTGATCACGCGCTCGCCGACGGGGCTGGTGGTATTGGTGTAATCAAGGGCTTCCAGTTCCGGCACGAGGAGCGTGCGTTTGATGAAGCCGTAGATGGTGCGGCGATCCTGCTGGCGCGGAAGCGAGATCTCCCAGCCGAGACCGGGTCGCGACTGGCCGGCGAGCGAATCGGGCCCGACCTGCATGAAGAAGCCCCGCCCGCCAACCGCCGGATTGATCGACTCCGACGCGGCCAGGAAGGCATCGCGGATGACCTCCGCCTCGAGCCGGCGCCGGTTTTGCCGCCAGAGGAGCGTGTTCGGCTCATCCGCCGCGAGGCACTCCGGCCGATCGGCCCGCGACGACATCCGGTAGGCCCGCGACCGGAGGATCGTGCGGTGAAGATTTTTAAGGCTCCAGCCCGAATCGACAAGCTCTGCCGCGAGCCAATCAAGCAATTCCGGATGGCTGGCCGCGAGGCCGGCGGCGCCGAAGTCGTTGGGCGTGGCGACGAGAGCACGACCGAAGCTGTGCTGCCAGACGCGGTTGGCGGCGACGCGGGCCGTGAGCGGATTGGCGGGGCTGGCGATCCATTCGGCCAGCGCCTGCCGTCCTTCGAGGCCCGAGGGAGCCGCAGCCCCACTTCGGAACAGCTCCGGGAGGCCGGGAGCGACAACGGCGCCGGGCGTGGCGGGATTGCCGCGAATCAAAATGTGGCAGGGCTCCGTCGGCGCATCGGCCTCGCGGGCCGACAGCGCCCACTCCTCCCCTGCGGCGATCGGCAGGAACATTGCCGCGTCCGGTTTCGGGGGGAGCAGCGCCCGCTCGTAGCGCCGCACGCCCCGAATCATGCCGATGAGGCTGTAGTAATCGGCCTGCGAGAACGGATCGAACTTGTGGTCGTGGCAGCGGGCACAGCCGAGCGTCGTGCCGAGAAACGCCTGACCGATCGTGGAAAGGGCGTCGTCGAGCTCGTCGTAGCGGGCGAGGCGGATATCGTCCGGCTCGTCATCCCAAGTCCCCAGATGCCAAAAGCCCGAGGCAATAACGGCGGAGTCGGTGCGCGGCTCGAGGAGATCGCCGGCGATCTGCTCGCGGACGAAGCGGTCGAAAGGCATGTCGTCGTTGATCGCACCGATCACCCAGTCGCGGTAGCGCCAGGCATAGGGCTTCTCGTCGTCGCGTTCGTAGCCGTTGGTCTGGGCATAGCGGACGACATCGAGCCAGTGCCGCGCCTGTCGCTCGCCGTAGGCGGGCATCGCCAGGAGCTTCTCCATGAGCACTTGCCAGGCGGCGTCAGAGGGATCGCGTTCGAACGCCTCCACCACCTCCAGTGGGGGCGGCAGACCGACGGTGTCGAACCACGCCCTTCGCACCTGCTCGCGCGGCGTCGCGGGGGGATTGGGATGGATGCCCACCGTGGCCATTCGGGCCCTCAAGATCGCGTCGATGGCTCCGATTTCCTGATCGGCTCCCCCTCCGGGCGTCGGCACGGCGGGCCTGACGACCGGCGCGTAGGCCCAGCGTGACCGATCGTCAGCGCTGATCGTGAACCCGGCCCGGCGGACGGCGGCGACAGGCTCTCCCTCCGCACCCGGCCAGGGGAGCCCACGCCGCACCCACTCCTCAAGCAACTCGATCTGCGCTGGCGCGAGCCGGCCGGCGGGGGGCATCTGGAGGGCCGGGTCGCCGTAATGGACCGCCTTCAGCAGCAGGCTTCCGTCGGGTTGGCCGGGAACTGCCGCCGGCCCCGAATCTCCCCCGGCCAGCAGCGCGGCGAGCGAGTCGAGCCGCAGTCCCCCCTCGGCCCCGCCGGCATGGCACTCCAGGCAATGGTCGTGGAGAAGCGGGCGGATGCGCGATTCGAAGAACGCCTGATCGGCGGCACGTGCCTCGGCCAACGTGGCCTCATCGCCGCGAACCGCTCCAACCGCCGCAACGAGCGCCACCATCGCCACCGCGTCCCACGCCATACGGGTGCGTCGGACCACCGTAGCTGCAGTATTTCGCATGGGAAAGCTCCAAGGCAGAGTTTACGTTGCCACGCCCCGCGGAGCCATGCGGGCCAACGGCGTGCTTTACAGCGAAATCTGCTCGCCGATCTCCATCACCTGGTCGGCCGGGACCTGGTAGCGGCGTTCCTCCTGGACGGCATTCCGTTTGAGGTAGGCGAAGATCGCCTCGGGGATGTGGGTCAGCCGCCCTCCCTTGTCGGCGATGATCGTCGAATGGCCGATGAAAAACGTGGCGCTGTCGACGTCGAACGGGATGTGGTGCTCCGTGGCGAGCCGGCGGAGGAGGGGGATCAACAGCGGCTCCTCCATGTATCCGAACTGGACGGTGATCCTCCAGAAGCCGTCGGTGAGTTGCTCGATCTTCGACCGCTCCCCCTCGGGGACCTCGGGGACGGTGGCATCGACGACCGTGAGGAGGATGACCGTCTCCTGGAGTGACCGCGTCAGTTCCACGTGGTGGACGAGGACCGGGGGCACGTGCTCGACACTCGGCGCCAGAAACACGGCCTCTCCCGGTACGCGCGAGGCCACGTGGCCTTTGAGCTCCGGCCATTCCTCTTCCCACGGGCCGAATTGCCGGGAGTAGCGATCGATGACCGCCGTCCGCCCATGACTCCAGATGAGCATGCCGGCAATCAGCGCCGCGCCGATGAGCATCGGCACGTAGCCGCCGTCGAAAAACTTGAAGAGGTTGGCGGCAAGGAAGGGGATGTCGAGGGCAAGGAAGAAGGCGAGCAGCCCGAGGCTCGGCCACTTCGACCAGCCCCAGTGGTAGCGGACGACGAGGTAATAGAGGACCGAGGTCACGGCCATCGTGCCGGTGACGGCGATCCCGTAGGCCGCAGCGAGCCGGACGCTCTCGCGGAAGGTGAGCACGAGCGCCAGGCAGCCGATGGCCAACAGCGCGTTGACCTCGGGGATGTAGATCTGCCCTTCGTTGTCGCGGGCGGTGTGGCAGATCGTCATCCGGGGGAGGAAGCCCTGGAGCATCGCCTGCCGCGTCAGCGAAAACGCGCCGGAGATCAGCGCCTGCGAAGCGATCACGGTGGCGAGGCTCGAAAGAAGGACCAGCGCCCAGGTCGCCGCCCCGGGGGGCACCATCCGGAAAAAGGGCTCGGCGGCAGCCGTGGGATCGCGGAGAATGAGTGCTCCCTGTCCGAGATAGGCAAGGACGAGCGCCGGCAAGACGAGCACGCTCCAGGCGAGGCGGATGGGCTTGAGCCCGAAGTGGCCCATGTCAGCGTAGAGGGCCTCGCCACCGGTGACGACAAGGACAACCGATCCGAGGATGTGGATCCCGCGGAAGCCGTGCCGCAGAAAGAACTCGATGCCCCACCAGGGGGAGAGCGCCCCGATGACCTCCGGCTCCAGTACGATCTGCCGTAGCCCCAGCAGCGCGAGCGTCGTGAACCAGACGAGCATCACCGGGCCAAACAACTTGCCGACATCGCCGGTGCCACGCGATTGGATTGCGAACAGCCCGATGAGGATCAGGCAGGTGATGGGAACGACGACGCTCTTGAGCGCGGGGCTGGCGACGGCGAGTCCCTCGACGGCCGAGAGTACGGAGATCGCCGGCGTGATCACGCCATCGCCATAGAGCAGCGACGCGCCGACGACGGCCAGGAGCGTCATCCCGGAGACACCGCCGATCCCGTGGGCGGAGTGGCGGTAGCGATCGGGGACGAGGGCCAAAAGCGCCAGGATCCCCCCTTCCCCGCCATGGTCGGCCCGCATCACGAAGACGACATACTTGACTGTGACGACCAGGATCAGCGCCCAGAACATGAGCGAGAGAATGCCGAACAGATCGGTGCGGTCGACCGTCTCGCCGTGGGCGGCGGCGACGTGGAGGCACTCTTTGAGCGTGTAGAGGGGGCTCGTGCCGATGTCGCCGAAGACGACGCCAAGCGCGAGGAACGCCAGATGGAGGAGATCGCCCCGGCCGGCCCCATGGGAGTGGTGGGGGGCGGGGCTGCTGCCATGATTCATCAACGGCTCCTCGGGCTCTGGGGAAGCCAGTCTAGCGGCGGCCGGTCGCCCCATACCCGTCACCCCTGAACACGGCAGAAACCGGGAAAGAATCGGCCGGCACCGGGGGATCACCTCACGGAAACAAGAGCCGTTGCCGAACCTTTCTGGACAGGTTCCAAAACGGTGCCAAAATGGTGCCATGGCAAACATCACGCTCAAAGACGTGCCTGACGATCTCCATCACCGCCTGCGGGCCGCAGCCGTGGGGACCGGCCGCAGCCTGAACAAGATGATTCTCGCGCTGCTGGAAACGGCGGTAGGGCCGCACAAGTCGGACCGACTCGTGCTTCTGGACCGCATTCGGACACGGCGATCGAAGCTCCCCTATCTCGTGGATGACGCGAGCCTTAAGGAGGCAATCGAGGAGGGGCGGGCGTGATCGTCGTCGACACGAACGTCATCTGTTACCTCCTCATGCCCGGCGAACGCACGGCAGCCGCGGAACGGCTCTACCGGGCCGATCCGGAATGGATCGCCCCCCGTCTATGGCTCGATGAACTCCTCAATGTGCTCGCCACCTCCGAGCGCCAAGCCTTTCTCGATGCCGAGCAGGCCGCCGCCATCATCCGCGACGCGGTCGATCTGATGCAGGATGGCACGTATGAAGTGCCTCCCGAGCGGGTGCTGGCGATCGCCCGA
>CALQRA010000200.1 GCA_943332855.1 Candidatus Kuenenia stuttgartensis
CTGCACCAGCGCCGGCATCGCCACGAGCCCGGCGCCGGCCTGGCAGACGAACGCCCAGCGCGGCTCCGCCGGCCGCCACGCCGCATAGACGACCTTGCCGCCGCCGAGCCACAGGCCGGCAAGGAACATGCCGAGGATCGCTCCCATGAACAGCCCCCCCTTGTGCTTCCGCCCCTGGTAGAAGTGGCCGAGGCCAGGAATGCACCAGGCGAGGAAGGCGGCGAGGTAGCGGTTGCGCAGATCGATGAGAGAATCGTCATCGGGGGAGATCGCCACCGACCGCCCGGTGGCGGACGTCGCCGGCGCACGACCGCTCAGCGCGGGGGACGGGTCTCGGGCTGGATGGGCCACGGCGATTCTCGGGGGAGTTTCGGTGGAATCCCGGGGACGGGGCCACCGTCATCAGGCCCCCCAGGAAGACGAGGTAGTGTAGGCCATCGCAGGCTCGTTCCCAACAGCCCCCTCGCTTCCTGCGGGGATGACGCTGGCGGCGCGGCTTCACGCCGAGCTTGTGCCTCACTCGCCGAGTCGGCGTACCACGCGCACCTGGGGATTGGCCGGAAGACTCGGCTCGTCGCCGGCAGGCGCCGGGCAGGAGGGGCGCGGGGAGGAATCGGGAACGAGCTCGCGCCATGCCCGTTCGATCGTGCCCGCATCGACGCTCCCGAGGCCGTCGGCGGAGGCCGCCACCACCGCCAGCCGAGCCAGCCGGCAGACCGCGCCGGGCACGCCGCCGGTGAACCGGGCCAGCGTTGCCACCGCCTCGGGGGTGAACAGGTCGCGATCGGCAGCGACACGATCGAGGGCCGCCGCGATGAAGCCCGCCACATCCTCCTCGTCCCATGGTGCCAATTCGATCCGCACGGCCGTCCGCTGCCGAAGCGGGGCCGGGAGCCGGGTCATGCCGTCAGGGCTCGTCGTCAACACCAGGAGCGTACGGTGGAAGAGCGGCTCGGAGGCGACCACGAGCCGGGTCATGCCGTCGAGCGCCGCGGCGGAGGCATGATCGGCGTCGTCGACAACGATCACCGTCGTCCGCTCCATGAGCGTGTTCTCCCGCAGCCGGTCCTCGAGCTTCTGCCAGGGTCGGATCGCCTCGGCCCGCGCCGGCGGATCGAGCGGCAGGCGCGCGAGAAGGAGGTCGAGCCAGTCGTCGCCGCCGAGCCCCCGCAGGGAGAGGAGCACGACCTCGCACCCCATGCCCCCCAGCCGCCTGGGGATCATCGAGCACAGATGGCTCTTGCCACAGCCCTCGTCGGCGACCATCAGGGCACAGCGCTGCCGCTGCTCAACGAGCCATTCCAACCGGGCCAGCGCCTCGTCCTGCGGCCCGCCGGCGTGGAAGGTGGCCGGATCGGAATCACCGGAGAACGGGGGCGCGGTGAACTGCCATTGATCGCGTACCATGCGGCGAGTGTAGCCCTTGGCGAAGACGGTCACCGAGGCCATTTTCACCCCGATCCGCGCGGCGCTCCAGCGCCGCGGACATTCCCCGAATGCCAGCCAGCCCCGCCCCCGTCACGCCCCAGGATCCCCTTCCACCATGAGCGAACGATTCTTCCTCACCGCGCCCCCGCAGGGGACCAGCGCCCTCCTCGAAGGGGACGAGGCCCGGCATCTGACCCGCGTGCTCCGAGCCAAGGTCGGCGACACCGTGGCGCTGTTCGACGGCCGTGGCCACGCCTGGGAAGCGCGGGTCGCGGGAATTGGCCGAGACAAGGTAACGCTCGATCTCGGCAACGCTCTCCCCACAATTCCCCCACCGGCGGTGACGGTGACGCTCGCCGTCGCGCTCCCCAAGGGGGATCGGCAGAAGTGGATGGTGGAGAAGCTGACTGAGCTCGGCGTCTCGAGGCTCGTCCCCCTGATCACGACGCGCGGTGTCGCCGAAGCGACCGACTCGGCCCGGAGTCGACTGGAACGGGGCGTGGTCGAGGCCTGCAAGCAGTGCGGCCGCGACTCACTCATGGAGATCGGGCATGCAGCCTCGATCGCCGACCTGCTCGCCGCAGCCCCCACCGGCACGCGCATGCTCCTCGCCGATCCGCACGGGCGCCCGCCCGAGGCGGTCCTCGCTGCGGGGCCGACCGCTGCGATCCTCGTCCTCGTCGGCCCCGAAGGGGGATTCACGGCCGAGGAAGTGACCGCCGCCGAGGCCGCCGGGTGCGAGCGCGTCACCTTCGGGCGTCACATCCTCCGGGTCGAGACCGCCGCGGTCGCGGCGGCCGCCCGCCTCGCCTGACGACACGCGATCTCCGCGGGCCACTCACGCCAGGCCGAGCCACGTCTTCACCGGCGTCACACGACGGAGGACGAGGCGCTCGAGAAGGAGGACGGCCAAGAGCGAGAGGCCGAAGAGGGGGAGGATCACCCCCAGGCCGACGACCGCCGTCACAAGCGGGATGCTCCGCCGGGGGGAGATCCCCGGTGGCGGTGCGCCGAGCCGGCCCGGATCGCGGCGCCGCAGCCACAGCCAGACCGCACTGATGCAAACGAGGACCAGCCCAGCGGCGGTGACGAGGAGGAGGAGTTGATTCGGCCAGCCGAACAGCCGCCCCTCGTGGAAGGCGGTCCCTACGGCCACCACCTTGTCGATCGGATGCTTCGTCGCGAAGTCGTCGCGGCGCACGATCGCGCCGCTGGCCCCGTCAACGACGAGATCGACCCGGCGCGGCCGGTTGGCTGTCGTCGACTTCGCCGACCACCGCCCCTTTCCCTCAGGCGCCAGGGCAAGGACGACCGGCGCATCGAGGCCGAGTGGCACGACCGTCGCCGCCACGACATCGATCGCGGCGAGGTCGGCCGCGCTCAGCTCCACCGGGGCCGACCGTCTCCCGCCGCCACCATGACCGGCATGACCAGCATGCCCAGCATGCTCGCCCCCTCGGGCGGCCCCGGCGGCGCCTGCCGATTCGCTCCGGCCGCCGTCGTTGGACCACTCCTGGCGGGCGACGGCCGTGCCCGTCCAGCGCCGCACCGACTTGAAAGCATCCCCCCAGAACTTGGCCCACGGCAGACCACTGAAGAGGAGCGCAAGCGTGACCAGCGAGATCCACACCCCCGTCACCGCATGCATGTCGCGCCACAACAACCGCCGGCCGCCGTGAAACCTTGGCCAGATCACGCCCGCCAGCCCACGCCCCTGCCGTGGCCACCAGAGGACGAGCCCGGTGAGCACCATCACGATCGTCCAGCAGGCGGCAAGCTCGACGAGATTCGAACCGCGGTTCCCCATCAGCAGCTCCCCGTGGAGCCGGAAGATCTGCTTCATGAAGCGGTCGCGTTCACTCACGCTGCCGAGGATCGCCAGCGACGTCGGATCGACGTAGGCCCGTCGCGAGCCGGCCTCGCTGCGAAGGAGAACCCGGGCGGCACATCCCGGCGCGGCGGGGAGCTCGTAGCCCTCGAAGGTGCTGCCGGGGAATGCGGCGAGCGCCGCTGAAATCTGCGCCGACGGCAAAGCTGCGCCAGCCCCCTGCTCGAGACGGTCGTACGATCGCTCCGACCAGCCTTCGAGCTCCGCCTTGAAAAGGTAGATCGCGCCACTGATCGCCAGCACGGCGACAAACGGAATGCAAAAGATGCCGGCATAGAAATGCCAGCGCCACACCGCCCGGTAGTCGGGCCAGCGCGAGGAGTCTTGGGATGGGGACGGGGACTCGGACGGTGACATCGATCGCTCCGGCAGAGGATGGAAGGCCTCCACGACAGTGGGCCCGGGAGTCGCACCCCGGGCCCGCCGCGCGGGTCATGATCAGGATCGACTGGGAGCGTCGATCACTCCTCGGCCGACACCGCCTCACCGCCGTTGATGCTGTGGAGCGCCCGACAGACTGTGGCATCGAGGCTGTCGGAGAGCATCCGCACCGAGCCATCCCCGAAGGCGACCTGGGCCCCGGAGGGGTGGTAACTCTTCGGCCCGAAGAAACCGGTGGCGTGGACCACGACGTCAGGGATGCGGCTGTTGGGGGGGCTGTAGCCGTTGGTGAGGGTGTTGCACGCCCCGGTCATCGCCCACGACGTGCCACGGCCACGCATCGTGTTGGTGTTGGCGCCGCGCCACGACGTGAACGTTGGCCAGATCTGCGCGAGATCCGGATTTTGAATCATGCCCCCGCTCAAGGATCCGCCAAACGCTCCGCTGCCGGGATAGCCGGGTGTCGCCTGCTTCGTGCTGTTGGCCCCCCCGGAGCCATTGAGCGTCTTCTGGTAGGGGAACTTCGGCGCCTGGCCGGCAGTGAGCACGATGTCGTCGCCGTCGCTGCGCACCGTCTCGCTCATGAACACCGACTTCGAGAGGCCGTCGAGGACCGCGGCAAGACGGACCTTCGAGCCTTCGTAGACGATGCCGTCGGTGGGCCAGCGCTGGTCGTAGGTTGTGCCGGTCCCCGAACCGGTGCTCACCATGTAGCTCAAGCCGGCGTAGGTGAAGGGGCCGCCAGAGACGACCGTCACGGTGTGGATCGCCGGCGCCGGATCGCTCGGGCAGAGCATCACCGGGATCGGCGTGGCAAACAGCGTGGCAAAGGCGGGGTTGGGCACCTGGGCGTTGTAGGCCCCGGTCGTCGCCGGTTTGTTGAAGTCGAGCTGCGAGGCGATGCTCGCCTCTTCCATGAAGGGGAGGAGCCTGGCCTGGATCGAGAACCCGCCGGGGAGGTCGGTCGGCGGGAGAGCCCTGCGGGCGCTTTCATAGCTGACCATCGCCAGGATCTGCTGGCGAAGGTTGCTCGAACAGTTGCTCCGCCGGGCGGCCTCCCGCGCCGCCTGGACGGCGGGGAGGAGAAGCCCGACGAGCGTGCCGATGATGGCGATGACAACGAGCAGTTCGACGAGCGTGAACGCCCGCGGACGGCGCGGCCAAAAGGTGGAAATAGACATGATCTTCCTGATGCTTGATGTTTGGATGACGCCTCTCGGTGACCGGCGCGATCATGCGGCAGCGCATGAATCACAGACGGCTCCGACGAACGGGACGGAAGACACGGCGCTCCTCTCGCGGGCAGCAGGGACGGGATAAATCCCATCCCGCCTCTCACGCGATCGCAGCTGTCTCGATTGAGAATCAGCGCCGCGGAATCCTCGTTCAGGCCACCCGGGGGGGCGGCGGCACAGGCACCAGCAGGGGGTCTTCCCCCGACTCATCCAACAGCTCGACCCACGCCTGCGGCGGGAGCAGGCCGGTGATTTCAAAGCGTGGCGTGGGAGGAGCGCCCCCCACGGCCAACCAAGAGGTCACGATCCCCTTGCAGGCGAGCATCGCCCGGAGGGTCACCTGCCGCACGCGTCCCCCCTCCACGATCGGCGCCGGGTCGGCTTCGATCGACTCCGCCGCCACCGCGTCGTCGCAGCAGTTCTTCTCGGCAGCGGCGGCGGGGGCTTGCGGCTCGCGCTCACGCTCGCAGCAGCTCTTCGGCTTCGCCGGGCGGTCGCTGGCGCAGCAGGCCCCCTGCGGTTTCCGCTCCGCCAGCTCACCGGCCCCGAGCATGCGGGCCTCGAGCGCGGCGATGAGCGCGGTGTCGAGGCGATGCCGGCGGGCGAAGGCGAGGCGTTCGGCGAGCGTCGTGCAGCAGCATTCGCGAAAACACTGATCGGCACTGGCACAGCCGCAGGGGCTGTTCATGCAGGGAAAGACCACCGAGCGATCTTTGGCGGCGATCACACCGGCCACATCGAGCCCCCCCGCCCCCTTTGGCCCCATCCCGGCCGGCAACGGCAGCCCGAGGGCGAGCACGCCATAGCCGAGAATCGCCAGCCAGGTGAGGAGGGGACGCATGGGCGATGGATACCGCGAAGGCCACAAAATCGCAGCCGGCTCTGATCAAATCGGGACGGGAGCAGACAAACCAGCCCGAGAACGTCACCATAAGTCTGTTGCGGATGGTGGTCAATCAGCCCGATCATGGAGAGGCAGCAAGTTTCCCGATCGGTTGGCCGGCGTGACGGCCCCGGGCCGTCGACCTTCATCCCACTCGCACAACGCCCTTTCAGCGGAGTTTTCCCGTGCCATTCCCTTTCCAGAGCCCCCCCACGTCGTTCCTGGGCCTCGTCGTCCTGGCGTCCCTGGCCGGTCTTGCCCCCGCAGCCCAGGCCGAGCCTCCGTCAAAGAGCGGCCTGGCGGCCGGAGGGAATGCGGCGATCGATGAGTCGCCGCTGCCGATCGAGGCCGTTCAGGCGTTCCCCGATCTTGTCTGGACCGGCTGGACCCCCGATGTCGATGGCACGCCGAATCCGTTGCGGCCGATCCTGTTGACGCACGCCGGTGATCGATCGGGGCGGCTGTTCGTGCCGCAGCAGCAGGGGGCGATCCACGTCTTCCGCCCCGACTCGGCGGCGACGAAGGTGTTCCTCGACCTCACCGAGAAGGTGCACTACGCCGACAAGCAGAACGAGGAGGGGCTCCTCGGCCTCGCCTTCCATCCCCGGTTCGCCGAGAACGGCGAGTTCTTCGTCCACTACTCCACGAAGACGACGCCCCTCACGATGGTCCTCGAGCGCTACCGCGTATCGAAGGACGATCCCGACTTTGCCGATGCGGCAAGCGGCGAGGAAATCCTCCGCGTCGAGCACCCAGCCTGGAACCACAAAGGGGGCACGATCTGCTTCGGCCCCGATGGCTATCTCTATGTCGCCTACGGCGACGGCGGCAAGCAGAATGATCCGTTCGGCAACGGGCAAAACCTCCAAAACCTCCTCGGCAAGGTGCTGCGGATCGACGTCGACTCCAAGGGGGAGAAGACGGCCTACGGAATCCCCGCCGACAATCCCTTCGTCGCCGTGATGGCCGAGAACGGTGGCAAGCCGCCAAGGCCCGCCGGAGTGCGCCAGGAGATCTGGGCCTACGGCCTGCGCAACCCGTGGCGGATGTCGTTCGATCGGCGCACCGGCCGACTGTGGATCGCCGACGTCGGACAGGATCTGTGGGAGGAGATCAATCTCGGCGTGAAGGGGGCAAACTACGGCTGGAGCCTGCGCGAAGGGAACCAGCCCTACGCACCGACCAACACGGCCACCGGCCCGGGATTCGTCGATCCGGTCTGGCAGTACGCGCACGACATCGGCAAGTCGATCACCGGCGGCAACGTCTACCGCGGGAAGAAGCTCCCCGAACTCGACGGCTGCTATCTCTATGCCGACTACGTCTCGGGGCGGCTGTGGGCCCTCGGCATCGACGACGCCACGGGCCGGGCCGTTTCCAACCGGCCGATCCCGCACGACCGCGAGGGGCTCCCCGTGTTGAGCTTCGGCGAGGACGAGGCGGGCGAGGTCTATTTCACGATCCTCTCCCCCGACGGCCGCGGCATCTACACCTTCCGCCGCCGCGAGGAGACCGCGTCGAGCCCTCAGACGAGCGCCAACCGCGAGATTGCTGCGGCCAGCTCCCCGACCGGATCGGTGCCGTCGACCACCTCGAGCCCGAGCCAGCCGCGGTAACCCCGTTCCTCGAGCGAACCGAGCGTGGCGGGGATGTCGACATCCCCGCGCCCGAGGACCATCGCGCGACCATGACCGGCAAACGTCCCGGGCACGGCGTCGGTCAGCCAGACATGGCGCACGATCTCGGCTAGCTCGGCGGCGGCGACGGCTGGGTCGTGGCCATGGACGACGAGCGCTCCGGTGACGAGCGTGCAGCCGAGCCCCCCTTCGGGCAGCGCAGCGACGAGCCGGAGCAGATCGGCAGGCGACGCCCTCCCCGCCTCGGCACAGAGCGTGGCGCCGGCGCGTTCGCTCCATCCCGCCAGGTCGCGCAGCGCCCCCAGCATCACGCCCCAAGCCGGGGAATCCTCCGCCGGGATCGCGCCGACATGATTGATGACCACAGGCGTGCCGAGGCCGTGGGCGAGGTCGAGGGCGCGCTTCGTCCCCTCGATCCGCGCCTCGAGCCGATCGCTGTCGGCATAGCCGCCCCGGGTGGGAAAGCGGAGGGCCGCCACCACGAGCCCCTCGTCGGCGAGCCACTTCCGCAGCTGCCGCACGCCGGTGGCGGAGATCTGCCCCCCGTCGAGGTCGGTGCGGAGATCGAGCTCCACCCCCTTCACACCGAGTGTCCGCGCGCGGCGAAAGGCGGTCCGCAGGTCGGAGGCGAGGGCGCCGGCCGGGACACTGACACTGGCTCGATCCATGGAGTGGCACCGGGGGCGGAAAGAGGGATTGGGCCAAAAACAGATTGTATGATCAGAGGGATGCCGACGCTTGACATCGTGACCGCCGCGCTGGAACACCTCGCCCCGCTGCGGCTGGCGGCGGAGTGGGATTCCGTCGGTCTCCTCGTCGGCAGCCGGCGCGGGCGGATCGATCGTGTGCTCACCTGTCTGACGCTGTCGGCCGCCGTCGTCGCGGAGGCGATCGGCGCGGATTTTGACCTCATCGTTACCCACCATCCCCTCCCCTTCCGCCCCATCGCCCGACTCACCGACGCCACCCCGACCGGCGGCCTCCTCCTCGATCTCGCGCGAGCCGGGATCGCGGTCTGGAGCAGCCATACCGCCTGGGATTCAGCGGCCGGCGGGATCAACGACCTCCTCGCCGCCGCCGCCGGCCTTTCTGCCGTCACGCCGCTCATTCCCGATCCGGTCGCGCCGCGGGCCGGCTTCGGCAGAATGGGGCTCGCAGCGGCGGGGCACTCCGTCGTCGACTTCGCCCGCCAACTCGCCACCCACCTGGGGGCGCCAGGGACGCATCTGGCCGGGCCGACCGACCGGGAGGTGGGGCGGGTGGGGATCGTCTGCGGGAGCGGTGC
>CALQRA010000201.1 GCA_943332855.1 Candidatus Kuenenia stuttgartensis
CACCGGTGCAGCGTCCGTGAAGCCATGAATCCGCCTGCCGCCGGATAGGCACTCCCGTTCAAAAGCGGATGACGCGTTGAAGCGAGCCTGCGGAGGCTGGGCAGGCTGCGAAAAACAGGTTCCGGCGCTGTCTGGTGACAACTGTCAACTGGCGGCTAGGATTGTGCCGATGACCAGAGCGCGGCATCCCGACCAGCACATCGAGCGGGCGATCCAGTACGCGGAATCGCTTGGATGGCGGGTCGCACTGTCGAACGGCCATGCGCGGGCCGATTGTTCTGCCCCCAAGCCTCCCGAGGGGGCTGCATCGTGTCGGTGTGGTCGACGCCGAGAGTAGCTGAGAATCACGCCCGGCAGATTCGAAGCAAGGTCGACGCCTGCCCGCACGGCGATATTCCCGGGCAGGGCGACGAGGAACAGAACACGCCATGAGCTCATCCGACACAAGCGCGCGGGAATACGACTTCGCGCTGATTCTCTCCGGTGCCTCGGAATTGACGACGGACGTCGAGGACGGCCTGTTCCAGGCAGGCTGCGATGACGCCACGTTGAGCATGCAGTACGGCAGTCTGTACCTGGAGTTTTCCCGGACCGCTCCGTCGCTGAAAGATGCCATCCTGAGCGCCATCCGAGACGTGAGGAAGGCCGGCGTGGGCGCGGACGTGTGGCGCGTCGACAGCCACGATCTTGTCTCTCCATCGGAGATCGCCAGGCGGATCGGGCGCACTCGGCAACTCATCCACCAGTACATCACCGGCGCACGCGGCCCCGGTGGCTTTCCGGCCCCTGACTGCAACCTCACCGAAGGTCAGCCACTCTGGTCCTGGTACGCCGTGGGCGCCTGGCTCTCCAAGAACGACATGATCCGCTCCGAGACCCTCCGGGACACCGAGATCGTGGCCGCTATCAACACGGCGCTTGAGCGTTCGCACCAGCTTGAGCGCGACCCGGCTCTCGTCAATGAGATTTCCAAGGCAGTCGCGGCGATATGAGGAGCGACAGACCTTCTGATCGAGGTCCACTTCCGGACCAGTCAGGCAACCCCGGCCGGATCGCACAGAGGTGCACAGCCTCTCGCGGGCCGTTTCAGCGCACCGATTTCGAGCCTTTGCCTTCGGACCAGTTGTTCGAGGCCTCGGCAGCTTCGCTCACGGGCCTCTCGTCGGTTCCGTTCGCGCTCCGCGTTCCCGGGTCATTCATGGCCCATGTCCTTGCCCGCTCCGCGAGCGCCGGCAGCACGTCGGGCCAATCGTGAAGCGTGGCCGGGTCGAAGTCTGCGCCGTTGGGCCAGACGAGCGTGTGAACCTCCGGATCGAGACGCACCCTGTTGAAGAGCGTCTCGTCGCGCAGTGGACCGAAAAGCGAGCCACCCAATACCGGCGTGAAGTCGATCTCGCGCACCAGTCCGTCACGAAAGCCAACTCGCAAACGATAGGGCCCGACGATGCTGAATACGGTGACACGATGAAGGGTATGAATCATCGACAGACCTCTACTTCAATGGCTCGATCGGCATTGGCTCCACGCCCGCCTGGAGGCGATCCCAATCAGCGACCAGTTCCTGCTGACGCAACTCGGCCCATGCCTCCACCAGTCTAGCTTGCCGACGCGGAAGGCTTCCGGCCAACAACTCGATCGGATCGAGACCGAAAACGGCCTCCTCATCACCGTAGTAGGCGTGAAAGTGAGGCAGATGGTGAGGTCCGACCTCGCAGTACATTCGAATGATAATTCCAAAAAAACGGCTGAGTTCAGGCATGGTTCACAATTACCACTCAAAGGAGCCTGAAGTATGCCCCACGTACTCTCGCCACAGCCCCCACGCTCTCGGGCTCACAGCCCGCCGCGGAGAAACGCGAGCAGGTCAGCCATCTGCTCGACCGACACCGTCTCCTCCACCCCTTCCGGCATGAAGGAGCGGTTTGAGGTCACGAGCTCGTCGATCTCGGCGCGGGCGATGTTCCGCACCGTGCCGTCGGCGAGCTTCATTGTCACGCTGCCACCGGTCTCTGCGGCGATCAGCCCGGCCACCACTTCGCCACTTTCAAGCACGCAGGTCGAGGCCTGATAGCCCGGCTGGATATCGGCATTCGGATCGAGGATGTTGGCGAGGAGTCGCTCTGGCGCGTGCTCGATCACCGTGGCGAGGTTCGGGCCGACGTCGTGGCCGTATTCACCCCGGCGGTGGCAGGCGGCACAGACCCGCAGGTACGTGTCGCGGCCGCGGGTGGCGTCGCCGTTGCCTTCGAGGGCCGAGCGATACCGGGCGACGACATCCTTCCGGGTGGCGCTCTCGCCGCCGGCAAGGAGCGTTTTGGCCCGGGCGGCAAGCGCGCCGTCGGGTGAGCCGAGGAGCCGGTCGCGCTGCTGGAGGGAGAGGTTGCCCGAAGCGAGAAGGCCGCTCTCGACCCGGTCGAGAAGATCGGCCATCCACTCGGGCCGCGAGAGCCAGGCATCAACGGCGCGGGATCGCGAGGCCGGCCCGAGCGCCGGCCAGGCCTCCGCAAACGCTCCGGTCACCCCGGGCGCCCCCGAGCGGGCAAGGGATTCAATCGCCTCCGCCTGCACCTCGGGGTCGACTTGGGGCACGAGCCAGGCCGCCAGCAGCGCGACGGCCCGATCGCGCGTCTTCCCGGCACGGGAGAGGAGCCTCGCGGCAGCCAAGCGGATCTCCGGCGGCTCCGTAGCATCGGTGGAGACATCGCCGGCGCGCTTGAGCTCCCGATCGAGCCCGGCGAGCGTCGCCGCCGCGACGTTCATCCCCCACGGATCGACACCGACCCGCTGCATGTCAGCCAGGAGCGGATCGAGGCTGTGAGTGCGGATTGACCGCGGCGCCGCAAGCGCCCCATCGAGGAGCGCCGTGACGGTGGCGGCACGCCCCTGGCCAACGGCCATACGGAGGATCGATTCGCGGTAGACCGTGGCCACCTCCGGTGCCGCCGCAGCGATGGCCCGCGAGAGCGTCTCGGCGTGCGGCAGCGCCGACGTCATCACCGCCGAGCGAGAGAGGGGATCGGCATGGTCGCTGAGCGCGATCGCGGCAAGGGCCGCGCCAGCTTCCGGGTCGGGCCATTCGCCGCAAAGGATCGCCACTTGGAGGCGGACCTTCGCATCTGGGTCGGTGGCAAGCGAGCAGACCTTGCGTCGGACCTCCGGCGACCGGCTCTCCCCTGCAAATGTCACCGCCACTTCGCGGACTCGGCTGTGCGGGTCGGCAAGCGCCGCAAGGGCGAGCTCCTTGGGGAACTTGTCCATCCGCACGAGCGTCGCGATCGCCTGCACGCGTGACTCTGGCTTGGGCGAGGAGCGCACGACATCGGCGAGCAGCACCGCGGCCGCGTTTTGAAATGCCGCGTCCGACTCGTGGAGGATGCGGCGCATCGCATGGTCACGCTGCCAGGTGTTGCCGCTCTCCACGAGCGCGACGAGTTCGGCCGGCGTGTGGGCCGCGACCACGGCCGCAGGAAAACGAGCGGGAGGAGCGTCGGTACGAACGACGCGCCAGATCCGGCCGCGGTCGTCGCCGAGCCGGTATTTCGGCAGCATCTCCGCGCGCCCCTCGGGGGGCAGCCAGTCGGGATGCTCGATCATGGCCCGAACCATGTCGGCGACATAGAGCGCGCCGTCGGGCCCGATCCGCGACATCACCGGGCGGCACCAGCGGTCGTCGCTGGCAAAGAAATCGGTCGGCCCCTCGTCCTCGGGCCAGTGGGCCGAAAAGCTCGCGTCGTCGTCGACGAGCTCGTTGTGCTGGACGAGGTTGTGGAACGGCTCGCAGGTGAAGGCATGGAGGGTGCCCGGCCCCGCGTCGAAGAGCGTCCCGTTGCCGTCGATCGTGCTCCCACAGGCCGACGTGTATCGCCCCGATTGCTCGAACGAATGAAACCGCTTCTCCGGAGTGCTCGCCGGGCGCACCGGGGGACTATTCGCGCCGACAACGTGCCGGATCGTCTGCTCCGGGGCGACGAACCGATTGCGGGCCGCGGCAGCCTCGGGGATCACCCACTGCCAGAGGGGATTGGCGTTTTGCGTGCCGAACCAGTGGCCAAAGGGGTCGCGGTTGCGGCCGAATTGCGACGGCCCCGATTCGATCCACACCGATCCCGAATCGGGATGGAAGCGAAAGTCGTGGCTGCCGAGGGTGTATTGCCGACCGCTCCGCTGCGAGGTGATCACCGTCTCGGTGCCATGGCCGGGATGATGGCCGCCGCTGGCGCACCACAGCAGGCCGTCGAGGCCAAGACGAAGTCCGTTGACACGGAGCTGCTGGTTCCCCTCCATGAAGCCCTCGAGGATCACCTCGCGCCGATCGCACACGCCGTCGCCGTCGTTGTCGGCGAGAAAGAGAATCTGCGGCGCAGCGGTGACGATCACGCCGTCGCGCCACACGGCAATGCCGTTGGGAAAGGAAAGCCCCTCGGCAAACAGGACAGACGTCTCATACCGGCCGTCGCCATCTTTATCTTCGAGGCGCCGGACACGGCCGCCAGGCGCGCCGTTGCCATCCATCCCGGAGGGATAGTCGGCCATCTCCACCACCCACAGCCGCCCCTGCGCGTCCCAGTCGAAGGCGACCGGATCGAGCACCTCCGGTTCGCTGGCGACAAGCTCGACTCGGTAACCGGGCGGCACGCGAATCCCGAGACGCGTCTCTTCCGGGCTCCGCGGACCGTCGTCGGCCACAGTCGCTAGCACCGGCTCCCCTGGCTTCTGCCCGCTCGCGGCGAAGAGCGCCGCGGCCTCACGTGCCTCGAGTGCCCGGTCGAAGAGCGACACCTCCGCGAGCCGACCGGAGAGCGGGGCAAAGTCATCACTGCGGGCACCGATAAAAAACTCTCGCGAGTCACCCGCTGTCACCTCAAGCGTGCCATCGAACTCCGGCTTCTGGGCGCCATTGAGCCACACGGTCGCCTCCTCACCGCGCCGGACGAGGACGACATGGTTCCACGTGCCGGGGGGGATGACCGTCTCGCCGACGAGGAGCCCGTTGCGGTCGTTACCGTCGAAGAGGATCAGCTTGCCGGCACCGCCGGGTACGGCGCTGCCGCCGATGCCAAGGTGGTCGCCCGGGGCGCCGGCCGCCCCGGCCGGTCCGCGCGAGAAGAGGTAGGCGGCCACCGGGCGAGATTCGGGAGGAACGTCGCTGCGGAACCAGAAAGCGACGCTCCAATCGTCGTCGAGGGCTTCCTCACGGCCGGCGAGACGGCCACCGCGGAAGGCGGCTCGGGCCTGCGGATGGAAACTGACCTCACCAGTGGACACAAGATCGGCCGGCTGCTCGGCCAGCGTCCAGCTCCGCGTTGGCTGGAGAGCGGCGAGGCGGGCGGCGTGGTCGGCGGGAAACTCCGGTACGCCGGCCAGACGCGTCTGGCGCTCCTCCACAGCCCGCTGCCGTTCGGCGGCGGCGGCCCGCTCTATCCCCACGCTCGATGCCTCCCAAAGGGTGGCGATCGTCGCGGGATCGAGGGCCCAATCAAACAGCGCCACCTCGTCAAGCTTTCCCTGAAGCCCATCGCCGAGAACGATCGCCGCGGTTCCTTTGATCGCCTCTCCGGTGAGCATCGGCTGTGGGTGACCGTCAACATGGACATCGACGCTGTCGCCGCGCCGAACGACCGCCACCTGATGCCAGTCGTCGGCCCGCCAACGAAGGTCTGATGTTTGAGCTCCGAGAGAAAACCCGAGGGCGTGAGCGCCGTCCTGGCGGGCGATGAGTGGCTCGGCGGTGAGACCGGTGCAGAGCGTCCCCTGTCGGTCGCTTGCGCCACTCCGCTCGCCGAGCCACACCCAGGCAACGAGCGTCGCATCGCCCGCCGGCGCCTTGCCGGGAAGGACGAGCCGACCACCGGCGAGGTGGACCGCCCGGTTGATCGAATCATCCAGCGAAAACGCCGACGGCACGAGGGCCTCGCCGTCGCCGCAGCCAGTTCCCGTGCCGACGCCGGGGAGATACCAGGCGAAGCCGGGGGTGAGCGTCGCCGGGCTGCCATCGGCGAGCGTATTGCGCGGCTCGGAGCCATCCTCGTCGTCGAGCCGCCAGAAGCCGACCGGCTTGGCCGCGAGCACCGCCTCGGCGGCAGGCCCGTGACGATCGGCAGGGCCGCGCCGCGGCTTGCCCGTCACCTCCTCGAGCGCCGCGACGAGCGTGTCGACGATTTTCGTTTCAGCCGCGACCTCGAGGCCGGCAGTCCGCGCCGGCCAGGTGGTGTAGCCACCGAGAACATGCTGCTCCGGGGGCGGAATGTAGCCCTCGGCGCCGTTGGCAAGCTCCACATTGAAGTGCATCGCGGCGGGGGAGCGGTTGCGGAGCTTGAGGCCGGTGAGGGCATAGACCTCGTTGGGGAGCGTCGCGATCGTCAGCTCACCGATGCGGATCGCCTGGAGCTTGACCGTTGTCCGCTTCCGCTCGTGGAGGATGATCGCCTCGCGGGCGTAAACCTCGGGGATGTTCTTGGGGAGATCGTCGACAATCCCGGCGGCGATCCCGTGGGCCCAGGAGAGCCGAGCCTCGTCTGGCAATCGATAGCCAAGATCGAGAACCTTCTCCGTCATGGCCAGTGACACATCGTCGCGGTACTCGATCGACTCAATCACCCCCAGAGCCTTGCGGGCCACGGCGGCGGCATACGCCTGGATCCCAGCCGGGGCCTGCGCGGCGCCGTAGTCCATCCACATCAAATCGCCACTGGTGCCCTGAGAGAGGGCGCAGACGAACGGGCCGTTGCCATCGCCCGGCACGCCGAGGGCTGACGCGACAAACTTGCTGAACAGGCCGAAGTAATCCGCCGACACTGCCGGCGACCCAAAATAGTGCTGCGAATAGTTGGCAAATAGGGCGAGCGGCTTG
Organism: Candidatus Kuenenia stuttgartensis; assembly: GCA_943332855.1. Classification (GTDB taxonomy): domain Bacteria; phylum Planctomycetota; class Planctomycetia; order Pirellulales; family UBA1268; genus QWOP01. The sequence continues at coordinate 6,851 of CALQRA010000201.1, forward strand.
CCGGCCGCATCCTGGATCGAGATCACCGACAGTTGCGGATCAACCGGGCCCGACGGGCCGATCACCTCCTTCGAGAGGTGGCCGGGGTGCATGTGGGCCAGCCCCGTCGGATTGCCGAACGGATCGACCACGCGCGTCTCCGGCCGGCGCACCCAGCGCCGGTTGTGGGTGTGGTGCCAGTCGTCGACCTTCCCCCAGCCGATCCGGGCCGGAGCGAGGCGCTCATCGGCTTGGGCGAGCGCCGAGGCGATCGCCGCCGGGAGCCGGGCCGCGTACGGCGCATCGACGCGCGTGCCGAGACAGCCCATGGCTGCCGGGGCGGAGTGGGTGTGGGTCGCCGAGACCATGATCCGCTCGACCGGGATTCCGGTGCGCTCGGCCGCCAGGGCCTTCGCCTCGTCAATCAGCGCCTGCGGCATCATGCAGGTGTCGACGACGACCAGCGCCAGACGGACTGGCGGCTGCCCCTCGGCGCCGCCGTCATCGAGCACGATCGCCCGGACGAGGAGCGGATCGTGAACGCGGTCGGCCCGCCCTTCGAGAAACCCTCCGGCAACGATCGAGGGGGCCTCCGGAGGGGCGTTGCGCGGCGTGATATCGACTGCTGCCGCGCCGGCCCGAAAGCCCCCGGCAGCGGCCGTGGCACCGCCGGCGATGACGAGGAGCAGGCCGAGCGTCATGGCTCGAGCCATGCGAAGCGCGACAGCGGGCAGCGGGAGCTTCATCTTCGGGTCCCTTGGGGGCGTAACGGGGGCGGTCGTCTGGCGGGCACCCGTCGGTCCACTGTAAACTCTTCCCTTCACGGGGAGGAGGCAGGCGATGCTCACGATTGGCGATTCGGTACGGAATGGTGGCCGGCTGGCTCGACGTCCGTTCCTCCGTGTCGGCAGCGCCGGCCTGGCAGGGCTTGCCGGCCTCACGAGCCTGTTTGGCCGCTCCTCCACCGGCATCGCCACGGCCGCCCCGAACGATCCCGCGGCTCGGTTTCTGCGCGACCGCTCGGTGATCTTCCTCTTCATGCACGGCGGGCCGTCGCAGTTCGAGACGTTTGACCCGAAAACAGAAGGGCCTTCGAACACCCATTCCCAGACCGGCGCGATCGCCACCTCAATCCCCGGCATCTCCTTCGGCTCGACCTTTGCCGAGCTCGCCAAGCGAGCCCATCGGCTGAACATCGTTCGCTCGTTCGTCACTGGCGACGGCAACCACGACATCAAGCCGGTCGTCGGCGCGGCGACCAATCGGGCCAATCTCGGCTCGCTCTACGCGCGGGTCGCCGGGGCCAATCGCCCCGCCACGGCGATGCCGACGAACGTCACCCTCTTCCCCCCGGCCGTCATCAAGGATGCCGGCCCACCGATCACCGACTTCGGCAACTTCGCCGCCGCCGGCGACCTCGGCCCCGCCTATGCACCCCTCGTGCCCGGTGGTGGGCTTGGCTTCCAGGAGGACATGCGGCTCCATCTCCCGCAGGAGAGGCTCGGCGACCGGCGCGGATTGCTCGCCGAGCTCGATCGAGGGAAGCGGTGGCGTGATCTCGCCGCGCTGCGCGGTGCCAGCCTGATCCAAGACTCCGCCTTCGACGCCCTCCTCCGCGGTGTCTCCGACGCCTTCGATCTGGAGAAGGAGGATCCACGGATCGTCGAGCGCTACGACACCGCGCCCCACTTCCGGCCGGAGTCGATCGACAAGAAGTGGAACAACCACAAGCACTACGCCGATCATGGCCAGTCGATCGGCCGGCTGCTCCTCCTCGCCCGTCGCCTCTGCGAGCGCGGGGCGGGGTTTGTCACCGTGACGACGAGCTTCGTCTGGGACATGCACGCCGACATCAACAACGCTCCCGTCACCGAGGGGATGCGGTATGTC
>CALQRA010000202.1 GCA_943332855.1 Candidatus Kuenenia stuttgartensis
ATCGCGCCTACCGCCTTGAACGGCCCGCTTGGCTGTTCTAAAGCGATGCGGGGCGACGAGACTTTTGCCGCCCCGGCCGATGGACCACCCACAGGCTCGAGGCCCTCTGGGGTTCGCCGATCCTTGGCCCGCGCCGGGCTCGGGATTGACCGTACCACGTCGCCGGACGTTCGCGTCGGCCATCCATGGCCTCCGCTCTCTCCGCGCCGCCTGCGCTTTCGCCCTCCGGGCTTCGCTGGCCGTCGAGGCCGGCTCCCGTGGCACGGCCAACCCCTCGCATAAGCCGTTGATGATTCAAGGGCAGCCGACGGGCCATGGATGGCGTATCGCTATTCGACGAGGCGTCGCCGGACGCGACGCCGTCGGTCGTGCCAACCCTTGGCGTTGGCACCGACCGACCAAGCAAAAAAAGGCCATGGATGGCTTTTTTTGCGCTCAAGTCAGTGCGGGAGGAAGGTGTGGCGGATCGTCACCTGGCGGACCTGACGGCTCGTTGGCTCGTAGCAGCGGAGGCGGATCTCGATCCCGCGGAGCGGTGACGGATACGGCGGAGAGGTCTCCCTTTCCCCGGCGTCGTCGACAACGCCATCCTTAGGCCAGAGGGGTACCATGCCGTTGGCCCGAGGGGGGACTTCGTCGTCGAGATCGTTGCTCCCCTGATCGACACCTGCCTCGCCATCCTCGTCGAGGCCGTTGGACTCGTAGTGGGTGCTCCAGGTGTCGTAGGTGCGCCGCGCGGAGGCAGAGCCCGCGAGCTTGCTCAACGGGTGGCCCTGCCCCGCGAAGCGCGGGGCGGAGGGGGGAGCGGGACAGCCCGCCGCGGCGTTGATGCCGTTGCCGAGATCGACATATGCCCCGGTGGCAGGGCCCGGGGGGATCGCGACGCCATCTCCCGGCGCGACGACGGTTCCGGAAGACTCGGTGAGCGGCGCCGCCGGGTCGAAGACACGGACATCGAACGCGACGACGTTGGCGAGCATGATGTCTTCCCCCCGCCGGGCCGATGGGGCGTCGAAGATCAGCCCCGCGGCACCGGCTGGGAGGGTGTCGCGCGTTGGATCGGTCGAAGCGATCTGGTGATCGGCGAGGAACGGATAGGGAAAGCTCGATCCGGTAAGGTCGCCGACGACGTTGTGGAGGAAGCGGCGTTCGCGCCGGGTGAGATCGGAGAGTGTATTGGGGATGAGATCGTCGCCGAGCCGGGCGACCGAGAGGTCGAATTGATCGAAGAACGAGCGGAATCCGTCGGCAAACGAGCTCAGGGCCACCCGGTTGCCATTGGCGTGGAACGGATCTTTGCCGACGTAGCCGAGGACGAGCAGCTGCCGTCGGTAGAGGGTGTGGGTCGGCGGCGCGGTGGCCGGAACGGTGGGGCGGAGGAACCAGGCCACTTCGGCCGTGTCGCCTTGGATCGAGCCGCCGGGGAACCGGCCGGTGAACGGGGCGCGGACATCGCGCGTCGTGAACAGGAGGACGTCGTCGTCGTCGGCCCGGAGCTCGTCGGAGCCGTCGGCGGCGTCGAGGTCGCGGCGCGGGCCCTCGAGGATCTCGAAATATCCCGCCCCCTCCGACGGGCTCAAGGGGGGAAGGAGTGCCGCGGTCGCCCCCTCGAGATCGCGCCGCAGCCGGTAGGAGGTGGTGCGCAGCCGGGCCGAAAGCTCGGTGAGTGAGCGGCTCCCGGAGACGCTCGCGCCGAACACCGAGAAGAGTTGCGCCACCACCGCCATCACGATCATTGTCAGCGCGGTGGCGACGAGCATTTCCGTGAGGGTTAGTCCGCGCCGGTTCAACGGATCACCCGCTGGAGGAGGATGCCGTCGCGGACGTTGTGGTCGTGGCCCGGTGCGAATCCGACCGGGATCGAGCGGTCGTAGAGGAGAAACATCCGCTGGTAGCGAATCGCATCGCGGTCGATCGGCGGCGGTGTCCCTGTCCCCGTCGTCGTCCCAGTCGTCGGAATCGTCCGCAGCGTGATCCAGATCCCGAACACATGCGAGCGGTTGGTGGCGATGTTTCCCAGCCGCAGCGCCGTGTGGTATTCGTGCATCGGATTGAGATTGGCATCGGGGATCGAGACGGCGTCGTTGCGGATGATGAGCGGCTTGATACCGTCGTTGCCGGAGAGATTGAGCAGCTGGGGCGTCGACTTGGCCGGGTGGAGCGTGCCCGCGGTGCCGCTGCTGGCCAGCTCCGCGTAGCCGATGTCGGCGGCCTTGGTGCCACTCGTGCGGGCCTTCACGAGGCCGAACGGGGGGCGCTTCGAGCGGGCCGGATCGGGGTCGCGCCGCACTGATCCTTGCACGACCGCCTCCCAGACGGCATCCGATTGAATGGTGTTGATGTTCACCCGCCCCGGCTCGCGCCCGGCGGCGATCTGGTTGAACTCCGCCGGAGAGAGGTGCTCGGCCCCCGCGCTCCCGTAGAACCCGACCCGGAGCCCCTTGACGGCGTCCCAATAGTCGGCCGTTCGGTCGATCGTGTGGCGCACGCCGGCAAACCGGGATGGGACCGTGAACACATCCAGGGCGAGCATCCGGTCGCCAGGGATGATGTCGGGGAGATAAATGCCGTCGTCGGTGGGGGTGAAGTAGTCGGCGAGCATCCCCTTGCCGTCGGTGCTCGTCTCATCGCGGACGCGGAACGTCCCGAAGCCAGGCACGAAGATCAGCTCCACGGGGCTCGTGATCGGGCGGTTGGGCCACATCATCCAGGGAGGAGCGCCGTCCCAGGCCGCGGTGACGGCCGGCGTCTCGTTCTTCTGGAAGGGGCGCTCCTCCTCCTGCTGGACCCAGGCGTTGCTCCGCTTGCACGCCGTCGGGGTCTTGTTGCGCTTCTGGAGCGGATTGGCAGCCGGCGCGTCGTCGCTGTCTTTCGGGCTGCTCGTGTCGTCGGCCCCATCCCCATTCTCGCCCCCATCCTCCCCCGGAGCCGGCGGGTCGGGCCGCAGATCGGCCACGAACACCGCCAGGGCATCGATGATGAGGTACGGATTCGTGGTGGCGTCGTGGGGGAGGGTTGGATCGGCGAGCCTTTCGAGGGTCACGCTGGTCTTGCGGGGATCGAGCGCCGCCGGATCGGCCTCGGGGAGCGTTGCCCGGCAGCCGGCAATTGGGGCGACGATGGCACTCGTGCCTGGCTCCGGAGCAGCTTGAAAACCCTTCGCCGACGGTCCGTCGGGCTTCACGAACATCCACTGATTGGCCTTCAGGGAAGACTTTCCCTGGGGAAAGGGAAACGTTCCGCCGCAGCGCAGGCGCCAGATCGGATCCCCCGACACGCGGCGGCCGAGGTCGACCGCGTCGGGGGTCGCCCCGCGGAGATTCGCATCGACCGGCTCCGCCGAGCCCGCCGGGCCGCCGTTGAAGCGGGCATCCCAGGGATGGTGAAGAACGACAAACAGCTCCCCCTGCTTCGCGTCGGCATCCTCCCAGGCGAGCGTCTGCGTGATCACCACCTCGGGCCTCTCGGCCCCCCACACCGTTGCCGCGTCGGTGTCCTTCGTGGTCGGGTCGCCGTCGACATCCCAGCCGTCGAGCGGCTCGGTGTCGTATTCGTAGCGGCTCATCGTCGAGTCGGCATCCTGATATTCGATCACGTTGGCGGCCCACTGGGCGCAGTGGGCGGCAATGTCGGGCTGGGGATTCATGCCAGGGAGCGTCGACAGCGCCACCGCCGCCATGTAGAGATCCTTGAAGAACAGCCGCCGCTGTCCGCGGCGCCCTTCCACCGGCCGGGTGATATCCATCCGCAGGCCCGCCGCGAACTCCGCCGGGAGGAGATTGTTGGGGGGGCGGGTGCCGTCGGCGACGGCGTTCCACGCCCCTTCTGGGAAGTGTTCGTGGAGGAGATCGGGGGGGATGGCGGCGAAGAAGTCGTAGATCCGTCGGGCGGCGTCGCCGAGGAGGCTCGCCGTATCCCAGCTGTCGCTGGTGACGACCAGCCGTGTCGCCTCCGCCTGCGAGCCGAGCAGGGCCGCCATCCGCTGCGGCAGGAGCATCGTGTCGTCATCGTAGGGGCGGAGGATGCGCTCGAGCTCCACCGGCGAGAAGGGGTTGTCGGGGATCGGGCTCGGCCCCCGGCCAGCGGTGCGGGGATCATTCAGCTCGGTGCGACGGCGGTCGTAGTCGAGCTGAAGCTCGTAGGGATCGTCCTGAAACTCACTCGACGTGTCGGCCTTGGCGTAGGCGAGGCTCGGTACCGGCCCGCCGGTCGCCGTGGCGAAGGTCTGCAGGCGCCCCTGGAGGTCGATGGCCCAGCCGCGGTTTCCTTCCGGCACGGCCAGCAGCCCCGCTTCGTTGTCCTTGCTGGCCGGATCATCCTCGCCGTTGCGGCCCGGCAGCGGCACGCGCGCGACGAGATCGGCGAGTGTGTCGCTGGTCACGATCGGCTCAGGGTTGTCGTTGGCCCGCCAGCCGTAGCGCCCCTCGATCTCCTGCCCCACCGCGTATTTCAGCGGCTGAAGTCTTTCGCCCGGCCTGGGGGCAGAAGCCGAGAAGAGCGTTTCCGGGGTCCGACCACCGAGGAGGATATTCAACCAGGGATGGTCGCTGGCCGGATCGGCGCTGGAGTCGGCCAGCGTCCGGAAGACCGTCGCGCCGTTGATCTCGGCGGTGCCGTAGCCGCTGCCGAAGGGGAGCGGCGAGGAGAAGGAGACAAGATCGCGGATCGACCCGTGGGCGTTGACGTTGAGGCGGCCATCCATGTCGAGGATCAGGCAGGAGATGTCGACGCGGATCGGCAGCCCGTCGGCCCCGCGGATCGTGGCAAAGCCGGGATCGAAGAACCAACCGTCGTGGACGCCGTCGTTGTCGTTGTCGGCCCGGTCGTCGACGCCGTCGCCGTCGAGGTCGTCATTGGTCGGGTCGTCGTCGTGAAGCGGGGGCGTGGCCTCGATCCGGAACATCGACGTCCGAATCACCTTCGAGCGTGCCGGCTGCTCCGGATCGGGCTCGACATGGGCGAGGAAGGCGTTGGCGGGAAAGTCGTAGGCGTCCCAGGCTTCGTTGAGCGTGGCCACGCCGGCATGGGGCCGACCATTGACGAGGAACGGCGTGCCGGCCGGCGGGGCCTGGAAGGCAAGCCCCGCACCGGGGCGTTCGATTGGCGGCCCGAGCGTGCCGATGCACAGCCGCAGGCGGTCGGCACCGGACGGCTCCGCACGCAGAATCGGATGGCTCGTCGCGCCCCCCTGCTTGGGGCGAAGCGTGAGGATCCGACCGCTCAAGTGGGCGAAGGGGAGCGGTGATGGGGGGGCTTGCGACTCGGAGCCGAGGGTCACGGTGAGCGTGCAGAACGGCCCGGCCACCTCGGCTGCCGACACGGTGCCCTCGAGGGGAGGCTCGTTGCCATATTGGTCGACAAGGAGCGACTCGAACTGGAGCGCATGCGTCGTGCCGCTGGTACTCAAGCTCACCGGCTCGCGGCCGGAGAGGAGCGGATCGCGCCGGCCACGGAGGAGGAGGAGGGCCGATTCCTCGAGGAGGTGTTCGGTGGGGAGCCGCGCTTCGGCGACTCCGGCCGAGAGCTTGGCGAAGGCGCGGGCCGTTGTCCGCGCCCGGCTCGCGGTGACCACGTACGTGATCCCGAGGAGCATGAACAGCGTCAGCATGCTGAGCACGACCAGCAGCAGCACGCCCCGGCGGTGTCGAGAATGGGTGTGGGGGAGAAGGTGCACGGGATTCAGCGAGCGAACTCGTCGGCTCCCTGCATGGTGACGGTGTATTCGGTGGCCGAGATCGCGTCGGGAAGGAGATAGGCGAGTCGCGGCAGCGTCGTCGCGGCGAAGGGGGGATTGCCGTCGAACGCCACCGTCGCCCCGCCGCCGGCTCGATCGAGGTCGGCCTGAACGAGGCGGTGAACCTTCGGCGGGATGACCGGGTCGGCCGTTGTGCCGGCCAGGAGCAGCCATGCTCCGACCTTCACCACCTCCCTGTCGGCCCGGCCGGCGACGAGCGTGCCGGTCGGCCACTCGAGCCGATCGGCGGCCGTGAGCCTGAGATCGGGGGGGAGCGTGCCGGCTGGCGGCGGCATCACCCCCGGCTCGCGTTTGTTGCAGACGACGATCGTCAGCGTCGCCTGCTGGGAGGGCTCAAGCGGCGTTGTAAACGGATGGGAAAGGAGCGCCAGCCAGGTGGTCCGGCCGTAGAACGAGCGCACCCCGGCGGTGAACTGGTTGCGGGGGAGATCGTCATCGTTTGACGGGGCTGCGGAGGCGAGGTCGTCGCGGGTCTCGAAGGCATAGCCGGCGATGGGAAAGGGGCGGGGTTGGGCGCTCGCCGTGTCGGGGACACTGATCGGGCCACCGGCCCGGAGGACGGCCGGGTGGAGCCCCGATGCCTCTGGCCAATCACCGCTGGCTGAGCCGATCGGATCGAAGATCAACGGTGGCACAGGGCAGTCGCCGCCGGCCGGGCTAGTGAGGGCGTCGATCCGGGTCAGGCCGAGCGTGAGGGCGTCGGCCCGGGCGTTCTCCGTCACCGTGCCGATCTGGTCGTAGACGATGCTGCGGGCGGCGGATGTCCGGCCGGCGACCATCAGGCCGAGGACGCACGTCAGCCCAATGGCGAGGATCCCGATCGAGATCAGCACCTCCAGGAGCGTGATGCCGCGGCGGCTCCCCCGGTCACGGGGCGGAGCGGACGAAGCTCTGCGAGTCGCGGGCATTGGTCACCGGCTGGTTCTGGAGGTGGAGCGCCGGGGGGACCGATCGCGCCAGCCCGGTCTTCGGATCGATCGCGATCCACAGGGAGTCGGCAGACTGCCAGTTGGCACCGGGGTTGGCCTCCGTCGGTGCCGGGTTGTAGGGAAGGCCACAGCGGTCGACGCGGCCGACAAGCAACAGGATCGGCCCGTGCACCGGCACGCTCGCCTCGGCCCGCCTCTCTGACAGAGCGGTGTTGAGAAACGCTACCTCGGCCACGGCGCCGGCCGAATCAAACATCATCGCCACAGCCTGCCCGGCATTGTATCCGGCCATGGGGGGGTAACCATCGTCCCCGGCAAGGGGGGCCGGACCGAATCGCTCGGTCCCCACGCCCGACCAGGCAAGGTCGATCGCCATTCCGTTGGCGAGGGATTGCAGGGCCCCCAGCGGGGCCGGTTTGCGGTGGATCGTGAAGCTGTGCCAGGTCGTCGATCCGCCGGCGGCTGACGGCGTTGGCCAGAGGGTGTTGGCGGGGGTCTGCCCGGCTTCGGGGCGGAGGCGGGCCTTGGTGCCGTTGGTCGTGGGGAGATCGCCACACTCCAGCGTGAACAGATCGGCACCGTGGCCGATCTGGATCAGATCGCCGTCGGAGACCAGTGGCCGGGAGCCGGTTCCCGGTGCTGAGAGCGCGGCTTGCAGGCCCGCCATCTGGGCGACGTCGGCCCCGCCCCGCGAGAAGGTGAGCTGGACCGGATCGGTGGGGCTCGCCGGCGGCGTGAGGCTGACCGCCGCGGTGAACGTGTCGCCGCGGTAGGGCTCGGGGCGCTGCGCGATCGAAAGATCAATGGCGGCCACAGCCGAGAGCGGCTCGATCCACAGACCCGCGGCCGTAGCCCGCCCCAGCGCCGTGGCCTGCGACTGGGCGACGAGGCTCGACACCGCCGCCGCTGCGCGACGTCCGGCCCGCGCCGATTCGCCGTTGGAGAAGGCCGGGAGGACGGTAACGGAGAGGAGCGAGAGGATCGAGATCACCACGAGCAGCTCGATGAGCGTCATGCCGCGGCTGGTGCTGAAGCCTCCGATCTGTTGGTGATGATCCATCCGCCCGGCTCCCATTAAGTGTTGGCTTCCTCGGCGTCGTGCGCCGCGTGCTTGATGTCGCCGTCGATCCCTACAGGCCGTTGGTGTTGATCGCCGGAAACAGCGGCATGAGCTTGGCTCCCGGAGCAAAACGCCCCTTCCAGGGGAGCCCGTCCGCGGTCGCCTGTCCGTTGGCATCGACCAGTGAACCCCCGAGCACTGGTTGGATCGGGGCGGAGTTGCCGGTGGCGCCGACGGCCGGGATCGTGAGAAAATCGGAGACGGCCGTGCCCGGAAGCGCACTGTCGGCCGACAGCGCCGTGCCGATCCCCTTGTGACCGTTGGGGATCTTCAGGCCGGGGTGATCGAACGGCGCCCGCTCGTAGGACACGCGGGGATCGGTGAGCGACCGGAGGAAAGCGGCGACGGCCTGGATCCGCTCCCGATCGCCGTTGAGCTCGGGGATCCCTTCGATGTCGGGATCCCCCTCGAAGCCATGGGCCCGGTTCCAATCGGCGAAATCACTACCGCGGGCATAAAACTGCACCACCTGCTCGAGCGTCAGTTGGCCACCGTTGTGGAAATAGGGACCGGTGAGATCGATATTGCGCAGCGACGGCACCTTGAAAGATCCCTTCACCGACAGCCTCTCGCCTGGCTTGGGATCGGTGCCGGGGGTGATCACGAAGCCGCGGGAATCGAACGTCGGCCCAACCTGGTCGACGTCAGGGGAGACGCCCGTGGCCTGGGCAGAAAAAGAGAGAGGTTGGCCGAAGGGATCGGTGCCGCCGACGCCGACATCCTCGCTCGCCGGCCGGACATTGATGTTGTAGAAGCCGGCGTCGTAGATCGCC
>CALQRA010000203.1 GCA_943332855.1 Candidatus Kuenenia stuttgartensis
GAGCCGACGGCTGGTCTCGACCCCGAAGAGCGGCAGCGGTTCTATCGGCTCCTGGCGGAGATGAGCGTCGGCCGGGTCGTGCTCCTCTCCACCCACATCGTCGATGACGTCGCCACCCTCTGCCCGCGCCTCGCGGTGATCCGCTCGGGGGAAGTCGTCTCCGACACAACGCCGACGGCTGCCCGCACGGCCGTCGAGGGCCTCGTCCGCGAGGGGTTTGTCGACGATGCCACGCTGCCTGCCTTCGCCAAGGAGCAGCGCATGCTCTCGGCCGTCCTCGTTGAGGGACGCACCAATCGGGTGCGGATCTTCCTTCCGCCCGGCGCCGAGGCGCCGCAGGGATTCGTGCCGAGCCCCGGCACGCTTGAAGACGCCTACCTCGTCCTCATGCGCTGCCCGGCCCACGAGATCCCCGGGCCGCTGGCACGGGCGATCCCTGCCTCGGCCACCCCCGCCGGAGGTGCCCGATGATCGATCGCCTCCTTGCCTTCCCGCGGCTCGAGCTGAAATCGTTCTGGAAGCGGCCGTTGCCGGTGTTCATGTACGCGATCCTGGCCCTCCTCTCGTTCGGGCTCGTGGCCGGCGGCGTGCAGGTCGCGGCCGGCTCGGCCGACACCGGCGGGGCGAAGCTCGCCATCAATGGCGGGTTCAACCTCGCCTTCGTCGATGTCGTGATCTTCGCCATCGTCCTCCCTTTCTTCGCGGCGGTGGCCTGCGGCATGCCGCTGCTGGTCGACAGCGACCGGCGGATCCAGAAGCTGCTCACGGCCACGCCGCTCTCCTGGCAGGAATATGCCTGGAGCCGGTTCCTCGCGGCGCTCGCTGTGCTCGGGGCGGTGCTCGCCGCCTGGCTCGTCTGCCAGATCTCGATCTATCAATCCTGGCCGATCGACACGACGCAGCGGGTGCGGACGACGTTCTCACTGTGGAGCTACCTGGCGCCGCTGATCTGGTTTGCCCTGCCGATGGTGGTCTTCACCGGCGGGGTGTCGATGTGGGCCGGCGTGCGCACGCGGCAGCCGGTGCTCGTCTTCGCGCTCCCGGTCGTGATGGTCGTCGCCGGGATCTTCTTCCTCTGGGACTTCAACCCCGAGTGGCTGCCGCGCTCGGTCGACCGGCTCCTGCAGGCGGTCGAGCCGACCGGATTTCGGTGGTTCTCAAGGACGTTTCTCTCTGAGGACCGGGGCGTTGCCTACTACAACTCCGCCCGCGTCGTTCCCGACAGCCTCTTTCTTTGCAGCCGGCTGGTCCTCATGGGCGTAGGGCTCACGGCCGTGTGGGCCACCGGTCGGCGGCTTGCGAATGCCGAACATGACGATCGGCGCGTGGGGAATGCCGACAGTCTCCTCGCCGCCGCCCGTGCCGCGGGGCCGACGACGATCGAGCATGCCGCGGTGGCCGCCCGCGGCGCTCTTCCTGCCACGACGATCCGCCTGCCGGGATTTGTGGAGACGGTGCGAACGGTCCTCCGGCAGGAGACCTGGTCGCTGCTGAAGAGCCCGGGGCTATGGCTGTTCGGGCCGCTGATCCTCGTCCAGACCTGGGCCGCGACGACTTTGAGCCCGGGGACGCTCGACACCGAGGAGCTGATGACGACCGGCGCCGCGGCGAGTGTCGCGCGCGGAGCCCTCGCGCTCCTCCTCGGACTGCTGATCCTTTTTTACACGGTCGAGAGCCTCGTGCGCGAGGAACGTGTGGGCCTTTCCGGGATCCATCGGGCCTGCCCCGTCCCCACCGCCGGCGTGCTCGCCGGCAAAGTGCTCGCCAATGCCGTGATGGCGCTGGTGATCGTGGCCTTCACGGCGCTGGCGATCGCGATCACGCTCCTCGTGCAGCGATTCCAGACAGGGATCGCGGTGCCGCTGGAGCTCCCGGTGCTCGCCCTGATCCTCGGCGGGCTCCTTGTCCCGACGCTCGTCGTCTGGGCGGCCTGGGTGATGCTGCTCCATGCCCTCGTGCGCAACCGGTTTGCCACCTACGCCCTCGGCGTGGCGACGCTGATCCTCACCGGCTTCCTCACGCGCTACGGCTGGCTCAACTGGCTCACCGCCTGGAATCTCGGCGGCGGGGCCGTCGGCTGGAGTGAGCTCGACCGGCTCGGCTTCATGTGGCCGGCGCTCGTCGCCAATCGGCTCGTGATGCTGGCGCTGGCGGCGCTGCTCGTGGCGCTTGCCCTGAAGATCTGGCCGCGCCGGCTCCCCGATCTCCGCGCCACGTTCGACAGGCTCCGTCCGGCGGCCTTCTTTAAGGCGGCACTAACGCCGGCACTGGTGGCCCTGCCGCTGGTGGCCCTCGGCATCTACACCGGGCAAAAAGTCCGCGCCGGCTACGAGGGGAAGCCACAGACGAATGCCGAAAAGGCCTACTGGCGGCGCAACTCGACCACCTGGGACAACGCCCCCTCGCCAGCGCTCGACCGGGTCGAAGCGACCGTGAAGCTCTTCCCCGACCAGCGCCGGCTCGAAGTCATCGGCTCCTACACGCTCCGCAATCCCCACGCGCTGTCGATGCGCGAGATCCCCCTCACCGTCGGCCCCCACTTCAAGAAGACCTCCGACTGGACGATCGACGACCAACCAGTCGATGCGACGAAGAAAGATCAGCCGGCCCCGTCGATCGAGAACCGCAGCGGGCTGTATGTCGTCAGGCCGCCGCGTCCTCTGGCAACGGGGGAGAGCGTCCGCGTCGGATTCCGGCTCGAAGGGGAGTTCCCCGACGGGTGGTCGAAGCTTTCAGGCGGGGCGGGAGAGTTCGTCCTTCCCAGTGGCGTCGTCCTCACGAGCTTCAGTCCCAGCTTCCTCCCCGTGCCGGGATTCGTCGACTCCGTCGGCGTCGACAACAAGAACCGGCGCGACGCGAAGGAATACCCGCTCGACCACTGGAAGACCCGCGTCGATCCCGCCTTCGGGCCTGCTTGGTCGAGCGACGTACAGCTTTCGATCGAGGGCCCGTCGGGCTGGGTCATGAATGGCTGCGGCGTTGAGACCGCCAACGAGGAGATCGGGGAAGGGCGCCGTCGCGTCGTCTGGAAGACCGAACACCCGGTGCGGTTTTTCAACATCGTCGGCGGGCCGCTCAAGGCCGCGCCGGGCCGGCGATCGACGGTCTACTTCGACCCGCGCACCGAGCACAACGTGCCGACGATGGTGCGGGCGCTCGATGCGGCGCGGGAGAAGTATGGCCAGTGGTTTTGCGAATATCCCTGGACGAATCTGCGGGTTACCGAGTTCCCCGGGATCGCCGGCTATGCCCAGGGCTTTCCCGGCAACATCTCGTTCTCCGAGGATATTGGCTATCTCGCCAAGCCGCTCAAAGTGACCGATCTGGCCACGGGCCGCGAAGAGGGCAAGATCGACGCCGCCTTCTACATCGTCGCCCACGAGGCGGGGCACCAGTGGTGGGGCAACATCGTCACGCCCGGCAAGGGGCCCGGCGGCAACATCATCTCTGAGGGGCTCGCCGAGTTTTCCGCCCTGATGCTCGTCCACCATGAGCTCGGGGAGGAGCAGGGAAAGACCCTCCGCCGCCGTTGGGAGCAGAGCTATGTCTTCGGCCGCCGCGCCGACAACGAGCGGCCGATCAACCGCATCGACGGGTCGCGGCCTGGCGACGGCGTCGTGACCTACCAGCGCGCCGGGTGGGCCTTCTGGATGCTGCGGTCGGTGATGGGGGAAGAGGCGATGCTCGCCGGTCTCAAAGACTTCATCGCCAGGTGGCGCAACGGCGTCGAGACTGCCGATGGCCTCGACTTCCCCTTGATCGAGGATCTCTTGGAGAGCCTCCGGCCGCACGCCCCCGATCCGGCCGCGTTTGACGCCTACGTCGGCCGGTGGATCCTCGGCAAGGATCTCCCCGATCTCGAGGTTCGCGAGGCCAAGGTCGAGAAGACCGCTGCCGGTTATCGGGTTACGGGGCAGCTTGCCAACATCGGCACCGGCCGGGCGGCGGTGAAAGTCCGCGTCGAGGGGAAGAAGCCCGAAGAGAAGGAGGCGCAGCGGCCGGGGAGCGAGGCGACGGTGGAAGTGACAGCCGACGCCCCCGGCGTGATCGATCTCGTCACCGACTTCCCCCCCGAGCGGATCGTCGTCGATCCCGATGTCGAGCTCCTGTTCGCGGGGCGGAAGCGGGCGGAGACGGCTCTCGCGGTGCCCTGATCGCCGCGGCCGCTCGCGGACAGTCACGGGGACCGCCACTGCTCGTTGAAGAATCCCGCGTCCAAGACTCGATCCGGCGGCGGCTCCTGGGCGGGCTCTGGAGGGTCAACCTCCACCACGGCCCAGTCGCCCCAGCGGGGAAAGAGCAGATAGTTGAACGCCCCGAGATCAGCTCCGCGGAAGGTGTGACCGCTGTTGATGACGAGGTAATGATCCGCACCACCGGAAAGCGGATTCGGGACGATCAAGGCAGGCATGTGGCCCGGAGCGGGGTGGTCATGTCCTCCCAATCGCAGCGTCTCCTTCGTCCACTCCAGCGGAAGCCGAGGCAGCGATTGAGCCAGCAGCGAGTTGCTGCCCGGGTCGCCGAAGAGAACCAGGTTCCGTGACTGGACATCCTCATCGGTCACGGCCGTGTCGTCCTTGATGGGAAGATCACCGCGAAAGTATCGCTGCCATTCCTCGGCGAATCGATCCAAGCTGCGGATGGCATGGTCATGGACGGCTTGATTCCAGGGGGTGCCGGTTCCCCGCACGCAGAGGAACGGGGCGGTGAACGCGTCGTCGATCGGTCCCTGGACGCCGGGGCGTTTGCCCGGGTTCACCGGCGCGTCGGCGGGGGCGAGGCTCCACGCTTGTTGATGCCGCTGGAAAACCAGCGGGCGGCGTAGGGCCGATCCGCTTCTGGGAACAGTCACTTCGGCGGCTCCGATCCGGACGGTCTCCACCGCCGGCGGCAGCAGGGCGAGGTCGATCGAAAACCGATTGATGTTCAAAGGCTCGGCGATTTCGAGGCTGTTGCCACGGACACTCGCGACGATCTCCGCCCGGGTGTAATGGCGATCGAGCCCGAGGACCTGCAGCCAATGACAGCGGCCATACTTCAGCGTCCAGGTCACGAACCGCAGTTCTAGCGGGGCATGATTCAGTCCGCGATCGGCGTGAGTGGCGATCCGCCGCAGCTGCTCGGCATGCGTGACGGGATCGATGACATGGCCTGTCGCTGGGGAGATGAGGTTGACCATCTCCAGCCCCTCGCGGCGCATCGCTGCTTCCATCAGCACATGGGCCTGGAAGAAGACGTCCTCCCCTCCCATGCAGGCGACCGCCGGCACGACCCCGGCGTTGGCGGCATAGTCGACGGAATCGAGCATGTGGAGCCCGAGTTCCTGGTGCTCGGGCAAGGGGCCGACCTTGATGAACCCGGGGATCGGCGTCTCGGAGAAACGATGGGTGTCGACATACCCGCAATACGGCCCCAGCGCCACGAACCGGTCCGGATGTTTGAGCCCCAGATGCCACGTTCCCGAGGCCCCCATCGACATGCCCCGGAGAACGATCCGATCGCGGTCGATGCGGTAGCGACGACAGACATCCTCGATGGCCTCGAAAACATCGGTCTCGCCGGACCAGCGATAGCAGTTCTCGACCCGGCCAAGTGGATGGAGCTCGATGAACGGGGCGTCGGGGGGGTCGCCGTGGGCCTCGTCCCCCTCGTCGAACCGAGCCATGAAGCGCACCTCGCTCATCCCGACCGGACGGCTGCTCCCGTGCAACACGACATCGAGTCGCATCGCCTGCTGCGGGTCATGGTTTTTCGGCACGATAAGGCCGTAGGGCTGCCGGGAGCCGTCGACCTGCGACACATACCCGAGGACCACCCTGCCCCGCCGGTTCCCCCAGGGGCGTCGGCCCTTGGCCAGCGCCGCCACGCGCTCGGCGCCACGATCAAGGGCCCACTTAAGCTGCTGGACATCGTTGGCGGAGAACGCACGGTCGTTCCGCAGAGCCCAGGCTACCCCCTTGGCGAAGATGGCCGCATCGGCAAGCTCCGCTGGGTGTCTGCCCTCGGGAGCGTCGAGGGATTCGTTCAACGTCCGCAAGCCATTCTCGAGGGTCTGGCGTTGCTCCGCGGTCAACGGCAGCAGATCGGGCTGAAGATCAGGGGACTGCGCCCGCAACGGCCGCGGAAAACTCGAGCTGGCGACACCAGCCAGCAGGATTACCGAGATGGCGACCCACGGGCCCAGACGATGACGACACACCAGTCTTTCCCCCTTGAGTCAATCGCCCGGCGTGACCGGGCCGGCACAGCAAGCAGTTTACTGGAGATCGACCGGCCAGACGGCGCCCCGGTCTCCCGCTCGCCATGGGATGAGGGGAGTGCCAAGCCTGGCCAGGCGGCCAAGCGTTCGGCCGAGCCGATCTGTCCCATCAGAAGGTGGAAGGTCTACACTTCTGACCGGTCCCCGTTTTCCGTTCACCGGCCCTTTCCAGCTTCACCCTCGCCCCCGTCGAGAGGAACCTCCGATGCGATGTCAGCGCCCCGTTCTGAATGCGATCACGATCGCTGTGGCCTGTGCTTGGCTGGCGACGATCGCCCTCGGCGCCCACGCCCAGGCACCCTCCGCCGGTGACTGGCCGCAGTTCCGCGGGGGACCGGCGCTGGGGCTGGTCGCAGATGCGGCGCTCCCGCTCGCCTGGGACAAGTCTCCCGGCTCCAAGGGGAAGATCGTCTGGCGGTCGGCGATCCCCGGCGCGGGATGGTCGCAGCCGGTGAGTGTCGATGGGCGAATCTATCTGACGACAGCCGTAATCCCGGGGGGACGAAAGCCGAAAGGAATGACGGGGGGAGTGATGGATCTCTCCACGATGGGGTGGGGGAAGCCGCCGAAGGATCCGGTCCAGTGGCGCGTCCTCTGTCTCGATGCCGCCGACGGGAGCCTGATCTGGTCGAAGACGGTCGTTGAGCAGGCCCCGAAATATGCCACGCATGCCTCCAACACCTACGCCACGGAAACCCCCTGCGCTACCCCTGACGGCGTGTGGGCCTTCTTCGGTGCTACCGGCACCGTCGTCGCCCTCGACCGCGACGGCAACGAACGCTGGAAGCGCGAGTATGGCCCGCAGCCGATCACGAACGCCTTCGGCACAGGCGCCTCGCCGGTGCTCCACGACGGCAAGCTTCTCGTTCAGCTCTACAACGACGATGCCGGCGATCTCCACTGCCTCGACGCCGCCACCGGCGGCGATCTGTGGACGGCCACACGCACCAAGGGGGCCTCGTGGGCCACGCCGATCATCTGGAACAATGGCGGCACCACCGAGGTGGTGACCGGCGGCCAGGGCTCGATCGTCGCCTACGCCTTGGCCGATGGGAGCGAGCGCTGGCGCTACGGCGGGCTCGACACGTCGTTTGCCTGTTCGCTCGGCGCTGATGCCGAAGGGGTCTACTTCGGGACCTCGAGCCCCGGCTCGAAAGCTCCGGCGGCGGCGATCCTCGCCGGCGCCAGCGGCGATGTCTCGCCCGGCAAAGACGGGGGGACCAGCGCCACCGTCCCCTGGAACCGCAACAAGAGCGGGGCCGGCATGCCCTCCCCCGTCGTCGTTGGTGACTTCCTCTACTTCTTCGGCAATACCGCCGTCTGTTACGACAAGCGGACGGGGGAGGAGAAGTACCGCAAGCGCCTCCCCGGCGGGACGCAGGCGGTCGGCTGCCCGATCGTCGTCGGTGAACGGATCTACCTCGTCAACGAGCTCGGCAAGACGATCGTTCTCAAGACCGGCCCCGATTACGAAGTCCTCGCCGAATCAGATCTGGGCGCCGACGGGGAGGTGTTCTGGTCGACCCCCGCCGTGGCCGGCGACGCGCTCCTCATCCGTTCCTCCGACGCGGTCTACTGCATCCGCGGCGAGTGAGCCCCTGACTCGCTCCGCGCCTCCCCCTTGGCACTGAAGGCTCATCATGGACCCCTATCGGCTCCTCGTCGCGCTCATCGTCGCTGTGGCTGCCTGCTTTGCCCCGGGATCCGCCACCGCGGCCCCGCCCCTCAAAGTCGGCATGGAACTGGCCTACCCGCCGTTTGAGATGACCGACGCGGCCGGCAAACCGACGGGGGTGAGCGTGCGGATCGCCGCGGCACTCGGGAAACACCTCGAGCGCGACGTGGTGATCGAAAACATCGCCTTCGACGGACTGATCCCGGCCCTGAAAGTTGGCAAGATCGACTGCATCATCTCATCGATGACGGCGACCCCGGAGCGGGCCAAGTCGATCGCCTTCTCGGAGCCCTATCTGAAGACGGGGCTGGCGCTCCTCGTGGGGGCAAAGTCGGCGGTGAAGGGGGCCGATGAGCTCGACGTCAAGGGGCGAACGGTGGCGGTGAAGAAGGGAACGACCGGCCACCAATTCGCCTCGTCGACTTTCAAGCAGGCCCGCCTCCTTGTCCTCGACAAGGAGTCTGCCGCGGTCCTCGAGGTGGTGCAGGGAAAGGCCGACGCCTTCATCTACGACTCCCTCTCGGTCTATCAAAACCACAAGCGTCATCCCGACAGCACGCGGGCCCTTCTCCGACCGTTCCGCGAGGAATCTTGGGCCGTCGGGCTGCGGCCGGCCGAC
>CALQRA010000204.1 GCA_943332855.1 Candidatus Kuenenia stuttgartensis
AGCACCCGGTAGTCGACCGGCAGCCCCTCGGCGACGAGCCGATCGCGGAAGTGACGCATCGCGGCGAGGAACATCACGATCCGCGGCTTCACCGACCAGACATGCGTCGACTCCCCCGCCACCTCCGCCATCCAGACGGCGTCCTCGGAGGCATCGAATCCGTCAAAGGCCGCCGAGCGGCGGTCGAGCTGGTCGCCGAGAACGAGGACGAGGTGACGGGGCATCGGAGGCTCGCGGGGGAGTAGGGGGCTTAACCTCAATTATGGCAGGCTGCGGAGGGAACGGAGATCGGCTGAAGAGGCGGCCTTCGCCCGCGGAAACCGCCCCCCCCTTGCACCGATTCCTCGCCCCCCGGCCCCGATCGCCTTAGGCTGCGGAGGTGTTCTCCTTCACCCGGGAGCCTCTTTTCGTGCCAGCCACCCTCGCCCGAATCATCGACGCCGTGCCCGAGATCCGCACCGTCACGCACCTCGATCCCCACGAGGTCTATCGCGGCCAGGTGTTCCATGACGGGTTGCTGTGGGAGGGCCACAGTGCCGGGACGGTCGACGACTACCGGATCGATGTCCACGACCCTGACACCCTCGCCGTCATCGCCTCCGCTCCGGTCCCCCACACGCTCGAGTTCCTCTATCCCTATGCTGCGGGGACGATCCTCGCGGTCGGCAAGCACTTCGACGAGCGTCGCGGCTGGCTCACCTATCACTCCACCGTGCGCTTCGACGCGACGCCCCCGTCCCCGCGGCTGCGAGTGCGGGTCCGCACGATGCCGCGGCGGCTCCAGGTCGAGCAGTTCGGCGGCTCCGCCGGCAGGATGTGGTTCAACGAGCCCGGCTCACGGAAGGTGTTCCGCTGGAACGGCTGGTGGGCCCGGCCGCTCCGCCCCGAGGTCCACTTGCCCGGTGCGATGATCCCCTCCGGCCGCCACCTCTTCGTCCTCGAGCGCAACGACTTCCGCCCCGGGCACGAGACGATCGCCCGCATCGACACGGTCACCCACGCGATCGAGCGGAGCTTCCCCGACCCGCGCCGCCACCTGACGATGATCCTCGATCTCGAGGGGTTACCGTGGATCGCGGCGCCCGAGGCGTGGGCCGATCAGGTGCTCCTCGTCGACAAGGCGACCAACCGGCTGGCCGCCACGCTCCCCGTACCGGGCACGCCCGTCGCCGTCGCCCGGTTGGGGGAGTGCCTGGTCGTCTTCGCGGCGGAGGCGCGGCAGGCGTCATTTTTCGATCTCGGCAGCGACGGCTTCCCGCTCGTGGCCCGGTGGGATCTCACCGGCCTGGGGAACGATTTTCGCTTCGTGCGATCGATGCACGTCGATCCGCACGGCGGCCGGCTCTTCCTGCGCTCCCCCTTCCACCCGCGGATCTCCGGCAACACACCGGCGGTCCGGGTGGCGATCGATCCCGACGGCGCCACCCTCGCGCGGTGCACCGGAAGGAGTGTCAGGCCGACTTCGCCGCGGCCTCGCGGCGCCGAACATGCCGGGGCGTGACGACATCCCAGGCCAGGCCGAGCGCCTCGAGGAGGCGGATCTCGTAGTAGCTGATGTCGATCTCCCACCAGCGATGCTGGACACTCGCCGACGAGGGATCCTCGTGGTGGTTGTTGTGCCAGCCCTCGCCGACGGTCAGCAGGGCAACGAACCAGTTGTTGCGGCTCGCCTCGCCGGTCTCGTAGTTGCGGTAGCCGAACATGTGGGAGAGCGAGTTCACCGACCAGGTGATGTGCCAGACTGCCACAATCCGCACGTACACACCCCAGACCACGAGGCTCAAACCCAGCGGTAGGGCGGCCTCGCGCCCCCAGCCGATCCAACCGATCGCGGCACCGGCGAGGAAGAAGACCGGGATCTGTGCCAGACCGATCCACATCAGCAGCCAGGGGCTTTTCTCGATCCGCATGTAAAACGGATCGCGGAGAACATCCTTGGAGTAGGTGGCCATCGCATTGAGCGAATGGGCCTCCCGGTTGTTGACCATCAGCCAGCCGAAGTGCGACCAAAGAAACGTCACCAGCGGCGAATGGGGGTCGGGTTGCTTGTCGGAATGGACATGGTGGATACGGTGCACCGTCACCCAGCGGGCGGGCGAATCCTCGAGGCAGCAGATCCCGAGGATGGCGAAGGCATGTTCGACCCAGGGGACGGTCTTGAAGCTGCGGTGCGTGAGGAGGCGGTGGTAGCCGATCGTGATCCCCTGCCCGAAGACATGGATCCCGACCACCATCGTCCAGAAACCGATCCACGAGAAGAACTGCGGCATGAAAGCCAGCAGTGCCAGCAGGTGGACCGCGAGGATCGTGCCGGAATAGACCCGGTTGATCGTATACGGCCGCACCGCCGTGGGGACGTCTAAATGGGCCGACGCCGCGGGAAGAGAAGCCATAAAAGACGGACTCCAAGCAACGCCGATCGCTCCGGCCCATCGTGGACGCACGGGGCGGTGACGCACCACCACGATAGCCAATTGCCACCCTCTCGGCGCGGCACCGGGGCCATTTCCCGGGCCAAAACACGTTTCCCTCCCCGACGTCGCACCAATCATGCCGACTGCGGCGACCTTACCGACATCACTCGGCCAGCGATACCCGGATCAGTTCCTTGTCGTTGCGGATGAAAACACTCCGGTCGGCATACGCCGGAGGGCACCACACCACTCCGCGGCCAAACGCCGACTGCGTCGTGTCGAGGAGATGGGCGCGGTCGAGCTCCTCATAGCCTGCGGGGGAGAGCTTGGCGATCACGAGGTCGCCGGTTTCGGCGAAGAGGAAGTAGCGGTTGCCGTGGCGGGTGATGAAGGCCGTTGCCGATGGCGGAGCACGGTCACCGAACGGCCCCGGGCTCGACCACTTCACCGCGCCGCCGGGAATCTCGATCCCGCGCAGATCCCCCTTCTCGTGGAAGCCGTAGAGCATGGTGCCGTCGACGATCGGCTGGACGTTGACCGCCGAGATGCCGTGCTTGGCCTTGTTACGCCACACCACCTCGACCCCCGGCTTGTCGGCGGCGAGTTTGACCAGCAAGTTCTTCTCCTGGAAGCCGCCGACGTAGAGGTGCTCCCCCACCTTCACCGGCGCCATGATGATCGAGCCGTTGTCGGCGTTGTACGGCGTCTCCCAGAGGATCCTGCCAGTGTCGGGGGCGACGGCATACATCCCATCGGGCTTCATGAGGACGAGCTGCCGCACGCCAGCCGCCTCGATGATCGTCGGCGGCGAATAGCCCTGCTCGGGGGCGGTGCCCGCGCGCCACAGTTCCTTGCCGGTGAGCTTGTCGAGCGCCACGACATGGGCCTTGGCGGTGCCGGCGATGACGAACACGCGATCCCCGTCGACCAGCGGATGGCCCGCCCACCCCCACAGCGCCGCCTTCGTCTCGTACTCCTTCTTCAGGTCCTTTGCCCACACCACCCGGCCGTCGGCGACGGCGAGGCAGAGGAGGTTCCCCTCGGCACCGAGCGCGTAGACCCGGTCACCGTCGACCGTCGGCGTGCAGCGCGGGCCGGCGGGATAGCTGATCGTGTAGGTGACCGGGATCTCGTGCTTCCACAGCTCCTTCCCCGTCCCCTCGTCGAGACAGAGCACGCGTTCGGTGCCGGCCGCGGTCTTCCGCTCGAAATTGTCACCGGGGAGATCGCCCGCCGGGACGAAATCGGTGACGAACACTTTCCCCTCCGCGACGGCCGCCCCGGCATAGCCCCCGGCCACCGGTGCCCGCCACAAAACCTTCGGCCCCCCGGCGGGGAACTTTTCCACAATCCCCTCCTCCCGCCAGACGTTGTCGCGCTGCGGGCCCATCCACTGCGGCCATTGGTCGGCGCGGACAGCGGCCCCCGGGAGCCACACCGACACGGCGACGGCGACGACCAGTGAGTACGGCCAAGCGGCGAGAAGACAAGGAACAAGGCGGCGGATCATGATGGCCTCGGGCGGGCAAGGGAGGCGCTCACGGACCATCCATGGCAGCCGCCGACAGGATACTCCGCCGGGCCCTGGCCGCGGCAAACCGCAGTTCCTCACAAGCCCCGGGGAAGACCCGGCTTGACATACTTCTGCGTGATGCATACACATTTATGCATGAGAACCACTCTCGACATCGACGATGCCCTTCTCTCCGAGGCGAAGCGCCGTGCCGCCGACAAGGGCACGACGCTCACGGCGTTCGTGGAGCACGCGCTCGCTGCGGCGCTCGCCGGCCGGGCCGAAACGGGCCCCCGCTACCGTCTCGCCTGGAAGACCCACCGGGGATCATCGCCGCCTGCCGTCGACGTGGCTGACCGCGACCATCTGATCGATGTCATGGAAGGACGGCGATGATTGCCGTCGACACGAACATCCTTCTCTACGCCGATCGAGAGGAGACGCCGCAGCACCGGGCAGCGCTGCGAGCGCTGCGACGGCTCGCGGAGGGGCACGAGGCGTGGGCCATTCCCATCCAGTGCGTCGGCGAGTTTCTCCGCGTCGTCTCCCACGACCGGGTCTTTCAGCCTCCGACACCGATCGGTGAGGCCCTGGCGTCGATCGAGACGCTGCTGGCAAGTCCTGCTGCGCGGTTGCTGCTGCCGGGAAACCGCTACCTGCAGATCCTCCGCGACGTGATCGCCCGGTCTGGAGTCCGCGGCAACCTCGTCTTCGACGCCCAGATTGCGGCGGTGTGCCTGGAGCACGGTGCGACAACGCTCCTCACCGAGGATCGCGACTTCACCCGTTTCCAGGGACTCAAGCCTCTATCGCTCGCAGCCGTCCTCGCCGATTGAACACGACCTTTGCGCTGTTCACTGCGCCGGTACCCGCTCCACGATCCCGACACGTTTCCTCGGGAGTGTTTTTGGGGCAGCAGCGCTCACTGTCCGTGGAAAAAGTCATCCATGACCTTTTTCCACAGCCTCCTCAGGCGGCGGGCCCGGGCGAAGTCAGGCTGCCGGTTTAGGGCCGCCGCCGTCGGCCTCAGCTCGGAGGTCGGCAAGCAACGTGCTTGTGCCATGTTCCCGCGTCCACTTGGCGACGTACTCCCAATCGAGCATGTCGCCAGACACGGTGAGGAGGTTGACGATGTCGTCGAGATCCTTGCGGCGACCCCAGCGCAGCTTCTGAATGAGGACATCCTCCGCCGTCGCCACCCAGGCTTCGCGGTCACACTCCGGAAGCCGCTGGCGGCGGCGCCTCGAAAACCGCTGCCGGTCGTGCGGGTCGTTCCCAAGGTGGAACAGTTCGATGTCAAATTTCTTTGGGACGAAATGCACCACATGACGCATCGTCCCGGTGAACCCCTCGATCATCGCCTGCCGATCGAGGACGAAGTCGGGCCCGAGTCCGCGGGCGAACGCAACGATGTCGAAATCCTCGAATGCCACAACGAGGTCGGCGTCGTTCGTGGCCCGGGGCACACCGTAGAGATTCGCCGACAGGGCGCCGGTGAACATGTACGGCACGCCCTCGGCCTCGAGACGCTCGACGAGACGGGCCACGGCGGCTTCACTCGTCATGGGGCACCGGTCGGAGTACCGTCGATCGCATCCTGCGGCACCGGCGTATACACCCCTCGCTCTTCACGGGCGCGGATGGCCGCCATTTGCCGGCCGAACTCTGCCTCCACCTCCGCTTCGCCCCACTGCGGATGCCGGTCGCGGATGCCACAGAGCATCCGCTCCCGCACGATGTCGAACAGCCTCGGCCCGGCGAAAAACTTGTCCGCCTGGTCCATGGCGCGGGCCCGGGCCGCCTTTGATTCAAGGATCGAACGCGCCAGGGATTCTTTCCCTTGATCAACCGTCGTCATCGGTGGAACTCTCGACATAAGGAAATGGTCGCCGTCATCGAACCTGGCTCAGACTACTTCCCCGGCACCCGCTCCACGATTCCGACGTCGATCGACTGCCCACCGCCGGTCTGGCGGCAGTGGACGGCGACGAGATTCTCCCCTTCCTTGAGCGCGGCCCGCGCCGCCGGGAGCATCGGCACCTCGACATACTCTGTCACATAGCCCTGCACCGTCGCGGCGAGGACGCCGTTGATGAAGATCTCGGCATCCTCGTCGTGGTGGATGCGAAAGGCGAGTTTCCCCTCGGGGAGCTTTTCCAGGTTCACGATCCGCCGCAACCAGATCTCGTTGGTGCTCCACTCGGTGCGGATCGTCGTGCCGGGGGTCCCTTCGGTACCGAAGCCCCCCGGACCGCGCTTCCACCGAGAGTCGTCGTAGCCCGGCTTGTCCCAGGTCGGCGGCGGTGGCTCGAGCGAAAAGCGCCACTCGACGGGAACCGACTCGGAGGTCGGGATCCAATCCCGGTAGACGGGCGCCGGCTCAAACAGCATCCGGTGCCAGGCGGCCGTCTCCTCTGGATCGACTTTGAGGATCTCGCGGTCGTAGGTGAGGAGGCCGTTGACCTCGATCTCGACGTCGGTCGTCTGCGTGTAGACGGCCGCCGCGAGCCCCTTGCCGACGAGCCCGTGGAGCCGCTCCATGAGATGGCCGTAGGCGGCGCGAAGGTCAGCCTCGCTTTGGTACGTGCGGTAGCCCCAGTTGTCGGCGTCCTTCCAGAGGTGCCCCTTCATCGGGAGCCCCAAGCCGCCAAACTCGCCGAGCACGCTCACCCGGTCGGGCATGACCGGGAACATCCCCGGGCCGGGATACATGTGCATGTCCTTCATGTCGCCGTAGCCGCGGTCTGTCCAGCCGCTCGGGCCGTTGACCAGCCGCGTCGGATCGCTCTGTTGCACCCACTTGAGGACGTCGTTGGTGTCGTGCTGCCCCCAGCCTTCGTTGAACGGCACCCAGACGACGATCGATGGGAAGAATCGGAGCCGGTCGATCATCGCGGCGGTCTCCGTGCGGAACTGCGCCTTCTCCTCCGGAGTGAAGTCGCCGTCCTCCTGCCAGTCGGGCTGGACGAACTGCTTCCGCCCCGCCCCCATCCCGCTCGGCTGATCCTGCCAGACGAGCAATCCGAGGGTGTCGCAGTGGTGGTAGTAGCGGGCCGGCTCCACCTTGATGTGCTTGCGGAGCATGTTCATGCCGAGGGATTTGAGCACCTCGAGGTCGTACTTCATCGCCGCGTCGCTCGGCGGCGTGAGCAGGCCGTCGGGCCACCAGCCCTGGTCGAGCGGGCCGATCTGAAAAAGCGGCTTGCCATTGAGACAGAGCCGGAGGATCCCCCGCTCGTCGCGGGCCTTCGTGATCGAACGGAGCGCGAAGTAGCTCCCCACCCGGTCGATCACCTTGCCGTCAGCACCGACAAGCTCGACCTCGACGGGATAGAGATGAGGGTCGTCGGGCGTCCAGAGACGCGGCTCCTTGACGGCAAAGCGGATCGGCTTGCCGGGAGCCCCCTCCCCGAGAACCTTGCGCGCGGTCCCCTCCCCTTCGACGATGCGGACGCGCGGCGCCCTGGGACCGGATGACGCCTGCCCGGCGAGGTCGATCGTGAGCTCGACCTCGCCGCGCTCCACATCGGCCACCGGAAAGACGCCGGTCACGTGGCGCTCGGGCACTGGCTCCATCCACACCGTCTGCCAGATGCCGCTCACCGGCGTGTACCAGATCCCCTCGGGCTTGAGCTTCTGTTTGCCGCGCGGCTGCGGCCCCTCATCCGACGGATCCCAGACGCGAACGACGAGTTCATTGGCGCCGGGCTTTAAATGCGCGGTGACATCGAATGAAAAGGGATCGGAGCCGCCGCTGTGATCGCCGAGCTTCGTCCCGTTGAGCCACACGCTCGCGTGCCAGTCGACGGCATCGAAGCGGAGGATCACCCGCTTCCCCTGCCACCCCTCCGGCACGGTGACCGAGCGACGGTACCAGAGGAGCTGCTCCTTCGAGACGCTCTTCCCCACCCCCGACAGCGCCGACTCCGGGCAGAAGGGGACGAGAATCTTTCCATGCCAATCTTGGGGCGGCGGGCCATCTTCCTTCGGCACGCCGATCTCGCCGGCGGGCCGATCGACGATTGCGTACTCCCACAAGCCGTTGAGATTAAGCCACGACTCCCGCACCAGCTGCGGCCGGGGGTATTCGCGCCAGGCGTTGTCGGGGGTGACTTCTTTCCCCCATCGGGTCATGAGGGGCGCCGCAGCGGGCTTCCATTCGGCCGCAGGAGCGGCCAACAGCGGGAGGCTGGCGAGCGCAAGCAGGGAGGCGAAGAGACGACGGACCATGGAGGCTTTCCCCAGATGACCAGATGCTTTCCTGCATGGACCATGACAGGGAGAGGATTCTAAGGGAAACAGGGACCATCGACAGACGGCGGCCTCTGCCGTCAGGCCCGATTGACGCTGTCTCGGCACCCTCCCCTGGGGTATCCTTGAAGGGGTCTTCGGGGCCTTTGACTCCTGCCCCTCATCCACCGCGTGCCGCCATGCATCGAAAAAGGTGCCAGTCACCATGTGCCGAGGCACCCTTGGCCAGCCCGGGATGTCGATCGAAAAATGGGGGCAAAGGGTGGCTGGTCTCTTTCGGCCTGGCGTTTCTGGCGCTGGTCGCTGGCGCCACGACGCCGTCGCAGGCCGCCGACGACGACTTCTTCGAGAA
>CALQRA010000205.1 GCA_943332855.1 Candidatus Kuenenia stuttgartensis
CGTCCACCCCGAATACAGCACGCTCCCGTTCGCCGAGAGTGACCGCCTCAATGCCGAGCGGGAGAAGGCGATCGCCGACGATCCGGTGAAAGCGCGGGTCTTCACCCGCCTCTTCTTTCGACACTGGGACGACTACGTCGGCGACAAGCGGCGTCATCTGTTTGTCATCGATTCAACTGGCGGCGGGTGCCGCGACATCACTCCCGGCGACCGCGACGCCGCCCCGACGAGCAAGACCTTCTCCGTTGCCGAGGACCACGCCTTCACCCCCGACTCCCAGCATGTCGTGTTCACGGCCGTACCGGCGGAGGGGGAGGCGTGGAGCACGGATCACGATCTGTGCCGGGTGGCCATCGACAAGCCGTCGGCGGAATGGCCGAGCCTCACGGCCGCAAATCCGGCCGCCGACAGCGGGCCACGCTTCAGCCCCGATGGGAAGCGCCTCGCCTGGCGCGCGCAGAAGCGGCCCGGATACGAAGCCGACAGGTGGAACATCCTCGTCGCCGACGTGAAGCCCGACGGCACGCTCGTCGGCAGCCCGAGAAACCTCACCGCCGGGGAGGATGTCTCCGCCAGCGAGATCGCCTGGCTCGAGGATGCCGATTTCAAGCCTTACGTCGCCTTCCTCTACGAGGAGAAGGCCTCGAGCTTCCTCGGCAAGGCGTTCCTTGATTCCCGGGGCGTGCAATTCGACCGCTTCTGGCCCGGCGCGCTTACCGGAATCTCGACGAGCGGCCATGCGGCCGCCTTCCAGGTGGTGCGGATGGACGCCCCGGCGGAAGTGTTCGCAGTGGCTACCGTCGACGCCGGTGGGCGCGGCACCTCGGCGCGCATCCCGGTGAGCCGGGCCAACGAACGGCTCCTTGCCGGACTCGATCTCCCCCGCCCGAGCTCGGTGAACGTGCCGGTCGAGGGGGGCGTGGAGATGCAGATGTGGATCCTCGAGCCACCGGGATTCGACGCCACGAAGAAGTGGCCCGTCGTCTATCTCGTGCACGGTGGTCCGCAGGGCGCCTGGGAGGACGGCTGGAGCTACCGCTGGAACCCAGAACTGTGGGCCGCGCACGGCTACGTCGTCGTCATGCCCAACCCGCGCGGGTCGACCGGCTTCGGCCAGGCTTTCGTCGACGAGATCACCGGCGACTGGGGGGGGAAGTGCTACCGCGACCTCGTCGCCGGCCTCGATGCCACGGTGCAGCTGCCGTTCGTCGATGCCGACAGAATCGCCACGGCGGGGGCGAGCTTCGGCGGCTACATGATGAACTGGTTCGCCGTCAACGACATCGCGCCCCGCTTCCGCTGCCTCGTCACCCACTGCTCGGTGTGGAACTTCGAGAGCATGTGGGGCACGACCGAAGAGCTGTGGTTCGACGAGAACGATCACGGCGGGCTCCCCTGGGAGCAGCCGGGCCGCTATCGCGAGTTCAGCCCCCATGGGCGGGCCGGTGAGCTCGGCCGCCACAAGACGCCGATGCTTGTGATCCACAACGACCTCGACTTCCGCTGCCCCATCGGCCAGGGGCACGAGTTGTTTACGGCGCTCCAGCGCCAGGGGGTGGAGAGCCGGTTCGTCAACTTCCCCGACGAGGGGCACTGGGTGAACAAGCCGCGCAACGCCCGCCGCTGGCACGAGGAAGTCTTCGGTTGGATCGAGAAGTACTGCCCGCCGGGGGGGCGGTGAGGTAGCCGCCGAGCGGACCGGAGGCCGTCGACTGGAATCCGGATGCCCCCGAAGCGGGCAAGCTCTCCCTGCGCACGCTCCGCCTCGTGAAGGAGGCGCTTGCGAAGCTTAAGCTCTATCCGATAGCTGAAGACGTTTGCGCCCCGGCGTCTTGCGCCACCCGGCATGGAACAGCGTCAGATCTCGGTCAGACTGCCCGTGCTGTCGCCGAGCTTCGGGGCCGGGCAGCCGAGGCCGTCGAGCATGCCGAGGTAGAGGTTCGTCAGCGGCGTGTTTTTTTCATGGACGACATGCCGCCCCGGCTTGAGCACCCCGCCGCCGCCACCGGCGACGAGGATCGGGAGATCGTCGTGGTTGTGGCGGTTGCCGTCGCCGATGCCGCTGCCGTAGACGATCATGCAGCGGTCGAGGAGCGAGCCATCCCCTTCGCGCGTCCGATCGAGCTTCTCGAGGAGATAGGCAAGCTGCTCGATGTGGAAGCGGTTGATCTGCTGGATCTTCGCCTGCTTCGTGGCGTCTTGGCCGTGATGGGAGAGGTCATGGTGCCCTTCGGGGACACCGATGAATGAATAGCTCTTGTTGCTCCCCTCGTTGGCAAACACGAAGGTCGAGACACGCGTGGTATCAGTCAGAAAGGCGAGGACGAGCATGTCGGCGAGGATCCGCAGGTGTTCCTCGTAGCGCTCCGGCGGCCCCTCGGGCCGCGCCATGCCGAGATCTTGCGGCGAGGCGGCTCCCTTGGAAAAACGCTCCAGCCGGACCTCGAGCTCGCGCACGGCGGTGAAATACTCGTCGATCTTGCGACGGTCGGCGACGCCCACCACCCGATCCATCCCCCGGGCCTCCTCGCGGACATAATCGAGGATGCTGCGGGAATGCTGCTCCCGTTTCACGCGGGCCTGTTCCGATTCGCCCGGCCGGCCAGCGGCGAAGAGACGGTCGAAGATCAGCTTCGGATTGCTCTCCTTCGGCACCGACTGGGTGTCGCTCCGCCAGGCGATGTTCGCGGAGTAGACGCAGCTGTACCCGGAATCGCAGTTGCCCGATTGCCCGCCCCCCTCAGTGCCGATCTCGAGCGACGGGAGCCGCGTGTGGCGCCCCAGATGGGCCGCGGCGATCTGATCGACCGAGACCCCGGCACGGATGTCGGCCCCGGCCGTCTTGCGGGCCTGGGTGCCGGTGAGAAATGTCGCCAGGGCCCGGGCATGGTCACCGGCGCCGTCGCCGTTGGCCTCGGCCTTCTTCTGCGCCAGGTGCGAGTGGATCGAGAACTTCCCAGACACCCCGCAGAGCGGCTCGAGGGTCGCGGGGAGATCGAAGCCGGGCCCGACCTGCTTCGGTGTCCAATCCTCCATGTGGACCCCGTTGGGAACATACAGGAAGGCAACGCGGCGTGGGGCTTGCTCGGCGGCCTCGCCAGCGACGGCACTCCCCGCCGTCGCTCCGGCAGGGGGGCCGGCCGGGATCATCGCTTCGAGGAGCGGAAGGGCCACGGCCGTGCCGGCTCCGCGGAGCACGGTGCGTCGAGAGATCGGCTGGGTCATCGGGGAGCCTCCTCGCGTGGGGCTGGTGGCGCCCCCGCTGGTTTAATCGTCGGTTGGCGGGGGCCGAGAGTCAATTCCGACACCTGCCCCGGGGCCTCGGGAGGCCCCCGTTCCACCGGTGGATGGGGCTGATCCCCTGCTTTCATCGACCGCTTGCCAGCGCCGCGATCACCCGGCTCGGCGGGAGTCGGTCAGCGTGGTTGGTCCGACTCCCGTTCGCGGAAGGCGGCGCTGGTCACGATTCCCGCCACCATCGCCACGAACCGGTCTCCACCCGCTTCGGTCGCGGCGGCGATCCGCTCCACGGCGCAGGCATCGTAATACTCGACACCCCGCCCGAGGGCGTAGGTGAACAACTTCTCCGTGAGACACCGGCGGAACTCCCCCCGCCGCGCCACGAGCACCTGCCGCAGCTCCGCCGGGCCGGCAAACCGGCGCCCATCCGGCAACTCCCCCGACGGATCGACCGGCGCCCCGCCATCCTCGCTCCGCCAGGCGCCGATGGCATCGAAATTCTCGAGGCCGAAGCCGAGCGGATCCATGAGCCTGTGGCAGGCCGCGCAGGAGGGATTGGCGCGGTGCTGCTCCATCCTCTGCCGGAGCGTTCCGGTGAGAGCCTCGCCGGAGGTGGGAAGCTCGGGGACGTTCGGCGGCGGCGGTGGTGGCGGAGCGGCGAGGAGGTTCTCGAGCACCCACCGGCCGCGCTTCACCGGGCTGGTACGCGTCGGATTGCTCGTCACCGCCAGGATGCTCGCCTGCCCGAGGAGGCCGCCACGCTGGTCGCGGTTGACCGCCACCCGGCGGAACTCGTCCCCCGTCACCCCCTCGATCCCGTAGTGCTTCGCCAGGCGCTCGTTGACGAACGTTGAATCGGCGTCGAGAAACTCGACGATGCTCCGATCCTCGCGAACGATCGCCGCGAAGAACTCCTCCGTCTCCCGGCGCATCGCCTGCCGCAGCTCGTCGTCGAAGGCCGGAAACCGGGCCCGGTCGGGGGAGAAGGCGGAGAGGGTCCGCAGCTGCAACCATTGGCCGGCGAAATTGTCGACCAGCGCCCGCGACTTCGGATCGGCGAGCATCCGCCGGGCCTGGGCGACGATCTGTTCGTCGCTGCGCAGTTCACCGCGATCGGCTGCGGCCATGAGCGTCTCGTCGGGCATGCTGCTCCAGAGGAAATAGGAGAGCCGGGAGGCGAGCTCGTGATCGCCGAGCCGCCGCACCTCGCCGGGTGGGGGATCGGCCTCGACGAGGAACAGGAACGAGGGGGAGACGAGCATCGCCGTCACCGCCACCTGCATCGCGCGTTCGATCGTCTCACCCGAACTTCGCGCCGCGGCGTAGATCCCGGCGAGTCGGTCGACCTCGGCGGCGGTGGCGGGGCGACGGAAGGCCCGCGACACCAGCGGTTGGAGGTTGGCCACCACGGCACCGCGCTCGGCGGCCGCGTCGAGCCCGGGGGGGACCGGCGTGGCGAAGATCCGCCGGTGCGACGCCGGTAGCGCCGCGTCGACGAGTCCGAGCGGACCGATGACCGACAGCGATTCAAGATGGAGATTCCGATCGCGCTGCTTCGGGTTCTCCGCTTCGGGGTTGTAATAGTCATTGAGAAAGGCGACCGCGAACCGCTGCCGGCCCGCCGGGAGGCGCATGCGGAGCTCATAGTCCTTCGGTGATCGACGCCGGTTGGGGACGTCGACCACATGCTCTTCGCGCCCTGCGATCCGGAATCCCATCCGCACCGGATCGGGGCCGGCCTGATCGCCAGAGGCGTTCACCCGGAGCAGATAGTCTCCCTCGGCGGGGAAGTCGAAGTCTTGGCCGATCTCCCCCTCCGAACCGAGCGTTCCACCCGCTCCCTTCTGCACCGGCGCCGACTCGATCTCGCCAGTGACGATCGCCGCCCGGGCGACCTTCTCCGCCGCCTCGAGGGCGCGCTCGAAGAGGACCGGCGGCATCGAGAGGACATCGCCGATGTTGTCAAACCCGTAGCCGACGTCATCGCTGGGAAAGTCGGCGGCCACCCTGACATCGATGCCGAACAGGTCGCGGACGGTGTTGTCGTATTCCGCCCGGTTGAGGCGGCGGAGCGTCACCCGGCCGGGCCGCTCCCCCAGCGAGCAATCGGGGGTGAGGGCCGAGTCGCGGATCCAGGCGACGAGCGTCTTTCGCTCCTCCTCGGTCGGCATGGCGCAGCCCTCCGGGGGCATCACCCCCCCCTCGATCTGCCGCAGGACTTTGAGCCACAGCCCGCGGTCGATCGTCTTGGCGAGGTCGGGGTGCCGATCGTCGAGATGGACCCCAGCCTCCGGCGTGTCACCGGCGTGGCATTCGTTGCAGAACCGAGTCAGAAGGGGGGCAACGGTGTCGTCGTAGACGCCAGCCGGCCCGGCAGCCTGGAGCCAGCCGGTCTGCAGCACCAGCGCGGCCGCCGCCCACAGCACGCTTCCCAGCCCATCCACGAGGGGGGACAACGGGGCTCGACGGCACATGAATGGCGACGGCATCTTTCGGCTCCGAGCGCAGGGACTCGCTGCATTCTAGCCACGCCGCGGCCGCGGCGCCCCGGCGCCCCTACCGCCGGCCACCCCCGCCCCGCGTGAGAGTGCCGCGATCCGGCGCCCCGGCGCCGTCATTGCCAGGGCGCCGAGCGATTCCCCGTCGACCCACTCCAGATCGTCGCGACGCAGCCCCTGACGACTCGCCGCGCAGACCGAGACGGTGACCGCGACCCGATGATGGGTGACGGAGTAAGTGCAGTGGCCGACGACACGGCGACGGCCACACCCCAGCGGGGCGAGAATCTCCGCGGCAGGAAGTCGGGGGA
Source organism: Candidatus Kuenenia stuttgartensis (assembly GCA_943332855.1). Classification (GTDB taxonomy): domain Bacteria; phylum Planctomycetota; class Planctomycetia; order Pirellulales; family UBA1268; genus QWOP01. Next base: position 6,050 of record CALQRA010000205.1, read on the forward strand.
AATCCCACAACCCCTCCCACCACTCCCCCGCTCCGCGCCGGACGACTAGGACCTTCGACCCGCGCCGGACCACGACAGCCGTCTCCTCCAGCTCGATCACCGTGCGCCGGGGCGTCGCCGCGGGGATCGCTCCGACCCGCCCGGTCGCTAGGGCGAGACAGTGGTCTGCGAGCGGACAGCGTGGGCAGAGCGGATTGCGGGGGGTGCAGATCATCGCACCGAGATCCATCAGCGCCTGATTCCACAGGCCGGCCCTCCGCGCCGGCAGGAGCGCCGTGGCGATCTCCCAGATCGGTCCGTCGCCGGTGGTGCCGATCAGCGGCGCCGCATGGGCAGCCAGACGGGCGAGGACGCGGCGCGAGTTAGCCTCGACGATCGGCTCGGGGCGATCGAAGGCGATCGATGCGATCGCCCCAGCGGTGTATCGGCCGATGCCGGGAAGCTCCCGCAGCCCCGCCGCGGTGTCTGGCAGACGCCCCCCGTGGTCGGCGACGATCCGCTTTGCGGCGGCGTGGAGCTGCCGGGCCCGGCGGTAGTACCCCAGCCCTTCCCAGGCGCGGAGCACGTCGGCTTCCGGCGCTGCTGCGAGCTGCGTGACGGTCGGAAACCGCTCCATGAAGCGGAGGAAAAAATCGACGACCCGATCGACCTGCGTCTGCTGGAGCATCACCTCGCTGATCCAGGTGCGGTAGGGATCGGTCCCTCGACGCCAAGGGAGATCACGCCCCACCCGCTTGAACCAGCCGAGGAGGGCTGCCTGGATCGCCTCACTTCCGGCCCGGAGGGGCGCTGGGAGCGGCCCGTCGACCAGGTCGCGGGGACCGCCGTGGGGCGGCTTCCCACCCTGCCCGGCAGCGGGCCGGCCGATCCGTTCGCGCCGCGCGGTCCGAGGCTCCTTCGCCATGACCCCTTGCCAAGTGGTGGTGGATCGTTTCCAACGAAGGTTGGGGATCGACCCGGAATCCGTTCCGCCGTGGCACCTTGGCACGACCCGCTGGCAGTGTAGCCTCCCGTTCGATTCCCCGGTGTTCTTCCCGTCGTTCCCCCTGCCGCAGCGCCATGGCCACTCCGGACGACCCGTCGACCGATCCTCCCCTCCCCGCCGCTGGAGACCAGCGTGCGCCGAGGCCCCCAGGGAAACGCGGCGGCGATGCGCCACGGCGGAAGAAGAAAGCTGCCGCCACCGGTCAGCCGACCGGGAAGGCGACGAGTAAGGGGACAGGCAAGGCCGACAAGATCCTCCGGGTGGAGCAACGGACGAAGACCGTGGCGGGGGAAGGGGAGATGGTGATGCTGCCGAGCCTCGCGGCCCCGGCCTGGGAGTTCGTGCACCCCCGCTGTGCCCGGCGGAGGCGCGAAGACATCGCCGAAGTCGAGGCGATGATCGAGGCGGGGGAGACGGAGATTGCCCGAGAAGAGCTCGTCTGGCTCCTCTCCGAGTGCCCCGACTTCCTCGAAGCCCACCTCCAGCTCGGTCTGCTCGCGCTGGAAGAGGATGACCCAAAGCTCGCCCGCGGCCACTTCGGCCGGGCCGTCGAGCTCGGCTTCAGGGCACTGGAGGCGGCGGGAAATCCGCGGCCGCTCCCCTACGCGCTCCCCGGCAATCGACCGTTCTTCGAGTCGGCCAAGGGGCTCGTCCACGCCCTCCTCGAATCGGGCCGCAAGGGAATGGCCCTCGACACGGCGAAGCAGGTCGCGGCGCTCGATCCGGTGGATCCACTCGGCCTCCTTCGTCTCGCCGCGGCTGACGGGGGAGGAAAGCATGGCTGACCTGCCCCATCCACGGCCAAAGGCGCGCTTCATCGTGCTGGAGGGAATCGACGGCTCCGGCAAGTCATCGCAGGTGGCGCCGCTGGTGGAGTGGCTCCGGGGCTGCGGCCACGCTGTGGTGTCGTGCCGCGACCCCGGGGCCACGCCCGCCGGCGACGCCATCCGGCAGATCCTCCTCCACCGCCAGGAGATTCCCCTTGCCCCGTCGACAGAGATGCTCCTCTACATGGCCGCGCGGGCGCAGCTGGTAAGCGCCGTCATCGCTCCGGCGCTCGAGCGCGGCGCGTGGGTCGTGTCGGACCGCTACCTCCCGGCGAACATCGTCTACCAGGGGCATGCCGGAGCGCTCGATCCGGAGGTCGTCCGCGCCGTCGGTGGCATCGCCACCGGCGGGATCGCCCCCGATCTCGTCCTCCTCCTCGACCTCGACCCCGCCGCCGCCACGGCCCGCATGAATCGCCCGCTCGATCGCCTCGAGAGCCGTGGGGATGACTTTCGTCACCGGCTGCGCGCGGGCTATCTCCGCGAGGCGGCCGCGGCCCCCGACCGCTTTGAAATCGTCGACGCGACGGCCGACATGGTGACCGTCGGCGCGCAGATCCGTGCCGCGGTGGCGCGGCGGCTGGATTGAGGCCAGAGGGCGGATCGCTTCCCGGGGAAAGGTTTCACGATGGGCTGGCAGGGCATCGA
>CALQRA010000206.1 GCA_943332855.1 Candidatus Kuenenia stuttgartensis
GGCCGTTTTCTCCCCCTCGCAGACCGCCGATGTGCTTCCCACCGATCCATTCCTTCCTCCCCTCCCCTCCCCTTCCCATTCCTTCCGGAGCAGCGATCCGATGCCCTTCCTCCCCACTTCGTCTGCCACCCGGGTCGTCCGTCGATCCGCCGTGTCGCTCATGCTGCTGCTCGCCCTAGGTGTCGTCGGCTGCTCGAAGGGCCCGAACCTCCAGCGCGTGAAGGGCACGTTGGTCGTCGACGGTCAGCCGGCCGCCGGCGCCAACCTCCTCTTCTTCACCCCCGGCCAGCGCGGCGGCGTTGTCCCCTCCGCGAACACCGCGGCCGACGGCAGCTTCGAGATCATCACCAACGCCAAGCCAGGCGTGAGTCCAGGGTCTTATACCGTGACGGTCGTATGGCACGATCCTGCCAAGATCGAAGCAGCGCGAAAAGATAGCTCTGGCAAGTCCGATCCGCCCGACCTCCTCGGCGGCAAGTATTCCGTGCCCGACAAGTCACCGCTGAAGGCCGAGATCACCCCCTCCACCAAGCAACTGCCGCCGATTGAACTCTCGACGAAGTGATCTGGCCCGCCCCCATCCCCACCACTGGATCTCCCCCATGTCGCTGCGCGCCTCGCTCCTCTTGGTCGCCGTGATCTCCCTCCTCACCGGGCTCCAGGCCGGCCGTCCGGCCGCCGCGGCCCCGCCGGTCGGCGCGACGGTGGAATTGCCGATCGACGACTACCTCGACGACGAGGATGAGGCCTACCACTGGGAGGTGGTGAAGGGGGGCGGGGAGGAAGCGAAGACCGTCATCCGGATGAAGAGCCAGTCGTGGCGGAGTCCGGAGGAGGTCGATCGGCAGGTGTGGGAGCACTGGGTGCTCGTCGCGCGGCCTTCCGAGCTGAAGACCGATAAGTGCTTTCTCCTCGTCAGTGGCGGTGGCAATGACGGCACGAACATCCCCGACGGACCGAGCACCCTCGTCACGACCATCGCCGAGGCGACCGGAAGCATCGTCGTCGAATTGAAGCAGATCCCCAACCAGCCGATCGTGTTCCACGGGGATGGCACGCCCCGCAAGGAGGATGATCTGATCGCTTACTGCTGGGATCAGTTCCTCGACAGCGGCGATCCCACCTGGCTCCCCCGGCTGCCAATGGTGAAGAGCGTCGTCAAGGCGATGGACTGCATCGAGGAATGGTCAAAGGAAGAGGGAATCCCGGTGCAGGGATTCGTCGTCGCCGGTGGCTCGAAGCGCGGCTGGACGACCTGGATGACCGGCGCCACCGACGATCGCGTCGAGGCGATCATCCCGATCGTCATCGACGTGCTGAATCTCGACGAGCAGCTCATCCACCACGGCGCCACCTACGGATTCTGGTCGCGGGCCCTCGGCGACTACGTGCACCACGGCATCGTCCAAAACCCCGAGCATCCGCGGATGCAGGAGCTCCACGCGATCGAGGATCCGTATTCCTACCTCGATCGGCTCACGCTCCCGAAATACATCGTCAACGGCAGCGGCGATCAGTTTTTCGTTCCCGATTCGTCGCGCTTTTACTACGACAACCTCAAGGGGGAGAAGCATATCCGCTATGTCCCCAACACCGATCACGGGATCGAGAAGAATCCCGATTCTGTCCCGAGCATCATCGCCTTCTACGAGATGATCATCGCCGCCAGGGCCAGGCCGAAGCCGACCTGGACGTTCGAGAAGGATGGCTCGATCCGGGTGCGGAGCAACGTCAAGCCGCAGGCGGCAATCCTCTGGCAGGCCCACAACCCCGACGCGCGCGACTTCCGGCTGACGACGATCGGCAGCGCCTACAAGCCGACGGTGCTCCAGGCGGATGCGGACGGGAGCTTCGTCGGCAAGCCCCGTCCCCAGCCGAAGGGCTGGACGGCCGCCTTCATCGAGCTCACATACGACTCCGGCGGCCTGTTCCCCTTCAAGGAATCGACCGCCGTGCGGATCACCCCCGATACGCTTCCACACGCCGGATTCGATCCGAAGACGCTTCCCTACGAGGGGGATCTGCCGGCGGCGGCCAAGTGACTTTTGGGACAGCCCCCTGAGGAGGATCCGATGCGTGATCGCCTGATCGCCTGCCTGCGTCTCGGCTGCTGTTGGATCGCGCTTGGCGTCCTCGGTGGAACGGCCGACGCAGCCGACTTCCGGGCCGGGGCCGCGGTGCGCGTGATCACCCCCGAACCGCTCCTGCCGGTGTCGGGGGGGATGGGGCCGGCCCATCCTGTCACCGAGAAGCGCGGCGATCTCACCGCCCGGGTGCTCGTCGTGGCCGACACGGATACGACCGTGGCGATCGTCGGCATCGACGTCCTCGGATTCCCCGCCGTCCTCGGTGACCGAGTGCGGGCCCTCGTGCCCCGCCTGCCGCCGGAGGCGCTGATCATCGGCGCCACCCACACCCACAGCGCCCCCGATTGCTACGCCTTCCCCGATGGGAAGGGGGGGCACACGGGGAATCTCGCCTGGATGGAGGAGGTCGTGCGGCGCACGGCCGAGGCGGTCAACGAGGCCCTCGACGGCCTCCGTCCGGCGTCGCTGCGGGTCGCGACGGCGGAGGCCCAGGGGAAGATCGCCTTCAACTTTTACGCGCCCGATCTCTACGACCGGCGGATGGGGGTGATGCAGGCCGTTGGTAGCGACGGCAAGCCGATCGCCACGCTCGTCAACTACGCGATCCACCCAGAGGTGCTCGGCAACCAGCGTGGCATTCTCTCCCCCGACTGCATCGGCCCGATGTGCACGCGGATCGAGGCCAGCGGCGGCGGCGTGGCGGTGTTTCTCAACGGCGCCCAGGGGGGGATGGTGACGGCCGACAACCGCGATCTCGAGTCCCCTGCCGATCCGCTCCGCGGATCTTGGCAAGACATCGGCACCTGGGAGGAATGCGAGCGGATTGGCCACACGATGGCCGACGAGGCGCTGCGGATCGTGGCCGGGGCGGAGGCCGACGCGGCCCCGGCCGTCGCGGCAACGTCGCGCGACGTCCGCTTTCCGGTCGAATCGGACGACCTGTGGGCCGTTGTCACGCTCTCCCCCCTGGGATACGCCCACGACAAGGCGACGCGCACGATCACCACCACGCTCGCGATGGTCGACGTGGGGAAGGCACGGATCCTCACGATCCCAGGGGAGGCGCTCCCCAACATCGGCTCCTACCTCAAGCGCAAGACCGGCGACGACACCTTCCTCTTCGGGCTCACCAACGACGCCTTCGGCTACATCCTCACCGAAGTCGACTTCCTCGCCTTCCCGCGCTACCAGTACGTCTCGCGGGTGTCGCTCGGCGAGCAGACCGGGACGATCCTCATCGACAACCTCCTCGGGATGGTGCGCGAGTCGCCCCGCCCCGTGACGAAGTGATCGAGGCCGTCGCCGGCATCAGTCGTCGGCGATCAGGCCGCGATAACGGCCCATGTGTCAGTTGGGGAGATGGAAGAAGCCGATCGCCAGGATCACGTAGACACCGAGGAGGAGACACCCCTCAAACCAATTGGCGCGGCCGTCCTGGATCAATTCGCGGGTGATCACGGTGGCGAGGACGATCGCCACCACCTCGAAGGACGTGAAGGCGAGGTCCATCGGCTGGCCGAGAAGAATGCCGGCAAAGACCAGCAGCGGAGCGACCAGGAGGACGATCTGGATCGTCGAACCGACCGTCGCGGAGAGGACGAGCGACGGCTTCCCCTGACGGGCGAAGCGGGCGCAGGCGAGAATCTCTCCGAGGCTGCCGACCCCTCCGAGAAACACGATGCCGCTGAAGGTGTCGGAGAGTCCGAGGCTCCGGGCTGTCGGCACGAGCGCTTCCGAGAGGGCATCGCTGACCAGCGCCAGGAGCGTCGCCGACACCCCGAGCACGGCGAGGCTCCGCCCGGAAGAGTGCTGCGGCGCGTCGTCGTGATGCTCCTCGGTCGCGAGCAGCCCCGTCTCGTTCCCGGGAGCGAGGACCGTGACGGCGAGGTTGACGACATACATGCCGAGGAGCACGACCGACATCTCGAGCGACAATCCCTTCGTCCCCTCCGGTGCTCCGAGGCTGAAGACGGCGGGGACGATGAAGCAGAAGGCACAGATCATGAGCATCGAGGCGCTGACGTTGAGCCGCCGACGATCGATCCGCTGCTCGCCATGCCGCAGCCCTCCGGCGAGGAGGGCCACGCCGAGGCTGACGAGAAGATTGGCGAGGATCGCGCCGGTGAGCGAGGCCTTGACGACACCGCTCAAGCCGTTGGAGAGCGCCACCACGCCGATGATCAGCTCTGGCAGGTTGTTGAGGGTCGAGTTCACCAGCCCCCCGGCCACCGGCCCCTGCCGCGCCGCGAGGTGCTCGGTGGCGTCGCCGATCAGCCCGACCAACGGCACGATCGCCGCCAGGGCCGCGATTGAGACGGCGATCGGCGGCGCCTCGAACCAGGCCAAGCCGACGGCCAGAGGGACGGCCGCCAGAAACCACCGTGCTGTCATCCGTTGCTCCCGCCCCGGTCATCTCGGGGATGCCGCCGGGGTTTCGCGAATCGGCCCGGCGAGCCCATGATGGTCCTCGCCGTCCCAGGAGGCAAGCCTCCACCCCATCCGCCGCAACGCCCGCCGCAACCGGCCGTTCAAGGCTGGTCTGTCCCTCATCAGGTCATTGCCACCATGCCACGACGCGCTCCGGTTTCTCCGCTCGTGCTGATGTTCCTGCTGGCCGTCGCGCGATCGGCGTCCGCGCAGCCCCCGGGCCCGATGGGGGGCCCGGAGTTGAAGCTCGTCGAACGGTTCGACGCCGACGGCGATGGCCGGCTCGACCGGGAGGAACGAACCCTGGCGCGAAAGGCGGCCGTGGACGAACGCCCGGCCTGGGGAGGCCGGGGACCGGGTGGGCCGGGGCGGGGACCGGGTGGCTTCGGTGACCGACGGCCTCCGGCATCGCCCGGAAGGCAAATGACCCCCAACGACGTGCCGACCCACACCGACGCCGACCTCTACGACCTGACGGTGCTGCGAACGCTGTTTCTCGAGTTCGACAGCGACGACTGGGAGAAGGAACTGGCCGACTTCCGTCCCACCGACGTCGACGTGCCGGCGAAGCTGACCGTCGACGGCCGCACGATCGATGGCGTCGGCGTCCATTTCCGTGGCGCCTCCTCCTACTTCATGGTCGGCGAGGGGCATAAGCGATCGCTCAACATCGCGATCGACCACGGTGGCACCGACGCCGATCTCCATGGCTATCGGACGCTCAATCTCCTCAATGCCAACGGCGACCCGAGCATGATGAGCAGCGTCCTCTATTCCCACATCGCCCGCCCCCACCTCCCTGCCCCGAAGGCGAACTTCGTCCGTGTCGTCATCAATGGAGAATGCTGGGGGGTGTACGTCAATGTCCAGCAGGCCAACAAGGATTTCCTGAAAGAGTGCTACGGGAGCGCGAAGGGGAACCGCTGGAAGGTGAAGGGGCGGCCCGGCGGGCGCGGCGGACTGGAATATTTCGGCGCGGAAACGGAGCCCTACCGCGGCATTTTCGAACTGAAGACGAAGGAGAACGACGCGGCCTGGCAGGATCTCATCTCCCTCTGCCGAATCTTCGATGAGACACCGCTGGGGAAGCTCGAGGAGAAGGTCCGGCCGGTCCTTGACGTCGACGAAGCGCTCTGGTTCCTGGCGATCGACAACGCGTTGGTCAACAGCGACGGCTACTGGACTCGGGCCAGCGACTACACCCTCTTCGAGGATGCCGAGGGGGTGTTCCATGTCATCCCCCACGACATGAACGAGTGCTTCGTCGCCGGAGGGCCAGGTGGCCCACCGGGAGGGCCGGGAGGCCCGCTTGGCGGAGGACCGGGGCACGGCGGCCCCGACCTCGATCCTCTCGTCGCCCTCGACGACGGTGGCAAGCCGCTCCGCAGCGGGCTCCTCGGGGTTCCGCGGCTCCGCGACCAGTATCTCGATCACATCCGGACCATCGCCCGCGATCAACTCGCCTGGGAATCGCTCGGCCCGGTGATTGAGCAGTGCCGGGAGCTGATCCACGACGCGGTTCGCGAAGACACCCGTAAACTCGCCTCGACCGAGGCGTTTGAAGCCGCCACCTCGTCGACGCCCACCGCGGGTGAAGGGGACCGGCCCGTGAGTCTGCGCGACTTCCTCGAACGTCGCCGGGCATTTCTTCTGCGCGACGATCCCGCCGCCGTCAGTCGCTGATTCCGTCCCGATCCCTTTTTTTCCCCCGCCGCCACCGCAGGTCCCACCCCCGATGCCAGCCTGGTTCACCGATGCCTTTCCGAGTGACGCGGAGCTCAGCTGGGTGAGCATCGTCACGCGTCTCCTCGCTGCGCTCGTCCTCGGAAGCCTCGTCTCGATGATCTACGCGACGACGAGGCGCCGCCACGCCGCGCAGGCCACCGATCTCTCACAGACGCTCCTCCTCCTGGCGGTGGTGATCGCCATGATCACCCTGGCCATCGGTGACAGCACGGCGCGGGCCTTCAGTCTCGTCGGGGCCCTGGCGATCGTCCGTTTTCGGAGCGTCGTCGAGGATCCGCGTGACACGGCCTTCGTGATCCTCGCCGTGGCCGTTGGCCTCGCCGTCGGCGCTGGATTCATCCTCGTGCCTCTGATCGGGCTGCCGATCGCGGCGATCATCGCCTGGGCCTTCTGCAACAACGGGCTCGATGCCCCGGTCTCGGCCCCAGTCTGCCGGGTGATCCTGCGGACGACGCCGGAGTGCCCTGCCGGGCCGATCCGGGAGGCGTTGGCGGCGCACCTCGACAGCCCCCAGCCGCGACGGGTCGAGACGGTGAAGAAAGGGACGCTCGTCGACGTCGTCTACTCCGGCCGGATGAATCGCGATGGTGATGGCCATGCGCTCGTCCGGTCGCTCCAGGCCTGTCCCGGGGTCGTCGGCGTCGAGTTGGTGTTCCCCGTGAAGGCCATGAACTAACCCCCACCGCGGTGGTCATTCGGCGCGGAATGGGCGATCGGCTCGAAACAGCTCACGATGCCCGCGGATCTCGGCGGCGAGCGGTTCGTCCCCGCCCTCCTCGGCCAGCGTTAAGGCGCGGTCGGCCACCTCGACGGCTGCCGCGTACTCACCGCCGGCCGCTAGGGCCGTCGCCAGCGTGTCGAGAAACGCTGGATCCCCATCGTCGGTCGCGGTGCAGGCCCGACGCGCGAGGCCGACCGCCTCGGCCGCGTCGGCCACCGCATCGCCGTCGCCGGTCTGTCCGGGACGGCTGGCGAGGAGGTAGGCCAAGGCATTGAGCACCTCGGGATGGTCGTCCTGCAGTGCCAGGGCCTCCCGGTACCGGGCCACGGCTTCACGCGGGCGCCCCAAGTCGCCGAGCGCCTGCCCCCAATCGAGGAGGATCTCGGTGGATTTGGGGGCGATCGCCGCCGCGGCGGCGAAGTACTGCTCCGCGGCGGGCAGATCCCCCAGCAGCGCTGAGGCCGTTCCCGCTCCCCGCAGGACGACGGCATCCCGATCCCCGCCGACCGCAAGGGCTGCCCGGTAGGCCTCGAGTGCCTCCACATACCGCCCCTCCTCCATCAGCAGCCGCGTGAGGCGGGAGTTGGTCATGATCGCCTGGGGCGCCCCGGCCACCGCGCGGCGGGCCTCGTCGATTGCCTCGGACTTCCGTCCCTCCCCGGCAAGCACGATCGACATCCCCAGATGGGCCTCCCAAACGTCGGCGATGGCGAGATTCTGTGGCCACAACGTCTTCGGGGTGCGGTGGATGGCGGAGTGGCGGAAGGTAAGGATGCCGAGGATCACGAGGACGGTCACCGCGGCGACGAGACCTTCACGCCGACCGGCAAACAGCCGATGCGCCGCCGCCACGGCGAGGGCCACCGGGGCCACGAGCGCCACATACTGCCAGTGGTCGGCCACGCAGGCGTGCACCTTCAGATAGGCCGCCGGCAGAAAACCGAGGATCGGCAGCAGAGCGAGGAGGTAGACGAGTGCCGCCAACAGCCCGGCCCTAGCCCATGGCTTCTCGCGGCACCACCACAGCCCGGTGACCGCGGCGGCCACGACAAGCGTCGGCAGATAGGCCATGGGCCGGGTCGTATCCAGCGGCCACAGGCCGTAGACCATCGTCAGCCCGGTCGGCCAGAGATCCTTCCAGAGATAGAACGCCACAGCCCGACCGGCGAGCACCCCGCCGCGTGGGAGCGAAGCCGCCATGGCCGCGACGGCCCCGGAGCCGGGCCCGCTCGTCTGCGTCATCTGATACCAGAGGGTGACCAGTCCGAGGATGAACGACGCCAAGAGAAACGGGACGGTGCGGACGAGATCGACGCGTGTCATCCGGCCGCGCCGCCACCACGACAGCACCGGCAGGATCAGCGGTAGCGTCACCAGCGACGTCTTCGCCAACAGCGCCACCACGAAGGACAGAAGCGACCAGCCATAGAAGCGCCGCGCTCCGGTGTCCTCGTACGACATCCACCCCAGCA
>CALQRA010000207.1 GCA_943332855.1 Candidatus Kuenenia stuttgartensis
AGCGGCTCGAGGCCTTCGAGACGATCTGCCTCGAATCGGACATGCACCTGGCGGAGGTCGCTGCCTGCCATGCGATCCTCGCCGAAGTGGCGAAGCATCCGGAGGTCTTGCCCCCCCTCGATGCCTCCCATCGTCGGCAGCTCCTCGAGTCGATGCGGCATCGGGTCGCCGCCCATCCAGAGGTGATCACCGGCCAGCCCCCTGGCGGGCGCGCTGGCGCACCCCGCCGGCCGGAGGTGACACAGCCGGCCCAGGCCCCGGCCCCCTTCGAGACCCGCGAACGTGCCCCCGCACCAACCCCTCAGGGGCCTGTCGCCTCGGTGGACGCCCCCCCCGCCAGAACGCCCTGGGGGGCGTGGGCCCTGGCCGGGTCGGCGCTGCTGCTCCTGGCCTTCCTCGCGGCGCTGCTGGCCCAATCGGCTGGCTTGTTCCGCGCCGCGCCGCGCCCTAGGGAGGCGGTCGCCCGTCTCGACGGCGGGCAAGTCCCCGCCCCCCCCGGGCCAATCGGGGACGGGGCGGCCGAGCCCGCCGCCGCGGAGGACGTGGCCCCGCCCGCCGCCGCCGCGATCGGCGCGGCTCGGGGAGCGCCGCGTGGCCTGGCCGAGCTCCTCGCCGCCGCCGATGCCGACCCGACTCCCCCCGTCGGCCAGGCTGACGGCACACCGGCCGCCGACACCGACACGGTGGACGGCGCAGCCCCGACTTTCGAGGCGGCGCTCGGGCCCGGAGACTTTACCGAAGCCGATCCCGGGCCGGAGGCCGAGGCGACGATGCCCGACCCGGGGCCGAGGAAGGTGCGGGCCGGCGAGGCCCTGGCGATCGCCGCTGGAGTCCGTCCACGAAAGCCCACCAACCCGCCGCCGCGGGGCGGGGGCGGAGAGGGGATCGCGGCGAAGGACGGAGGAGACGATCTCGCCGCCGCGGTCGGCCTCGAAGGGGACGGTGGGACCGCGGCGGAGAGCCTCGGGTTTGTTGCCGCCGATGGCCTCCTGCTGCGGGCTGTGGCCGCGGGGGACCGGGCGTGGTGGGTGCCGATCGGCATCGGCACGCCGCTGCATGCGGGGGAGACGCTCATCGTCCCTCCTGGCATGCAGCCCGAGCTCAACCTCGCCGGTGTCTCGCTCCGCGTCCTGCCCAGATCGTTGATCACGCTCGAGACCGCCGCTGACGGTACGCCCCGGGTCGGGGTGGTGGAGGGGCGCGTCGTCGCCCGGGCCGCCCGGGGAGAGACGCGGCTGGGAATCGTCGCCGGCGGGATCGCCGGGACGGTCACCGCCGGGCTGGACGGCGCGGTGACGGCCGAGCGGGCCGCGGTCTGGAGCCCGGGGCTCGGTGAGGTACCGGTGGTCGCCGAAGTGATCGCCGTGGGGCGACTTGTCCGCTGGATTCCTGACGCCGACGGGGCGCCGGTCGACCTTCCGGCCCGAGGTGGATTGCGGTGGGAATCGACCGCGCCACAGCAGACGGCCCCCCTTCCTCCCGGCCGGGTGCCCCCCTGGGGGATCGGTGGGGAGCGGATCGATCCACTCGCGCGGAATGCCGCCGAAACGTTCACCGCCCGGCTCGCGGCCCTGCCGCCGGAGAGCGATCCCGCTGCCGGGCTCGACGACGTAACGCTCGCCCTGGCGATCGATCGGCGGGTCGAGAACCGGATCTTCGCGGCCACCCTCCTTGCTCTCGAGGGGAGCTACGAGGTGGCCGTCGAAGTCCTCTGTGCGGAGGGGCCCGGCAAGCGCCTCGAGGGGCGTCAATGGCAGGCGCTCGAGGCGGCGACCATCCCCCTCGCCCTCGCCCGGGGGGTGGAGTCGGCGGCCCGGCTCCGCAAGGCCTGGGAGGATCGCGGCCCCCCCGGCCGGGCGGAGCTCCTGATGGCGATGGCGCGCGGCCCCGGAGATCCCGACCTCGCCGCGGGGGCCGGCGCGACCCTCGTCGAGGCGCTGGCCTCCACCGAGCTTGTCGTCCGTCGGTATGCCCTCAAGAATCTCGTCGAGATCGTCGAGCCGTCGGTTTTTGATCGGGCCCGCTTCCGGCCCGATGCCCCCGAAGAGGCTCGCCGCGACGGCGTTGCCTGGTGGCGATCCCTCCAGGAAAAGGGACTCGTCAGGCGGAGTCGCTGACCGGGAGCGCCCCCGCCGCGCGGCCCGGCGCTGGGGCTTGCGGGGGGCCGCGGGTTGGAAAGATGCCTGCCGGGGCCGTCTGCCGGCAGAGGTTTGTCGAAGCATCAGGGCCAGTGGTATGATCGTTCCCTTCGGTGAGTCAGCCGTTCCAGGCCTGCCATGAGGCGGGCATCCCCCGTTGGTTTGGAAGGACATTCCGGGTGCAGACGAAACTCTCGGTACGGCATGGTCAACTCAGCCCGGCCACCCAGTCGAAGATCACCGCGAAGGTGGCGAGGCTGAAGCGCTACTTCGACGGCCTGACGGCCCTCAACGTCACCGTCGACCTGCAGAATCCGGCGCTCCCGGCCGTTGAGATCGTTGCCTCGGCGGAGCACTTCCACCAGATGGTCAGCCATGAGGTTTCCGGGCATCTGTGGCGGAGCGTCGATGGCGCCGTTCAGAAGCTCGAGCAGCAACTCCGCAAGCACAAGGAAAAGACCCGGGACCACAAGCACGTCCAGTCGTCGAGAAAAGTCTGATTCCCGGCGTGGCTCCCCAGTGAACGCCCCGGCGGCACGGGGGCGCACGGGGTGGCCGCGAAGCAGTCGGGGCCGAGCGGCTCCGGGTGCGAAGACCACGGATCCGAGCGCCCAGCGGGCGCGGTCCGGATCGGGAATCCCCACGAGAAACCACAGCATGAAGTTTTCCGATTTCGTCGCGATAGATGCGATCCGCTCCCACGTCGATTCGTCGACGAAGGAGGGGGTGATCCGGGAGATGGCGACGGCGCTGGTCGAGGCCGGCCGGATCCCCGCCTCCGACCTCGAAAGCATCGTTAAGGCGATTCTGAAACGTGAGGACCTGGGGACCACCGGCATTGGGCGCGGAGTGGCGGTGCCGCACACGAAGCACCCCAGCGTCGATCGGCTGGTGGGGACGGTGGCGGTGAGTCAGGAGGGGATCGACTTCGACAGCCTCGACGGCGATCCGGTCCATCTTTTCTTCCTCCTCGTCTCCCCTCCCGATCAGCCCGGTCAGCATCTGCGGGCGCTTGAGAATATCTCCCGGCAGTTGCGCGACGATGCGTTCTGCCGGGAATTGAAGGCGGCAAAGGCTCCGGCTGACATCCAGCATCTGCTGGAGGCGGCCGACAACCATGGCATGGTCTCTTGACGGCGACGGTGGCTTCTGATGCAGCAGGTGGTCTCCCGGGATGTTGTGGTGGGATTGAAGCAGGGGCTCCATGCCCGGCCTGCGGACATGCTCGCGCGCGAGGCGCGGAAGTGGCAATCGAGGATCGAGCTGGTTTCCATGTCGCAGCGGGTCGACGGCAAGAGCATCCTCGAGGTGCTGACGCTTGCCGCCGAGGAGGGGACGAGGCTGGTGGTGGAGGTCACTGGACCTGATGCCACCGAGGCACTCGCCGCGATCGTGCGGCTTTTCGACGGCAATTTTCATGAGAACGACGAGACGGCCGTGAACACCGCCGGGCGGACCACGACGCCGTGAGATGAACTGACTTTGTCCGTCGGCCCCGGGGGCCGACGGAAGACCGACTCCGACACAACCAAGGAGCCGCGACCAGTTGCCTGGCGCGAACCGGGGTGGGGATTCGATCGCAGCCATTCGGCCGTGCGATCTCCCCGAAACCGTTTCCGCGCCGGCGGGCTGGCTGCGCCCCATGCTCAAACTCCAGGGAATCGCCGTTTCACCCGGCGTCACGATCGGCGAGGCGCTCGTCCTCGACAGTGAGGGATTTCGTATCCCGCGCCGGTTCGTGGCCCGCAGTGCCGTTGACACCGAGCTCGAACGGCTCGCCACCGCCGTCGCTGAGACCAGCCGCGAGATTGAGCGCAACCGCGACGCCATCCAGGCCGAGCTCGGTGGCCAATACGCCGCCATCTTCGCCGCCCATCTGGCGATGCTCCACGACGCCAAGCTCCAGGCGGAGCTGACCAGCGCCGTCCGCGATAAGAACTTCTGGCCCGAATACGCCGTCAGTCGGACGCTCCGCCGCTACGCGAAGGTGTTCCAAAACCTCGACAACCACATCGCGCAGCGCGCTCACGACATCTACGACATCGAGAAGAGCCTGCTGCGGAACCTCCTCGGCCAGCGGCGGGAGACGCTCGCGGCGATCTCGCAGCCGGTGATCATCCTCGCCCACAACCTCACCCCCAGCGAGACGGCAAACCTCGACCGCCGGTTTGTCCAGGGCTTCGCCACCGAGCTCGGCGGCCCGGGCAGCCACACGGCCATCGTCGCCGAGGGGCTCGAGATCCCGGCCGTCGTCGGCCTTGGGCCGTTCCTCGCCGATGTCTCCGGCGGCGAGCCGGTGATCCTCGACGGCAACCAGGGGGTCGTGATCCTTCAGCCCGACGAGGAGACGATCGCTCGCTACCGTCTCGAGGTGGAGACGGCCCGGACCGTCGCCGCCCGCCTCGACGGCCTCCGCGATCTCCCCGCCGAGACGACCGACGGCGTCCGCATCCAGGTGACGGGAAATATCGAGTTTCCCAGCGAGGTCGAGCAGTGCCTCTCCCGCGGCTGTGACGGCATCGGTCTCTACCGCACCGAATTTCTCTATCTGACGAGCCCCCGCGAGCCGACCGAGGAGGATCATTTCGCCGCTTACAGCGAGGTGGTCCGCTCGATCAAGAACAAGCCGGTGGTGATCCGCACGCTCGACCTCGGCGCCGACAAGATGCGCACCGAGAAGACGCCCGAGGAGGAGCGCAATCCCTGCCTCGGCCTGCGAAGCATCCGGCTATCGCTGCGGCAGTTGCCGATGTTTCGCACGCAATTGCGCGCCATCCTCCGCGCCAGTGCCATCGGCGACGTCCGCATCCTCTTTCCGCTCGTCTCCACAATCGTCGAGCTGCGGCAGGCGCGGATGGTGCTCGCGGATGTGATGGAGGATCTGGCGGAGCACGGCATCGCGTTCAATCCAAAAATGCCGGTGGGGATGATGGTCGAGACGCCGGCGGCGGTGATCATGCTCGATGCCTTCATTCGGGAGGTCGACTTCGTGTCGATCGGCACCAACGACCTGATCCAGTACACGCTGGCGGTCGATCGGGGCAACAAAGAGGTGGCAGATCTTTACAACGCGTGCGATCCGGCGGTGCTGCGACAGTTGCGGCGCTCGCTGGACGTGGCGCGGGAGGCCGGCGTGCCGGCCAACGTTTGCGGACAGATGAGCGGCAGCGTGATGTACACGCAGCTCCTTCTGGGACTTGGCCTGCGCCAGATGAGCGTACCGGCCAGCGCGATCCCGGAAATCAAGCAGGTGTGCCGAAGTGTTTCGGTCGCCGAGTGCCGCGGAATTGCCGAGCGGGCGCTGGCTATGGACAGCGCCCGTGAGGTAAAGGCCTTCTTGCGCGACCAAATGCGTCGCCTGCTCTCCGAGTCGGTCGCCTAATGGCAACCGCCGCCCTGCGGGGCGGGAGGGTGAGGAAAGGAAACCAGGATTCATGAAACAGGAAATGCTGATCAACGTGTCGCAACCGGAGGAATGCCGGATCGCGATCATGGAGGACGGAGTCCTCGAGGAGCTCTACGTCGAGCGAACCAGCCAGGACAACCACGTCGGCAACATCTACAAGGGGCGGATTGTCAACATCGAACCGAGCATCCAGGCGGCGTTCGTCGACTTCGGCGTCGGCCGCAACGGCTTCCTCCACATCAGCGACGTCGAGCCGCAGTATTACCGGCAGGGGGGGCTCGATCCCGACAAGGCCTTCGAGGTGCCCGAGCCGGCGGGCAAGGTCGCCGAGGGGGCCGAGGGGGCCGAGGGAGATGCCGCCGCCCGTGCCCGCCGCCGCCCGCGCCTGGGCGACCGGCCGCGCGTCAAGCCGCCGATCCAGGATGTCCTGCGGCGCGGTGACGAGGTCCTCGTGCAGGTGATCAAGGAGGGCTTCGGCACGAAGGGGCCGACCCTCTCCACCTACATCTCGATTCCCGGCCGGTATCTCGTCCTCATGCCGCCGCTGGGGCGGGTGGGGATCTCGAAGAAGATCGACGATGAGCACGACCGCCGCGTCCTCCGGGACATCATGCTCGACCTCAAGCCACCCAAGGGGGTTGGCTTCGTCGTCCGCACCGCCGGTACCGAGCGGACGAAGGGGGAGATGGCCCGCGACATGGCCTACCTTCTTCGGCTCTGGAAGTCGATCGTCCGTCGGATGCGGAAGTATTCCGCGCCGATCGACATCTACCAGGAGAGCGACATGATCATCCGCACCATCCGTGACATGTTCACGGAGGATGTGGGGCGGATCCTCATCGACGAGCCGGCGGCCTACGAGCGGGCCCGCGAGTTCCTCGAGCTCGTGATGCCGAAATACGCTCCACGTCTTCAGCTCTACGAAGGCAAGGAGCCGCTCTTCCATCGCTACGGGCTCGAGGAGGAAATCGGCCGCATTCACCAGCGGAAGGTGCCGCTCAAGGGGGGCGGGTCGATCGTCATCGACCAGACCGAGGCCCTCGTGGCAATCGACGTCAACTCTGGGAGCTTCCGCACCGAGAAGAGCGCCGAGGAGAATGCCTACCAGATGAACCTCATCGCCGCCCGGGAGATCGCCCGTCAGCTGCGGCTGCGGGATCTCGGCGGCGTGATCGTCAACGACTTCATCGACATGCGGAAGGAGAAATACCGCCGCGGGGTCGAGAAGGCCCTCCACGACGCGATGAAGCGCGATCGGGCGCGGACGAAGATCCTCCGCACGAGCCCGTTCGGGCTCATCGAGATGACCCGGCAGCGGATCAGGCCGTCATTGCGGAAGAGCATCTTCCGCGACTGCCCCACCTGCACCGGCACCGGGATGGTGAAGACGCCCGAGAGCATGGCGATCGAGGTGATGCGCGTGCTGCAGCTATCGGCCGCCCGCACCGACATCGCCCGGCTCAACGTCACCGTCCACGAGGAGGTGGCGACCTGGATCAACAACCGCAAGCGTCGCGAGGTGGCGCAGTTCGAGGATACGGTCCACATCCAGCTCCACGTCGTCGGCCGCGAGAGCGTCTCTCCGGAGCACCTCGTCTGGGAAGCCTCTGACACCAGCGGTCGGACCGTTCGCTTCCCCTGACCAGCCCTTTTTGTCACCGGTCACCCCCGGTTCGGCCCTGTTTTCGGGCCGAACCGGGGGGATTTCGGCCCCTCTCGACCTCCGTCCCCGTCGTCGTTACCTTAAAAGGCTCCAAACTAGGCTTCCTTTCCCTCCAGACCCGTGGGTTTTTATCATGGCCAAGTCCAGCACCTCCGCCGCCCCCGCTTCCGCCGCCATCCTGGCCGGCTCGGGAGAGCACTATGCGATCGTGGTGGACGGCGGCCGGCAGTACCGCGTCAGCGAAGGGCAGGAGTTCGAGATCGACTTCCGCCATCTCGCTCCCGGGAGTGAGTTGGTGTTCGAAAGGGTGCTCGCCATCAGCAAGGGGGGGAAGCTGACCCTCGGCAAGCCGGTGGTGAAGGGGGCGACCGTGAAGGCTGCCGTGATCGGCCCCGTTCAGGGGGACAAGATCTACGTGCAGAAGTTCGCCCGCCGCAAGAACTACCGCCGTCGCACCGGCCACCGTTCGCTGGCGACGAAGATTCGGATCGCCTCGATCGCCGGCTGAGTGTTTTTGTTCTCGAGCCGTGTTCCACAGCAGGGGCCGGCCCTGCCGGCGGAATCGATGTCGCGCTTCATTCATGGCTTTTTGCTGCCCAAATGCGCCGGTGGTCTTCGGCGGGTTCATCGGGTTGGCCTTCGGCGGCTAGGCGTGACGATCGTGGCCGTGGCGGCGCTGCTGGCGGGCCCCGGCATGTTCCCCTCGACGACCAGGCAGGCGTCGGCGCAGAGCGCGGATGTCGCCGAATGGTACGGCGAGCTCGACGCGGGGGAGCGGCAGTTCCGCTTCGCCATCGAATCGGCCGAGGAGCAGGGGAAGCCCGTTCACCGCCTCCGCAGCTTCGATGAAGGGGATCGGCGCTTCCCCCTCGACCGCTTTTCCGACGGCGGTGGGAAACTCGTCTTCGAGATCAAGGCGACCGGCGCGGTCTACGTCGCCGCAGTCGATGCCGGCGGCGTGGCCACCGGCACTTGGACACAACGGGGCCAGACGCTGCCGCTCACCTTTCGGAAAGCGGCCGGGCAGGCAGTGCCGCCGGCGGCCGACGAGATCTGGGCCGGGACGCTCGACGCGGTCATCCAAAAACTGCCGCTCCGCTTCCGGGTCGGGAAGGGGACCGACGGCAAGGAGGACGTCCGCATGGACAGCCTCGGCCAGAAGGCGGGGGGCTTCCGTGCCGTGCGTACGGTGGCCGGCGATGCCTGGACGATCAAGGTGGCGGCGGTGAAGGG
>CALQRA010000208.1 GCA_943332855.1 Candidatus Kuenenia stuttgartensis
AGCGAGTCGAAGCGATACGCCGATGGAACCGATTTCCTCCTCGACAAGCTGCTGTCGTTGGAATGAGGCTGGCGATGCCCACCCGCGATCCCCCTCCCTGCCCTGCTTCCCTGTCTGCCCCTCTTTCCCACGCGAGTTGGTTCACATTCCTGGCCGGGTATTTCCGGCCTCGTCCGCTCGCGGTGGCCGTTGAGGTGGCGCTGCTCGAGGGGGATCGGGTGTCGCTGGTGCCGCACTTCTACCTCGACGGGTTTTCCGTTCCGGGGGCGTTGCTTGCCCCGCCACGCGGTCGGCCGGTCGCCCCGCTGCAGACGATCCTCGGGCACAGGGTACGCCTCGATACGGAAGCGCGGGGGGTGCTCGAGCGGATCGGTGGCGCGCCGGTCGCCTCGCCCCTGACCGAAGCCGGGCCGATGCTCGAGGCCCTCGCCACGGCTGGTGTGCCGCTGATGCTCGAGGGCAGCGGAGAGAACCTCGTCGTCGGCCCGGCCCATCCGCGGGTGAGCTTGGCTCTCGGCCCCGACGATGCTCTCGTCGTCACGTCGACGCTCGTCGCCCCCGACGGTGCGACGGTCGCCAAACCGGTCGACCTCGCCCTCCTCCGGGCCAGGGAGGGATGGCATTCCGACCAGCAGCGCCTCGTCCGCATCCCCCTCATCGCCAGCCCGCTCGATCGGCTCCTCCTTCTCGACGGCGCCTTCCTGCCGCTCCACGGCACGGACATCCCGGCGTTTCTCGAGCTCCTCGGGAGCCACGCGGCTGCCGTTGGCGGAATCGTCCGCGGCCCGGGGGTGGCCGAGACGCACCGGATCATCGGCGCGCCGGCGACGACCGACTTCCGGGTCGGCGTCGTCGAGCGCCACGGCCAGTCGCTCCTCCGGGTCGAGCCGATCTACCGCCATGAGCGCTTCCAGATCGGCCACGACGAGGCTTTTGCCGCGCACGCCGGCGGTGAGCGCTGGATCCGCCGCCGCGGGGCCTGGATCGCGATCGACGCCGAGCGCGTCACCGCGATCGAACGCACCGCGGCGTCCCTCGGCCTGACGCTCGTGGGGGAGGGATTTGAGTTTCCCGCCGCTGACAGGGAGCGGGTGCTCGGGGCCTTCGCCGCGCTCGGCGGGATCCGGCCGACGGAGGCGTTTGGGCATTTCCTCGCCTGTCTGGCCGATTTCGACCAGATCGAGGAGGTGCCGCTTCCCGCGAATCTGCGCGCCGGCGTGCAGCTGCGCCCCTACCAGCGGCATGGCGTCAACTGGCTCTGCTTCCTCCAGCGCTTCGGCCTCAATGGCATCCTCGCCGATGACATGGGCCTCGGGAAGACGCTCCAGACGCTCACGGCCGTGGAACGGGTCCGCGAGACGGGCGCTTCGCGCCTCCCGGTGCTCATCATCTGCCCCACCTCGGTGATGCTCAATTGGCGCAGCGAGATCGGGAAGTTTCTCGAGCACAGCCAGACGCTCCTCTTCCACGGGCCCGCGCGCGGCCGGCAGGTGGAGCGGTTGATGGCGGCGGCCGACGCCCCGGCCGACAGCCCCGGGCTGTTTGTGATCACGAGCTTCGATTGCGCCCGGATCGATCACGACACCCTCAACCGCATCCCCTGGCTGTACGTCATCGTCGACGAGGGGCATACGATCAAGAATCCCGATGCCCAGCGCTCCAAGGCGATCAAGACAATTCCCGGCCGTCACAAGCTCGCCCTCACCGGCACGCCGATCCAAAACAAGCTCGAGGAGCTGTGGTCGCTGTTCGACTTCGCCATGCCGGGGTTTCTCGACTCGCGGGCTGCCTTCCGGCGCCGCTACACGATCAACAGTCGGGTCGACTGGCCGGCCGTTAATGACCAGCTCATCCCCCGCATCCGGCCGTTCGTGCTTCGGCGGCTCAAGAGCGCCGTCGCCCGGGATCTCCCCGAGAAGATCATCGTCGAGCGGCAGGTGCCCCTCACGCCGCTCCAGGTGACGCTCTACAACGCCGTTCGCGACAGCGTCGAATTTCGCCAAATGCGTGAGGCGGTGGAGCGCAACGGCGTGGCCCGCTCCCAGACCCACATCTTCGCAGCGCTGACAAAGCTTCAGAACATCTGCAACCACCCGCTCATCGGGTCGGGGCTCGCTTCTCCCCGCAGTGCCCTGCCGGCCGATTCCGGCAAGCTCGATCTCCTCCAGGAACTGATCGAGGAAGTGGTCGACGGGGGGCATCGGGCGCTCGTCTTCTCGCAGAGCACGCGCGTCCTCGATCTCATCGCCCACTGGTTCGGCCAGTGGGGGGTGACGTCGCTGCGGATTGACGGGAGCACGCCGGCCCTCGACCGGGCGAAGCTCGCGGACACCTTCAATGCCGACGCCTCGATCCACGCCTTCCTCCTCTCGACGCGGGCCGCCGGCACCGGGCTCAATCTCGTCGGCGCCGACACCGTAATTTTCTATGATCACGACTGGAATCCGGCCAACGACGCGCAGGCCATGGACCGGGCCTACCGGATCGGCCAGACCAGGAACGTCACCGTCTACAAGCTCGTCTCCCGTGGCACGCTCGAGGAGAAGATCCTCGCCCGCCAGTCAGAGAAGCTGAGCCTTGCCGAAGGGGTGATCGGGGCCGACGCCGGTGGCTTTAAGGACCTTTCCCGCGACGAGCTCCTCGACCTGTTTACGCTCGACAGCGAGGCCTGAAGCCTGTCGGGCCCTCGCTGCCCGTGGAGGCTTTCATGGCTGAAGACGCCCAAGGGTTTCTCCCCCCGGTGTGGTCGAGTGCCGACACCGTTGCCTGGCCGTTCATCCGGCTGATGGTTGATTGCTCGGCAATCGCCTACGACCCGGAGCCTGTCGGGCTCGAGAAGCTCCGCGCCCTCGGCCTCAGCGGACATCTGCTCTCCGGGCGCGGCGTCGACGCCTTCCCGATGACGGTCTCCGTGATCCACGCCGGCAGCAACGCGATCCTCGCCTTCCGGGGCACACAGGGCGGCGGCTCGATCCTCCAGAATCTCAAAGTCATCCGGCGGCGCACCCCCGCGGGGCGCCTCCACGCCGGCTTTGCCGATGGCTATACGGACATCCATGACAACCTTGTCACCCGGCTTCGCCGCTGTTGTGCGAAGCGCGTCTGGCTGACGGGGCACAGCTTGGGGGGGGCGCTGGCGGTGGTGGGGGCCCATCGGCTGGAGGAGGCGGGATTCGATGTGGCGGGTGTTGTCACGTTCGGCCAACCGATGGTGGCGATGCCCGATCTGGCCCGCCTCCTCGCCCGCCGGTTTCGCGGTCGGTATGTGGCCTTCGTCAATGGCAGCGATCCGGTGCCGAGGGCGGTGTTGCCCTACGTCCATTTCGGCCGCTGTGTCCGTCTCGCCGGTGACGCGTTCACCCGGTTTGACCGAGTGCCGCGGACCTTCGGCATGGCGGCTTCCGACGGGGCGAGAGCCGACGGGGAGTTGGACGTCAAAGACACAGGCCTCAAGCCAATGGATGCCGACGAGCTTGCGGCTCTCATCGAGCAGATCGAGGCGGAAGAGGCCTCTCCACGGCTCGACGCCCAGGGGCGAAACATCGCCCGCGGGCTCTTCAATCCCTTCCAGGGGCATTCGCTCGCCGCCTATGCCGACCTCGTCGATCGCTTCCTCGCGGCAGGGCAGGCGTAGCCCCGGACTGATCGCGATTCTCCTCGGTCTCCTCGCGTGAAGTAACGTCCCAGGGCTTGAAGCGGCCCACGAAGCTCCCGAACGCTGCGACCAAAGCTTCACACAACGAGCCGGGCCGGGCACCTTGCGATGCCCGGCCCGGTCGTCGAAGACTCCAAGCAGTGACAAAAGGTCAGGGCTGACTTTTGCCACAAAGCGTTTTAAGAAGTCGTTCAGCCGGTCGTCGTCAGCCGGAGCCGCCGCGTGCGCCGCTCGAGGAGCCCCAGCGAGCCAGTCAGCAGGGCCAAGACGCTGCCGAAGGAAGTGGGATCGATCTCTGGGACGGCCGTGAAGAAGGCCCCCAGCGATCCACCCGCATTGCCTGCACCCGTGTTCGGGGTATTGAGGCTCGTGTGGAGGTTGTAATAGGCCTGGCCGGTGCTCAGGAACGTCACGAAGTTGTCGAAGGCGGTGTTGGCATTGCCGCCTTGCGCGGTCACGAAGCCCGTCGAAAGATTTGCCGGGGTGTAGGTGGTGGGGCCGAACGTCGCGGCAGCCGCACCTGAACCGGTGGAGCTGGGGCTTCCGGAGAAGTTCAACGCGACCGTCCAGTTGGCTCCACTGGGAAACACGTACGGGCTTGCCGTCGCCTGGGCGTGGATGTGCGACGCGCTGACGTTGTTGTTGAGCCCCTGGTACGTCGATTGAAACACGAGCGTGCGGGCCACCGTGTCAATGTCGATCGTCGCGTAACCAGACCCCGTCGGCGTGGGGGTCGATACCTGCGACACCAGCGTGCCCCTCAGGCGAAGAATCTCCGCCGTGGCGACCGGGCTTGCCGCCAGCAATCCGACCGACGCCATGGCGATCGCCACCAGAGAACCTCGAACGTGTGATCTCATCAGATGCTCCGATAAAAAGTGGGTGAAAACCAGAAAACGGCCCCTTCAACAGCCGTCCACCGATCCGCCTGGCGGAAGGCGACTGCTTGAAATGGCCACGGGGAGAAACCGAAACCAGCGAGGAGCGATGGCAATCCTTTTGTCGCTCCCTCACAGGGCCGACGAACAAGGCATCAGGGCCGGCTCAGTCCCTTTGCACGTAGTCGCGGACGGATTCTCACGACCCCCTCGGAAAAACGTCAAGCCCACCTTCCTTGGGACTCGCCTCTCCCCCCATCCCGCTTTCGAGACGACGCCGCGAAAGTCGATCTTTCGCCTGTTTCTGCCCGAATCCAGATGTCGCAAACGAGCTTTCCAAACAAGCTGACAACGCCGTAACCCACTGCTGAACGGTACGAACGGCACCATCTCCAAGCGCCAGTCACGTGCGTCGGTTTGACGCCATGCAGGCCCCGGAGAGAGCCCGCGCCGCGACCCCGCTTCACGCGAGGATGTCGCGCACGACCGTGCCGGAAACGTCGGTGAGCCGGTAGTCGCGGCCGGCATGGCGGTAGGTGAGCCGCTCGTGGTCGAGGCCGACGAGGTGGAGAATCGTGGCGTGGAGATCGTGAACATGAACGCGCCCCTCGATCGCGTCCCAGCCGAAGTCATCGGTCGCCCCGTGGATCAATCCCCCCTTCACCCCCCCGCCGGCGAGCCACATCGTGAAGCCGTAGGGATGATGGTCGCGGCCGTCGGCATTCCCTTCCCGGGCGGGCGTCCGGCCAAACTCGCCTCCCCAGATCACGAGCGTCTCCTCGAGGAGCCCGCGGGCCGCGAGATCGGCCAAGAGCCCGGCCACGGGAAGATCGGTTGCCAGCGCGTTTTTCTCATGCCCCCCCTTGAGATCGGAGTGCTGATCCCAGGGTTGGAAGCCACCGGTCGTGTGGTAGAGCTGCACGAACCGGACGCCGCGCTCAACCAGCCGCCGGGCGAGGAGACACTGCCGGCCGAACGTAGCAGTGGCTGGCTCATCGAGGCCGTAGAGGCGCCGCGTGGCGGACGTCTCGCCGGCGAGCTCGAAGGCTTCCGGGGCTTCGAATTGCATCCGGTAGGCGAGCTCGAAGGCGGCGATCCGCGCCGCCAACCGGCTGTCGTCGCTCCGGCTCGCCCGATGGAGCTCGTTGAAGCGGGCCAGCGCATCGAGATCGCGCCGCTGCTGGGCCGGGCTGATGCGGGCGTTGGCGAGATTCCGGATCGGCGCCTCGAGATCAGACACGAACGTCCCCTGGTGGGCCGCCGGAAGAAAGCTCGCCCCGTACTGCCGCGCCCCCTCGATGAGCGGCCCCGGCCCGATCGCCATGAAGCCGGGGAGGTTTTCATTCTCCGACCCCAGGCCGTAGGTCACCCAGCTTCCGAGGCTCGGCCGGGAGAAAACCCGCTCGCCGGTATTCATCAACAGGCAGCCCCCCGGATGATTCGGGTCGTCTGTGACCATCGAACGGATCACGCAGAGGCGATCAGCCTGCTTGGCCGTGTGGGGAAAAAGCGTGCTGACGTCGATCCCGGATTGACCATGGCGGGCGAACTTCCAGGGGGAAGCCAGGAGCGTGCGCTGCTGGCCGAGATAGGCCTTCGGCGCCGGCTTGCCGTCGTCGGCCGTCAGCCGCGGCTTCGGATCGAAGGTGTCGACCTGCGA
Organism: Candidatus Kuenenia stuttgartensis; assembly: GCA_943332855.1. Lineage (GTDB taxonomy): Bacteria > Planctomycetota > Planctomycetia > Pirellulales > UBA1268 > QWOP01. The sequence goes on from CALQRA010000208.1 coordinate 6,194, forward strand.
CGGCCCCCCTGGCATGAACAGGAAGATCACGCGCTTGGCCCGAGGGGGAAAATGGGGCGAGCGCGGCGCGAGCGGATTGGCCTCGGCCTCCGCGGCGAGCGCACTTCCCCCCTGCAGCAGCGCCGCCAGCGCCAGGCCGCCGAAGCCGGCGCCGGTGCGGCGGAGGAGATCGCGGCGCGTCGATTCACTCGGCTCGTCAGTCGACATGGATGAGCTCATTGCTGCAGAGGAGGAGATGGCACAGCCGGGCCCAGCCATCGCTTCCCGACTCGGCGAGGAACCGGCGGCTGAGCTCCCTTTCTTCGTCGCTCGGCAACCGACCGAAGAGGATCTCGTGCAGCCGCTCGAGCCTCGCCCCGGGATCTTCCTCAGGGCTCTCGCGGGCGATCCGCGCCGCGAGGGCGTCGGCCGAGTCGAGCATGAACGGATCGTTGAGGAGGAAGAGGGCTTGGGGGGCGACGGTCGAGGCTTTCCGCGCCTCGACGATCGCGCCGCAATCGGCCCCATCAAACAGCGCGCCGAAGCCGGTCGTCTTGGCGCCGGTCCGGGTCGCCATCAGATAGAGGCTCCGCCGCGGTGTCATGAGATCAGTAAACGCCGGGCCCCCCGGCGTGGCGTCGAGCCGGCCGGAGACGGCCAGGCACGCGTCGCGGATCGCCTCCGCCTCCAGCCGCTGCCGGGGCATCCGGGCGAGGTGCCGGTTGCCGGGATCGGCGGCCAGCGTAGCCGCATCGGCCCGGCTCCCCTGCCGGTAGGTGCTCGAGCGCATCATCAGCCGGTGCATGGTCTTCACCGACCAGCCCGACTCAACAAATCGGCTGGCGAGATGATCGAGGAGCGCCGGATGGCTCGGCGGCTCTCCCCGGAGGCCAAAGCCCCCCTCGACCGGGACAATGCCGTTACCAAAGTGATGCTGCCAGAGCCGATTGACCATGACCCGCGCCGTGAGCGGATGGGAGGGGCTCGCGAGCCACGCCGCTAGCTCACGCCGGCCACTCCCCGCGCCGATCGGCGTCGGCGCGCCGGCGACGAGCACCCGCGGAAACCCGCGTGCCACGACATGGCCCAGGTTGGCAGGATTTCCCCGGATGAACACCGCCGCATCCTGAAAGCCCTCGTGCCGCGTGCCAGGCACGCCGCCATCCTGAACGACCACGCCGCGGGGAATCTCCACCGCGGGCTTCTGTTGCAGGCTTGTCTGCTCGGCGCGGAGGCTGTCGAGGCGCTTTCGCGCGTCGTCGTCGAGCCAGGCATCCCGATCGTCGGCGGAGCGGGCAAAGGGGCTGGTCGACCCGGTGAGGAAATCGAAGGTCTCGGCGCCGGTGGATTCCAGGGCAACGGCGGGCTCCTCGAGCCAGCGGGCGCGGATCTCTGCCTCGATCCGCCCGCGCGTCGTCTCGTCGAGCGCACCGGCGACGACGCGCAGCTCGGCCACGTCGCCGCGGAAACTCGGGCCCGCCCCCGAGCCGGCCCCACCGATCCGCAGGGCGCGGATGTCGGGCGCTGACGACACCGACTCGATGGCGGTGCTCGATCCTGCCAGCTCGCCATGGCGGAAGAGCTTCGTGCCACCGGGGCCCCAGATGAGTGTCACGAGCTGAAAGCCCCCTGGCTCGCTGACGGGGCCGACGACGATGTCGCCGTTGCCACTTCCGCGGCGGAGGATCGCATGCAGCCCCCCCGACTTCTCGGCAATCAGCCCGACGCCATGCTGCCCGGCGGCGGCATCCTCCCAGCCGAGGAGACGCTGCCCCGGCTCGGCGTCGTCGGCCGGGCGAAAGAGGACGGTGAGCGCGCCGACCGCCGGCACCTCCCGGCCTGCCGCCAGCAGCGCGCTGCCATCGAAGCGCACCACCGGCTGCTCCCGGCCACCGATGACCGCCCTGCCGACGCTCGGCCCGGTGGAGTCCGGGAGGGGAATCGCATCGTCGGCCAGCCCGTCCCGGTCGGGCCACCTGACAACCCTCCCGGCCGGATCGACAGCGATCCCCGGATCATCGGCGCGAAACCAGAACAGCTCGTCCGCGGGGCTCGCACCGCGGGCCGGATCGCTGCGCCGGGCCTCGCGTTTGGCAGTCTCGGCCGCCAGCTGCCCGGCGAGAGCGGCGACAAGCTGCACCGCCTCCGCTCGCTCAGTCGCAGCCGCAATCGCCGCAAAGGGGTGTGGCGGGGCGTCAAGCAGGGCGAGCCAGCGAACCAGCGTCGCCTCGTCGAGCTGCCGCG
>CALQRA010000209.1 GCA_943332855.1 Candidatus Kuenenia stuttgartensis
CGGAGGCCGGAGACTTCGAAGATGTCGCCCACCTCCTCCTCCATGGCGAGCTGCCCAACGCCGCCGAACACGCCGCCTTCACCCGCCGGGTGCACGAGGCTGCGGCGTCACTCGATCCGACCGTCATCGAAGCGCTGCGGGTGCTGGCCGCCCGGACCCCCGACGCCGCGCCGATGGATGCCCTCCGGACAGGCGTCAGCATCCTCGGGCAGATCGAGCTTGACCAACAGCCCGGGGCGCACGAGAGCCTCGTGCTGCAGGCGGAGCGCCTCCTCGGACAAGTGCCGGCGATCCTCGCCGCCTGGCTCGATCTCTCCGCCGGGAGGCCGGTAGCCCCCTGGCCGGAAGGATCGATCGCCGCGGCGCTCCTCGAGCGACTCATTGGCCGCGCGCCGAGCGCCGCGGAGGCCTCGATCTTCGGCACGACCCTCGTCCTCTATGCCGAACACGAGTTCAACGCCTCGACGTTCGCCGCACGGACGGTCGTCTCCACCGGTTCTGACATGCATTCGGGGATCGTGGCGGCGATCGGGGCGCTGAAGGGGCCGCTGCATGGTGGTGCCAATGAACAGGTGCTCGAGGCCCTGGCCGAGATCGGTTCCCTCGATCGGGTCATCCCCTGGCTGGAGGAGCGGTTCGCCGCCAGGAAGGTGGTGATGGGATTCGGCCACCGCGTCTACAAGGACGGCGACGTTCGGGCCCGGATCTTGGGGGCGCTGTGCCGCCGTCTCGTCGGAAATGGAGCGGGCCTCCCCCTCGAGCAGTTGGCCGACGCCGTGGAACGAATGATGCTCGAGCGCAAGCAGCTTCGTCCCAACCTCGATTGGCCCGCCGCCCGCGTCTACCATGCCCTCGGCCTGCCGGTGCGCGTCTTCACGCCGATCTTCGTCGTCGCGCGGATGAGCGGGTGGACGGCCCATGTCATCGAGCAAGTCGGCGACAACCGGATCATCCGTCCGCTGTCGATCTACAACGGTGTTGCCCCCCGCGACTGGCAGCCGCGCTCCGCGCGCTGACTTCGCCTCTCAAGCTGGAAACAGCCGCGGCCACCGCGGTGGGAATCCCACCGTGGCGGCCGCCGGCGTTGTCACAGCTGCGGTCGATCCCCTCCGACCCGCCCAACGCCGTGCGTCAGGGAAGGACCGTGGTCGGCACGACGACAACGGCCGAGGTCTGCGTTGCCGTCGGCTGGGCTGCGGCGGGTTCACCGGCGCCGCCAGCCTGCCCTTCGACGGTCGCCTGGACCGTCACCACCGGCACCGCTCCGGCGCCGAGATCGGTGGAGATCTGGATCTGGCGCTCGATTTTCCCGGTCATCTCTCCGGCCTGGAACGTGACCGGGAGGATGTGGACCGGGGCGGGGGTCTCCTTCACCGGGCAGGTGATGCAGCCGTCGGGGCCGCACTCCACGCCGGTCACCTTGAAGGGGCGGTTGGCACGGACGACGACGTTCTTCGTCACCGAGCCACCGGGCAGCACGCTCCCGAGGGCGAGTAGCTGCGGGCTGACCGTCACTTCGGCGACGACACGCCCCTCGACATCCATCGGGATCTGCGGGGCACGGGGATCGTTGGTCACCAGGAGCAGTTGCCCCTTGACGTACCCGGCGGGCGACTCCGGCTTGAGACTCAAGGTCAGGTCGTAGGCCGACTGCGACGAGGTGTGGAGTGGCGGGGAGAGGGTGACGGCGAAGTTTGAGTTCACGCTCCGCACGTCCTTGATCTCCCAGGGCGTGCTGCCGGAGTGGGTGACGCGCACCTTCCGTTCGGCCCCCTTGCCGAGATCGACGTTGCCGAGATCAATGAAGGGGGGATCGAACGTCACGTCGCCGCGGATGTTCCCCGTGACGCGCAGTTGCACCTCAGCAAAGAACGGCTTGTCGAAGGTGACCGTCAGCGTCGCCCCGTGCTGGCCGAGGAACGTCTTGGTGTTGAACGTCGCCACGACCTCGGAGGTCTCGTGGGTCTTCAGATCCTTCTTGGTGATCGTCGGAGTGGTGCAGCCGCAGCTGGTGCGCACGCCGACGACACGGAGGTCTTCCTTGTACTTGTTGCGGAAAACGAACCGGTGCTCCGTCTTCGCGCCGCGGGCAACGTTGCCGAAGTTGTGGCTCGTCTCCGAGAACATCTGCTTGGCCCAATCCTGGGCCCGGGCCGGTGCCGCACTGAGCAGCAGGAGCCCGACGACAACGACCAACGGGAGACGGAGCTTGCCGAAGAAGGGCCGGGCGGCGCACATGGGCGTGTCACCAGAGGGTGTGCGGCCGGTGGAAGGCTTGGCCGCGAAAGACCTTACGAAGAGTACGGATGCCATGGAAGGGGAGTCAACGGGGCTCTGGGCGGGCTGGGCGGACAACGGTGTCCGTCACCTTCCAAACATTCCCTGCCGGGGCGTCCCCGGGGGGTGTCCAGGAGGGTTTCCCCCTGAAATTTCCTTCTTTTCAGCGCCAGGACCGCTACAGCCCCGAGGGTTTGCTAGGATGGGAAAGTCGCTCATCGGACGGCTCCCCAGCCGATCCGAGACGTCCGGGCCAGCCCGAGCCGGCCCGGACAGTACCTCGATCGCTGGCCCGCGCTTGGTTTTTTGTCCGGTTTTGGCCCTGATTCTCCGGGTGTTCCCGGTGGTTCAACCCAGCCTGACGAACCGGCCGCCGACCAGCCGATGGAGGGAGTGAGCTTCGCTTGAGCTCCCCGACTCCGGTTGGGGGATTGAGAGACAAGGGGGCGTACTGGTTTCGACCGGATGCAAGAGGTTCAGATTGCGTGTCGTGGTTGGTCGGCTGGCCACGTTAAAAGTCGACCAAGCTTCAATTGCAGAAGCTCAGTTTTCTCTGGCTGCCTAATTAAGTAGCCCCGAGCGATGGCCCCAGTCGGAAGGGCCTCCCAATCGGTCGCCAAATCCGACTCGCTCCACTCCACCGCCGGGTACGGGTAGGGCTAAAAAAGTTCCTGGCTGGCGGATGACGAACCCTGTCGGCCGGGGGCGCATCCACGAGACTCAAATCGACCGAATACGCACGTAGACGTTTGTTCTGAATCATCACGGGACGCGGGTTCGACTCCCGCCGCCTCCATCCTTCGCGAGCCAGCGCCGACAACGGTGCTGGCTCGCGTCGTTTCCAGACGGCTTGATTCAGACGCCAAGCGATCGCCACGGCCGGCCACAGGCTCTCACCCGCGCCCGCCTCGGCAGGCATGGTGTCATGAAGGGCGACCCTTCGCATTTCCTCGTCGAACCGATTTCTTGACGGAGATGAAAGCCTTTCATACGGTGGATCCTGGGAGAGGCGATGCGATCTCTCCCGAGAGGTCTTCCGAGGAGAAGTCCAGTGAATCGGCGCAAGGCAACCAGACGTCCCCCCTACACACATGCTCCTTTGCTCGTAGCGATTGAGTTCCTTGAACCCCGGGCGATGCTTGCTGGCTTGGGACCGGAGTCGTGGAACGCGGCAGGGCCTGCTCCCGCCCCGCTCGGCACCGGGGCGCTTTCGTCATTCTGACTTGCTCGAGCCCCGCTCCTCACTCATCCGGAACCACCTCGACTCCTACCCCGAACACAGGCTCTGGCGTCACCACATCCGTTGGCGATCTGTGGCTCTCCTGCAGCGCCGAATCCTGGGGTGGCGGCTCGACGTTCGGCTCCACCGGTGGGGTGAATACGAATGGCCCAGCGTTGTCGTCGCAGGTTACCGGCGGCACTGGCGGGGGCCGAACAGGGCCCGCGGCCGTTTCAGGCACAGGTCGGCTGCCATTCGTTCTCTACGACGCCTTGCAGACGGGTCCTTCGGGCGGGCGGAGCCAATCGGGATCAACCGGTTCAACCTCGCTCACGCTTGCGGACGGCCAATCGACCGTGACGACCACGCCGCTGGTCTACCAAACCGGTAGCGACGACGGGCCGGGGGTCGTCACGGCCGTGTGGACGGGCGATGACGGCGGGTGGCAGGTCATCCTGATGTCGGACGGGGAACACTCGTACGGCGACGGGGCACCAGACGGCGAGCCCCGGGACGATCCGAGGCCCCTGCGGCTGCCGGGGGTCACGGCGTTCTCCCAGTTCACGAGCATGGGTGAGCCGGACTGGGGCGACGACGTTCCCGTGTTCCGGCCAGGCGATGTCGAAGCCGCAAGGGGTTTGACCGGCTTGGCGAAGATGGTCCACGACCATGGCGCTCCAATCTCGAGTCGCGACGTCGATTCCGCAGGACGGGTGATCAGATACACGTTTGCCGACGGGACGCAGTACCTCGAGCCGGTGGAGCCCCCGTCGGAGCAGTACATCAATTCGGCCGCGGTGATGGTGCCGGGTGGGGTAGCGTTGAGCCGCGGCAAGGGTTTGACTGGCGCCGCGCGGGCCATTGCGGCCGAGGCAATCGACGACGCCGCCACAAGTCGTGCGAGCCAGGCTGCCAACGCCGCCACGGGCGGGTACCTTCGATGGATCCCGGCCCCGATCGCCTCAATCCTCTTCGGCGGAAAGCCCAAGCCACGCGTCTCTGGCGTCGTTGACAACGCTGCCGAAGCGGCAAAGGATGCCGGAACTGCAGTAGCGAAAGGCGCTGATGATACGATCCCACCAGCAACGGGAAGTACGATCTCTCCTGGCTTAGGCACGCCGCTCTCTGATCATATCGGCAGCACTCAATTCCAATCGCTCGTCAGGAACATCGACACCGTCGACTGCAACGACCTGGCCGAAAACCTTTGGCGCGCTAACAATCGGAAAGGTCATATCATTGAGCTTACTCCGCCGAAGGGCCGGGATCTCCTTGTGACCGAACACGGAACAACTACTGCCTACAAATACCATCAGGTCTACGTGGTCGATGGGATGGTTTACGACCCTCGCTTTTCCGCGCAGCCCATGCCGCTGGAAAAATACCTCGCCGCGTTGAGCGCCCTCAACCCTCAAGGCTTCACGACAACCGACTTCCTGGGGAAATAATTTGGCCAGAATCATCGAGGTTCTAGAACGACTTGGTGAATTGGATTGGTACGCCGTCCGACCGAGCGAAGTCACCGCAGGCGGACAGATACCCACTTTCCCTCCGCTGATCACATTGCGGTACAAGGAAGGGAACGACCGTGCTTACCGCCGCATAACAGATGCGTTGACAAGCTACCGTGGAAAAGTAGTGTGGACTGTTACTGGCGCGGGGGGCAAGAACCTCTGCTTGATGCCCGAGGCCGTGCGTCAGGCAAGTGACACCGGCACTGGAACCATGGATGTGGTTGATGCGATGATCCGCAACGACCCCTCATTCGTGCGGCTGGCACTGAATGATTACCAAGATCTCCTCAACTATCTTGACGAATGTTTTCGCGGTCCGGAGGCATAATTCCAGGCCACACCCAAAGGGAATCGCAGGCCGTTCCTCGTTTGCAACGTGGGCCGAAGGATCCCGTGACGCTCGATGGGCAACGGGGGCTAACCCCGTCCCCCTTCGCAGCAGGTCTCGCAGATCCGGTGGCACTGCTCGCAGTGGAACTTCGCCCGGATCTCAATCAGCCGCCCGCCACACACCGGACAGGCCGGGCGCGATTCACAGGGGCGTGTCGCACCGGCATCATCCTTGGGGTCGGTGGAGTCCATGGGAATCTTCCGGGAGGAATCGTCCGACGCTAGGGCGCGATCGGGCGGAAATGGATTGGGCAGATGATCGTCTATCATGCCCCGACGGCAGCCGCCGCGGCAACGCCGCGAGACGCCTGGAGGAGTTCTCCCCGCGGCCACCGTGCAACGACCGCTCCACGCTCACGGCCGCCTCGCAATCGAACACTGACTATCGAACACTGACCGTCGAACAAAGCCCCCCAGAGGTGTCCCCGTGATCCGGATCTTCGGTCGATGCCTTGCGGCCGCGATCTTGGCGATCTCCGCGGGGGTGGGGTTGGCTGCGGACGATCCGACCTCCACGGCAGGCCGCGTCAATGTCTTGCTCGTGTGTGTCGACGACCTCAAGCCGGCGATCGGCTGCTACGGCGACGCCCTTGCCAAGACTCCCAACATCGACCGACTCGCCGCCAGGGGTGTCCGCTTCGAACGGGCCTACTGCAATCAGGCCGTCTGCTCACCGTCGCGAAACGCGCTGCTGACGGGATTCCGCCCCCAGTCGCTCGGGATCTACGACCTCGCGACGAACTTCCGTCGCGCCGCGCCCACGGTCCGCACGCTTCCCCAACTCTTCCGTGACGGGGGCTTTCACGCGTCGGCACTCGGCAAGATCTTCCATGTCGGCCACGGCAATCACGACGACGAGGCCAGCTGGGACGAGCCGCTCTTCCGGGGCAAGACCGTGCAATACCAGCTCCCCGAGAACCAGGGGCCGAGCCGCGAGGAAGCCCGCTTCGAGGGCCGGTCTCCCGAAAAACTTCCGCGCGGCAGTGCCACCGAGAGCGCAAGGGTCGACGACGAAGCCTACGACGACGGCAGGATCGCCGCCGAGGCCGTGAGGCGAATCCGGGCGGCGGCGGCCACGCCCGGAAAGCCGTTCTTCCTCGCGGTGGGGTTCCTCCGCCCGCATCTCCCGTTCGTCGCCCCGAAGCGGTACTGGGACCTCCACGACCCCGACGCCCTGCCCCGTGCGGAGACGACCGTGGCCCCGATCGGTGCGCCCCCGTACGCGTCCTCCGACTGGGGTGAACTTCGTCAATACAAGGATGCCCCCGACAAGGGGCCCGTCGACGAGGCCCTGGCGCGGCGCCTCGTCCATGGCTATTACGCCGCCGCGAGCTTCATGGATGCGCAGGTGGGCAAACTCCTCGACGCCCTCGATGACACCGGTCTCGCCGACGACACGATCGTGGTCCTGTGGGGCGATCACGGCTGGCATCTCGGCGACCACGGTCTGTGGTGCAAGCACACCAACTACGAGCAGGCGACCCGGATCCCGCTGATCGTTTCCGCCCCCGGCATGCGCCGGGGCGAGACGACCGCGGCGCTCGTGGAGAGCGTCGACGTCCTCCCCACGCTTCTCGATCTCACCGGCCTGCCATCCGTCGCCGGACGCGACGGCCAAAGCTTCGCCCGCTCCCTCGCCGATCCCTCGGCTCCGGCTCGCGATCACTGCATCCAGGTTTATCCGCGCGGAAAACGACTCGGTCGCGCGATTCGCACCGCTGACCTGCGGCTGTGCGAGTGGAGAGAGTTTGGGGCCGCCCCCGACCAGGCCGAGATCGAGCTTTACGACATGAACCACGACCCCGTGGAGACGAGAAACGTCGCCACGCAGCGCCCGGAGGACGTCGCCCGACTGCGGGCCCTCCTTGCCCAGCACCCCGAGCCGCGTCCGCCGCTGGTCGGGCCGGCGGCTGATCGCTCCCCGAAGCGGGTGTCGCGCGGCGCCGCTCGGTAGGGGTTCCCCGACGCTGCAGCCTCTGCCGCAGGGCCCGGCGGGGGGCTCTTCTACTCGAGGACGACCGCGACGGGCATCGAGTCGCCGAAGGTCTCGAAGTCGCGAAAGCTCCACACGACTTTCTTCTCCGCCGTGACCTCGATGATCTGCGGGTTCTCCGGGCCGGCATGGCAATTCACGAATCGGGTGTTGCCGTTGGGGAGCCGCCACACCTGGGTCACCCACGCCAGCGTGATCCCCGGGAGATCGTTCTGCTCGACCCGCCAGACGATCTCCTTCGCCGGCGTGACCTCGAGCACCGAGTGGCCGTTGCCCGTGCCGATGAGCGTGTTGCCGTTGGCCAGCCGCACGGCCGAATAAAGCTGATTACCGAAGGCCTCGGGGCCATGCCCCGGCTTCTCCTCCTTGCCGAACAGCGGGACGTCATACTCCCACACAACCTTCCCGTCGCGATCATATTCGCGAACGACGCCGTCGCGCTCGTGGGCCACGAGGATCGTTCCGGCGGCAGTGCGTCGGGCGTTGCGCGTGTCGGAGTGAACGGCCGGGTTGTTGACGACCAGCTTGGTCGACTTCCGCACCTTCCCCTCGCGCGTCACTTCGACGATCCGCGCCGGCCCCGATTCGACGACCATGGTCGCGCCGTCGGGGAGCCGCTCGAAGGCATGGACCTCGACCGGCTTGCCGGCGTTGTCGCCCCCTGCGGCGTCGTATTCCCACACCACGGTGCCGTCACCATCGAGCTCGAGGACGCGCGTCCAGCCGTCCTGGATCAGAAGGTGCCCATCGGGCAGGAGGTGAAGATCGTGGATCGCGCCGTTGGCCCGCTTCCATTCCAC
>CALQRA010000210.1 GCA_943332855.1 Candidatus Kuenenia stuttgartensis
CTGCGGCGGGGTGGGAAATCGCCTCCACGCCTCCCACACGACCCAGGTCCAGAGGACGAGGGTCGAGACCGCAAACACGAGATGGATGCCGAGGGCCGTCAGAACCCCGGCGGGCCAAAATGGGCTGGGGGCGGCCCGCAGTTTCCAGTTGGAGATCAGCCGGACGTCGATTTCGAAGACGACGATCGCGGCGACGAGGGCGGCCACGATCAGCAGTTGGAGCTTCCGATGGCCGGCGTAGTCGCGGCGCCGGGCGACGAGATAAATGCTCCAGGCGAGGATGGGGAGCGTGGCGAGCAGCCCCACGAGCACCACATCCATCCCGAAACTCGCCCGCGTGCCGAGAAATCCATCGATCCCGGCGGGAACCGCGATATCGGCAAGCAAGGCAGTGGGGAAGAGACCGGGGGCGGTGGTGGGCTCCAAAGCAACCTCGAAGAGGAATGAGCGGATCTGGCTGGGGCGGGACGGACGGGGCGGGACGGACGGGGCGGGGCGGGAAGGACCTGGGCAAGTTCTTCAGTGTAGCGGCGACGCCGATTGCCCGGAGCCCGTGCCGGCCGCTACGATCGCTGAGCCTCCGGGCCGAGTGGCGAAATAGGCAGACGCACGGGACTTAAAATCCTGTGGAGAGCAATCTCCGTGCGGGTTCAATTCCCGCCTCGGCCACTGTGCCTGCTCCCCCGAGCAGGGTTTGAATCTCCCTTGCCCCGGCAGGCTCGCCGAGGGTATCAGCCACGCTCCGCTCGGCGGTGTCGTGCCGGGACCGTCAAGCTGCAACCGCCCGATGACGACTGCCGACCTTCGAGAGCCACGATCGTGCCGACGCCATCCCCCCAGCGACGACTCCCGGCCGGTGCTGTTGTGCCGGGGGGCGCCTGCGTGGGGGGGGGGCTGATCTGGGTGCCGTGGCTGTTGTCCCCGCTGTTTGCGCTGGCGCCGATCGCGGGATGTGCCCTGGCGGGCAAGGTGCGGCAATCGGCGCTGACGTTCCCGTCCGGTCAGGCCGCCGAACCGCTCGCCGCGCCGACGGTGACGTTCGCCGAGCCGCCACCCCCGGGCTCCCCTGGGGGAGTTGGAGCGGTGGCACCGATCATGCCGGCCGGGGGCTGACGGCAGCGCCGGCATCGCCCCTGCGAAACGGCCCGACGGCCCCGATCCCGGTCCATTCCTCCCCGCCGGTGGCATCCGCCACGAAAGCGGACTAGCTTTCAGCGGGGCTCTCCTTCCACCGTGGCCCCGGTGGGGACAGCCTCCGGGAGAACCCGTGCATGCCGCTCTGGTCCAGAATCGCGATTTCGTCCTTCCTGCTCGTGGTGGCCACCGCCGGGGTGACGTCGACTCTCCAGGCCATCGCCGCCCGGCGGGCGATCCTCGAGCAGGCCCGTGCCGGCGCCCACGGCGTGGCGGAGGTGCTCGCCAGGGCGACGACGTTTGCCGAGGAGGGGCCGCCGACGGTCGACGCCGAGGCTGGCTCCCAGGACAGACGCGACACCATGCCCGGCCTTCGCCGCCTCGTCAGCGAGGTGACCGTGGGGGATATCCGTGAGGTGCGGATCCTCGATGCCTACTCCAGTCCCCTCGTGGCCCGGGTCATTGATGACAATGGCAATCCGGCCGATTCCGCGCTCCCCCTCGACCAAGCTGACGCGGGGCTGGTGAAGGAATCGATCGCCACCGGTCGCTCGGCGGGACGCGTGGAGGGGACGATGGTCCGCGTCGCCGCGCCGGTGGTCCGCGCCGACGGCGGCCGAGGGGGGGCGGTGCTCGTCGCTGTGGCCACCCGTGTCGGCCGGGATCTGTGGACTTGGGAGCTCCTCGCGGGAACGCTGGCGTCTGTTCTCGTCGGCCTGCCGGCGATCCTCCTCGCCCGCTGGCTGGCCAGATCGACGACCGAGTCGGTGCGCGTGTCGACCGCGATCGCCGAATCGATCGCCGCGGGTGACATCAGCGGGGTGGTGCCGCCCGGCGGGAAAGACGAGGCGGGGCAGTTGCTCGCGGGCGTCGGGCGGATGTCGGCCGCGCTCCGCGAGACGATCGGCCGGCTCCAGTCGGCCGGAGCCCGCGTCACCGAGGTCGAGTCTGACGTGTCGGTGGCGCTGGCGCGGCAGGAGCGGATCGTCCGCGGCTTCAGTGGTTCGGTGTCAGACGTTTCCGGGGCCGCGTCGCAGATTTCCTCGAACGCCGAGCAGCTCCTCGGTGCCACGGGGGCGGTGACCCTCGCGGCCCGGGAGGCGGCCCGCGTCGCCGACGACGGCAGGCACGGTCTGGAGCGGATGTCGGAGTCGATGCGTCAGCTCGACGAGGTGATGACCGCCTTCACCAGGAAACTGGCGACAATCCGCCAGCGTGCCGGGGGGATCAACGCCGTGGTGACGACGATCGCCAAGGTGGCCGATCAGACGAATCTCCTCTCCGTCAATGCCACCATCGAGGCGGAAAAGGCGGGAGAGGCCGGTCGTGGCTTCCGGATCGTGGCCCAGGAGATCCGCCGCCTGGCCGATCAGACCGCCCTGGCCACGAAAGACATCGAGCGGATGGTGCGCGACATGCAATCGGCCGTCTCCAGCGGCACGATGGAGATGGACCGCTTCCGCAACGAGGTCAGCACCCGGATCCAGCAGGTCACCGATGTCAGTCGGCAGTTGGCGGGGATCGTGGCGCCGGTGCAGTCGGTGACGCAGGCGCTCGATCACGTCCACAACGGCATGGAAAACCAGAATGCCGGGGCCCGCCAGATCCGCGATTCGCTCGAACGGCTCCGCGTCGGTGCGGGCCAATCGGCGTCTGCCGTCGAGGCCTTCGTGACCGCCATGAACCAGCTCCGCGCATCCGTCGCCGAGATCAACGACGAACTCGTCCGGCTGCGCGTCGATCCGACCGGCGTTGCGGAGTGATGAGGGGGGGCGAGACCGAGATCAGCGCCGCGGCGCCGTCTCGCCGAACCGGGACGCTTGGCGGGCGGCGAGGAAGCGCCGCAGTCCATGGACGATCCGTGCCGGCGGTTGGGCCCCCGATTGGCTGAATAGCGGCGTCTGACCGTCGTCGGTCACGATCAGCTCGACCGCATCCGGGGCGAGTTCGACGCCGCCGAGAAGATTTTCCATCGATTCGGCCTCCTGGGTGCCGCTGGAGGCTGTCGGCGGAACGTGGGCGACGATGAAGTTGTCCCGAACGAAGGGGGCGAACTCCGGGTCGGAGATGAGCGAGTCGGAGTGGCTCCGGGCGGCCTTGTCACCGGGGCGGGCGACAACGAGGAGGATCGGACGCTTCGCCCCCCGCGCCGTTTCGATCGCCTTGTCGAGCGAATCGATGACCCCAGGGGGGGCGGCGGCCGGAGCCGTGGAGACGACCTCGGTCTTGGCGGGCTGTTCCGGGAGCGACTTGGTCATGTCGGCAATCCAGGAAGCCGGTGACTGCCCCTGGTAACCCCGCTTCTCGGCGAGCTTCGTGCCGTCAGGGCCGATCAGAAGGACCGCCGGGAAGTTTCGCACGCCGTATTTGATGCAGACCTTCGAGCGTTCCACCCGGACGGCTTCCGTGATCCCGTGCTCGGGGAGGTCGATCATCAGGAGAACGACGTTCTGCTGGGCCCATTCCCGGAAAGCGCCCGAATCGAGGACGTTTTTCTCGAGTGTTTTGCAGTGCGGGCACCAGTCGCTGCCGGTGAACACGGTCAGGACCGGCCGGCCGGTCTGCTCGGCCTGGGCGATCGCGCTGGCGTAGCTGGTGTGCCAAGCCTGGTGGGCCACCTCGGCGGCGGCCGCCGCCGGGGCCAGATGTCCGGGAAGGGTTCCTAGGGGAGAGAGCGTCGCCAAGGCGATGCCGGCGATGGCGCCGCGGAGGGCCGACTCGAAGTCGGGCCGCTGCCCTCGCTGCCCGAAAGGGGAGGTCTGCTGCCAGGGGCGTCCTGCCCATGACCGAAAGGTCGCTGCTCGCCTCATGCGCATCGTGGCACTCCTCCTTGAAACCGCTTCCCCCAATGTCCATCGGGTGAAGGCGGCTTGCTCCGAGAGTTTCAGGCTCCAAAACCAACGCATCAGGCTAGCAGTGGAGGAAAGGCATGTAAATCACTCAACTTAACGTAGATTGCCTACATTGCCTGCATTGCCTGTCTTTGTGTCCGTATAGGGACTTACGGCGTGTCGGCAGACTGCGAACTGGAGGGAGAAACGGCTCGGAGACGGATAGAATCCCGTCTGAAATCCTTTGGGGAAGAGGGTGGATGACCGGGGCCTGAGGGGAAACCGACCGATGATCACAGCCCGTCCATACCGCTTGAGCCGCCGCCTGCCGATCCCCGCCGCCGTCGCTTGGCTGTGGGTCTCAATCGTGGCGGGGGGAGTGTGGGCTGACGACGTCGACCCCAGGGCCGACAAGCCGGTCACGGTGCCAGAGGTGTTCCGGCAACCGGAACGGGGCCTTGATGGCACCGGCTGGTACCGCTGCTCGGTGGTCGTGCCGGCCGGTTGGGAAGGGAGAGCCCTGGAGTTGTTTGTTGAGCCGTTCGATGCGGCGGTCGAGGTGATTGCCAATGGCCAGTCCGTCGGGGCCGCAGGGGAGTTTCCTCCCCGGTTCCGCAGCGGTTTGGGGGGGCCCGACCGGTTCCGGATCCCTGCCGGGCTCCTGCCGGCCGGAAAGCCGGCTGAGATCGTCGTCAGGACCTGCTTGCGGGACGGACGGACCGGATTCAACGTGGCGGCACCGGTGCTGTTCGCGGGGGATGAAGCCCTCCGCCTCACCGGCCGGTGGCTGTTCCGAGGAGGGGCGATCGTTCCCGGCCAGCCTCCGGCGCTCCTGGAACGGGAGGTCGAACCGGCGGCGGAAGTCGAGGCGACGCTCCGCCGGATCGACGACACGGGGCCACTCTCTGCCGCCGACGAACAGGGCCGCTTCCGGGTGGCGGAGGATCTCCGTGTCGATCTGGTCCTCGCCGAGCCGGACATCCGGCAGCCGTTGTCGGTGAAATGGGATGCCCGTGGCCGGATCTGGGTGGCCGAGTTCATCCAGTACCCGGAGCCGGCGGGGCTGACGATGGTCAGCCGCGACGCCTTCTTGAGGAGCGTCTACGACAAGGTGCCGGCCGCCCCTCCCCACCACGACCGCGGTCTCGACCAGATCTCCTTCCACGAGGATGCCGACGGCGACGGGATCGCCGAAAAACATGGGGTTTTCGTCGATGGCTTGAGCCTCGTCTCGAGCTTCGCTTTCGATGCCGGGGGCTTGTGGGTCCTCCAGCCTCCCTACCTCCTCTTCTATCCCGACGCCGACCGGGACGATCAGCCCGACGGCGATCCGGTCGTCCATCTGGAGGGCTTCGGCATCGAGGATTCCCACTCGATCGCCAACAATCTCCGCTGGGGGCCCGATGGCTGGCTCTACGCCGCCCAGGGGAGCACGGTCACCAGCCGCGTCCGTCGACCCGGGGCAGCTACCCCGCCGGTCGTGTCGACCGGCCAATGCATCTGGCGCTACCACCCGCCGACGGGGCGCTACGAGATCTTCGCCGAAGGGGGAGGGAATGCCTTCGGGGTCGAGTTCGACGCTTCCGGCCGGTTGCTCTCGGGCCACAACGGCGGCGACACCCGTGGCTTCCATTACGTGCAGGGGGGCTTCTCGCGGAAGGGGTTCGAGAAGCATGGGGAGCTGTCGAACCCGTTCGCCTTCGGCTTCTTCGAGCCGATCAGCCACCACAGCGCCCCGCGATTCACCCATGCCCTCGCCGTCAACGACGCCCCGGCGCTCGGCGAAAAGTATGCCGGGAGCCTGTTCGGCGTGGCCCCGCTCCAGGGGCAGGTTGTCCGCAGTGCCATCCGCCCTGATCGCTCGAGCCTCGCCACCCAGGATCTCGACATTCCCCTGGCCTGCGATGACAGCTGGTTTCGTCCGGTCGACCTCCAGCTCGGTCCCGATGGGGCCCTCTATGTCTGCGACTTCTACGAGCAGCGCATCGACCATGCCAGCCACTACCAGGGGCGGATCGACCGGGATCGGGGGCGCATCTGGAGGCTCGCGGCTGCGGGCGCCCCCCCTGCCCGGCTCCCCAACCTCGCCCAGGACGACGGCACGGCCCTCGTGGAACGGCTCTCCGATCCGAATCGCTGGATTCGGCAGACGGCGCTGCTCGAGCTGGCCCACCGCCAGCCAGCGGGCGCCCGCGACCGGATTGCCCGGCTCCTCTTCGGCCCCACGCCCGGGCCCGCCCCCTTCCCGCTCGATCTTGCCTGGGCGCTGGTCCGCCTCGGGCCCCCGAGCGCCGAGGAGTGGATCACCCTGCTCGGGCACTCCGATCCGTGGGTGAGGGCGTGGGCTGTCCGGCTGGCCTGTGACGACGGTCGCGTCCCTCCCCCCCTGCTCGCCCGCCTCGAGATGGCGGCAAGCGCCGAGGATGATCCCCGGGTGCGCAGCCAATTGGCCGCCTCGGCCCGCCGCCTTCCCCCGGATCAGTCGCTGCCGCTGGTCGCCGCGCTCCTCGGCCGTGATCCGGAGGCGACTCCCGCCGACGGCGACGACATCCACATCCCGCTTTTGGTCTGGTGGGCCGTCGAGCGGCTCCTCTCCGAGGACCGGCCAGCGACCCTCGCCCGGCTCGGAGGGGAAGACGGAATGCTCTGGCATTCCCGGCTCGGCCGCGACGTGCTTCAGTCGCGCGTCGCCCGCAGGCTCGCCCTCGGGACGCGCGACGATCAGCTGGCCGCGGCCGGGCTCGTCGCCTCGGCCCCCGCCGCGCCCCACCGGGCCCGCCTCCTCGAGGGCTGCGAGCAGGCCTTTGCCGGCCGGTCGCTCGCCGCGGTCCCGGCCGAGCTCCTCGCCGCGATCAGCCGGGCTGGCGGTGGCTCGCGGGCCCTGCGGCTGCGGCTGGCCGACGGGTCGACCGTGGCCGATGCCCTGGCCGTGGTGGGGAATGCCGACGCCAAGCCGGAGGATCGGCTCGCCGACATCGCGATCCTTGGGGAGACGCTCGCGCCTGCGGCCGAGCCGGTGTTGCTCGCGGTCGCCACCGCGCCGGGCGACGAACGCGTCCGGGCGGCGGCGCTGTCGGCCCTCGAGGGGTGGAGCGATCCGGCGATCGCCTCCGCCGCGATCGCGCTGCACCCCGGGGCCCCGCCGGTCGTGGCCGCGGCGGCGCTTGATCTCCTCGCCGGGAGGCCTGCCTGGGCGCTGGCCCTGCTCGGGGCGATTGACGCCGGCACGATCGAGGCCGCATCAGTGTCGGAGTCGGTCGTTCGCCGGATCCGTCTCCATCGCGAGCCAGCCGTCGCGGAAAGGGTGGCACAGCGATTTGGCGCTGGCCCCGAGCCGGGGAGCGAAGAGGCCGCCGCAGCCGCCGATCTGGAGCGGATCCGGGAGGTGCTCGCGGAAGGATCGGGGAGCCCGATCCTCGGCCGGACGGTGTTTCGCACCACCTGTGCCTCCTGCCACATGCTCTTCGGCGAGGGGGGGCAGATCGGCCCCGATCTCACGAGCCACGACCGCGGCGATCCACGAGCGCTCCTCGTCCATGTCGTGAACCCCAGCGCTACGATCCGCGAGGGCTACGAGACGACGGTCATCGTCACCGACGAGGGGCGGACGCTGTCGGGGTTCGTCGTCGGCGAGGATCCGGGGCTCGTCCTCCTCCGCACGGCCGACGGCCGGACGGTGAGCGTGCCGCGCGACGCGATCGACGACCTCCACCGCAGCCCGGTGTCGATCATGCCCGCCGGGCTACTCCGGCCCCTCGACGACCAGCAGGTCCGCGACCTGTTTGCCTACCTGCGGTCGACGCAACCGCTGGCGACGAAGTGAGCCCCGCCGCTGCGGGGCCACGGGACCGGCGGCGGCAATGATCCCCGGCCTCGGGTGCCGGAGGGCGCACCGCATGAACGCGGGGCGGGGCGCTTGTCACGCATCGATGACCTCCGCCGCCGAACGGCAGCGATTAATGGCTCGCGACCTTACGCGAACCACGCCCACGCATTTTATCGCGAGTCCGATGCATTGCGTGGCTCAACATTTTCTGCCATTGGAGGCTGCAGTGGCAGCAATCGCGCACCATGGATCACGGCAAGCACTCGGATGTCTTTATCGGCCACCTCGTAGATCACGCGATAAGGCCCCTCTATGACCTCGCGGATAGCTGGATCCCGGTACTCGGGAACCGATTGACCCGACAGGGGGAACGTGCCTA
>CALQRA010000211.1 GCA_943332855.1 Candidatus Kuenenia stuttgartensis
AAGGGGAGGGGAGGAAGGAATGGGTCGGTGGGAATCACATCGGTGGTCCGCGTGGGGGAGAAAACGGCCGACCCGGCCGATCGCTGGCGATCGGCCGGGTCAGTGAGATCGGCAGAAGGGGTCGCTGTGAACCCTCGGGGCACACCATCGGCGCCGATCAGGCTTCGGACGATCACTGGTCGGCGTTGAGCGGCTCGCCACCGTCCCGCGTGACAAACGCCACGTAGACGAAGTTGTCGATGTCCTGCGAGAGAAAGCCGACCGACCCGTCGCCGCGGACCACCGACACCCCCTGCGGGTGGAAGGAGTAGGGGCTGTTGTCGTTGTAAATGTTGATCACCGAGCAGCCGGACGCTCCGGGGTTGGCAATCGTCGCCCCGCTGTAGCCGCGCGTGTAACGGGCACAGTTCCAGTCGCCGTAGAAGGAGTTGAGGGCGATGTTTGGGTAGCTGGGGGCGCCACCGGGCACCATCTGCCCCTTGAAGAACTTCTGCTGTTTGCCGGCTTCTTCGATGAGGAGAATGGTCTTTGACAGGCCATCGATGCACTCGGCGACCTTCACGGTCCGCTTGTTGATCGAGTCGGTCGTGCTGAGGAGTCCATTCTCCGTCGTCGTCGCCGGCAGGCCGACGCAGGTCGCCAGCGAGCTGTGGATCCCCTTGACCGGCACGTAGTCGGTGCGCGGCAGGTTGAGGATCTGGCCAGCCGACATCAATCCGGCCGGAGCGAAGTAGTAGGTGCTGTAATCGCTCGGGACGTTGGGCGTCGACGGACAGATGTAGTTTTGGATCGGCGCCATCGCCGTGGGGCTGTTCTGCCCGCCCGGGAACGGCGACGGCATGTTGATCGGGTCGATGATCGGCCGCTTCCAGTTGAACATGTTGTAGATCGTCGTCTGCTCCTCAAAAGGGAGGATCTGCCCGAGCGCCCCCATCGGCTTTTGGGCATCCTCGCCAATGCCCCAGAGGGGCGGGGCCGGGCTCATCTGCGTCTTCTCGGCCTCCGAGAAGCGGCTCTCGGCGACCGGGAAGGACTTCTTCGCCGCCTCGTAATTGATGAACGCCAGGCCGGTTTGCTTGAGATTGTTGGAGCAGGCGCTACGGCGGGCCGCTTCACGCGCCGCCTGAACGGCAGGGAGGAGGAGGCCGACGAGCGTGCCGATGATGGCGATGACCACGAGCAATTCGACCAGCGTGAAGCCGGCCTTGGACGGACGGTCGGAACAGGAGAGGCGCATGGAAGACTCCTCAGAAAGGGAGGAAGCAATCGAGCGATGAAGGTGATGAAAGAACGCGTCGACAGAAGAGATTGTGGGGCCATCGGTCCGGAGCGGTGGCACAGCCCGCGCTACATCCGACCCCCCCCCACCCTAGAATCATAAGGGCATCGGCGAACGGCCACAAGGAAAGGTCCGCCTGATCGCTCGGACTCGGTCGGGTCACTTCCAGTCCGTAGGTCAGGTCATCCGCAGAGCGAGAGGCCAGCCTATCGGTTGGATGTGTCCGTTCCGTGTGCCCGGAGGAATCCACGGGAGTCATTCGTAGATCGGGCAGAACGCCCCGAAGGCCGCTTCGCAGAAGACCCCCGGGTCGTTGAATCGCTGCCCCCGGTCGAGGGCGGAAATCGCCGCCATCCGATCCCCCGTGAGGGTGAAGTCAAAGAGGTCGAGGTTCTCCTTCAGCCGCTCGCGGCGGGAGGTCTTGGGGATCACGGCCGATCCACGCTGCACCCCCCAGCGGAGAAGGACCTGGGCCGGGGTTCGCTCACAGGCGCTGGCGGTGTCGCGGATGAGGGGATGATCGAGGAGCGATTCCTCCGGCCGGGCCATGCCGAGGGGGACGTACGACGGGGCTCCCAGCGGCGAGAAGGCGGTGACGGCGATCCCCTGTTCCCGGCAGAAACGGAGAAGCTTCTCTTGGGCGAGGAGCGGGTGGAGCTCCACCTGGAGGACGGCCGGCGGGATTCGCGCCCCGGCGAGGAGATCGCGGAGGAGCGCAGTCGAGCAGTTGCAAACGCCGATGCGGCGCACGAGCCCAGCCCAGACAAGCTCCTCCATCGCTCCCCAGGTCTCGGCCAGCGGGACGTTGACCATCTCCATCCGCGGCTGGGATGCCGTCGGGTCGTGGATCCAGCCAGGGGGATAGCGGACATCGAAGGGGACGAATCGCTGGGCGATCGGGAAATGGACGAGGTAGAGATCGAGGTAGTCGAGGCCGAGGTCGACGAGCGTCCGCTCCGCGGCCGCGCGGACATGCCGTGGGTCGTGGTAGGTGTTCCAGAGCTTTGAGGTCACCCACAGATCTTCGCGGCGGCAGACGCCGGCAGCGAGGCTCGAGCGGATCCCCACGCCGGCCTCGACCTCGTTGCCGTAGTCGCAGGCCGAATCGAGGTGCCGGTAGCCGACCCGCAGCGCTTCCTCGACCATCCCGGCGGTGTCGGCCCGGTCGATCTTCCACAGCCCGAGCCCCACCGCCGGGGGCGAGCTCTCGGGAGTCACGGGGAGCTTGGGAACGGCAGACGGCATGACGACCTCGGTAGGCGTGGGGAGAGAATGGGCCTCCACGATAGCAGGCCGGGGGCGCGACGCGTGTGGGGGGGAGCCGGCACCGCCGGAAGTCAGCCGGCACGGGGGCCGGGGGGGATCGGTGGCGGCGGCACCGGTTTGATCCGGCCCCGCCATGGTTCCGAGCTGGCGGGGCGCTTGCCGCCACGCGGTGGCGCCCGGAGGACCATCAGCCCGGCCAGAAGGGAAAGCCCGAGGACGATCCAGAAGCGGAGTGGCATGGTGTGGCGGCAGCGAGGCGGGGATCGGCCACGAGTCCAAAGAGTCAGAACGTCGCTCCAGCCGAGAGCATGATCGTATCGTTGGGGTTGAACTCCGGTACGCGGTTGGCGGAGATCGTCCGGGCGAAGACGTAACCGACCTCGGCCACGCCGGCCACGCTCCGGCTGCGGAACCACTCGAGCCCGAGGATCGCCCGCAGGTCGCTGATCGTGACCAGCGCCGTTGTGTCGTCTGGAAGCGTCACCGCCCACGAGCCGCCGCCGAATTGGAATGCCGAATAGAGCCAGGCCCCGCCACCGCCGTCGAAGCTGCGCACCTTGCGGACGAAGCGCGAGCGGGGGACGAGGAGCTCGAGCCGGTTGTCGGCGTTCGGCGTCCAGATCAGGCCGCCGACGGGGAGCACACGCATGTCGAGCTGGCGGACGACCGCCGCCCCTGCGACCACCGTCCAGGTGTTCGTGAGCTTGAAGTCGACGAGGCCCCAGCCGGTGAGCTGAAACGCCTTCGGGCTCGATTGCCGGTAGTCACCGTAGACTCCGGGGGTGAGTCCGAAGCCGAAGCCGAAGCGCTCGGTGACCGGTGTCCGCCAGGCGATGTCGACATAGGCATCGAAGACGGTTGAAGGCAGCTCAAGGGCATCGGGGGCCTGCCAGAAGTGGAAGCCGAATCCGGGAGTCACCAGGAGGGCAGGGAGGTCGTCGAACCACACCGGCGCCAACGAGGTGGCGAGCGGCACGTCGGTGGTGCCGAAACCATCGCCACCGTTTTTCGGCAGCCAGGAAGTCGAGATCGATCGGGCATACCAGAAGCGGTCGGCCGGCGACCGCCGCTGTTCGTCCCACTCGCTGCCGAGGTCATCGAACAGCGGGCCCTGGCCCGGTGCGATCGGCGTCGAGGGGACGATCGCGCCGGTTTGAACGACGATCCCCGCTTCCACGCTCCTGTCGAGCGAGAGAGGGACTTCCGAGAGAGGGACTTCATAGAGCGCCTGTTCGGGACCGGCGAGCCAGCCGATCGGCGCTGCTGCCGCGCTGGTGGGGGCGTTGGGCGGGGCGCCAACCGGTGAAGGCAAGTCGTTTGCCGGTGGAGCCGACGCGATCGTGTCGACGGGCTCGCCGTCATCGCTGTCGTTGGCCGAGAGCCCAAGGAACGGAGCCGTCGCGACCCACATCGCCAGTGCGCCAATCAGGGCGTGCTTCGTCGTCGCCCGGAGCTGGCTGGCGGCGAACATGGGATGGCGACCTCACGGAGCATGACGCGGGAAGGAGCGCAGGGGGCGGACCGTACCAGAGGGGGGGAGGTGGGGCAATTCCATGTCCCGGTCGACCGCGCGGTCGGGGCAAGCTGGGGACCGCGATCGCGCGCCGGTGGCGATTGCTTCGCAGGCGGGAAGGAGTGTATCCCCCTCCCGGTCCGATACCTGTTCAGCCGGGGGGCATGATCGACCTGCATCAGGAGCCTCATCGATGAAGCATCGCATCCACCTCGCCGCGTGTCTTTCAGCCCTTGCCATCGCCGCCGTGATCGCCGTCCCGGCATCGGCCAACCCCGGCCTCCTCCACAAGCACGGGGCTAGGCCGCTCGGTGTTCCCGCAATGCTGCCCGGGCAATCCTCGGCCGGCGGCGTAGCGGCCGCGACGACCGCGCCCCCTGCGAGTGGCAACGCCGCGACCGCGGTCATCGCGTCGTCCGTCACGGTCTTCTCCGCTGTCCCCGGCAGTGACGGCGCGGCCGGGGCTGGTGGCGTCGTCAGTGGCGTCGATGTCGCCGTCGTGCTCGTGCCAGACGGGCTTCCGGTCGCGGGCACGCTCGTCGATGGCGGCCCGGCGTTCGATCCGGGGCAACTCCCGGTCTGCATCATGCCGTCTCCCCACGGTCGTGGTCCGGGGCCCAACGGCCGTCCGAACGTCTTTCATCACCTCAATCCCGGCGCGATCGCGGGGGATCCCGGCGCGATCGACGCTGGGGTGGTTGACTCGGGGATGGTAATGGTCGGTGGCTTCCCCGCGGGCTACGACGGTGGGGGCATCGATGTTGGCTCGGTCGACGGGGCCGGTGACATACCGATCGTCCTCTCCGCCGCGTTTCCGCCGGGCGGCCCCGGTAGAAATGGCGCTGGGCCCGGCTTCGTCCATCATCCGTTAAATGCCTCGATGGCGTCAGCTGCGTCGGCATCGACGGCCGATGGGGCCGGGGGGAGCGGCCGGGCCCTCGCCGGAGGCCTCCCGAACCGGGCCGCCGGGATGCGCACCGACGCGCTCGCCACCGTCCGTCATCAGGGCCGCGGGCCGATGCGTCTGGGTGCGTCAATAACCGAAGGAGTCGCCGTCAGTGGTGATGATGCCAGCGGGAGTGTCGTGCAGGCCGGAGGCGTTGCCGAGGGTGCCGCCGGGACGACTCCGCATGATCGGCCATCGAAGCGCGCCACGTCGGCTCTGACCGGGCAGAGTGTCGTTCCCCCCGCGGCAACCGCAACGCCGCGGTGGCGCGAGCGCTTCCGGCTGGCCTGGCCGACGACGAAATGACGGCCAGTGAACGGCCGGTAGGATGCCTCGGTCCGGGTGTGCAAATTGCGGAGTACACACCCGGACCGTTGGGGCACCCTTCTGGGGCTCGTGGCGACGGGAGCCTTCTCCCGCGGCGCGTCTTGAATCGACCGGGCCGCTTCCCGGTCTGGCAATCACGGTCCTTCTCAGGTCAGGTGGTAGGCCGACTCCCCATGTTCGGCGTAATCGAGGCCTTCGGCCTGGGCCTCGTGGCTGACGGTGAACCCGATCGTCTTGTGGATCAAGAACCCGAGCACGAGCGTGCAGAGGAAGGCGTAGCCGCCGGCCCAGAGCAGGCCCTGCGCCTGGATCAAGACTTGGTCCATGCCTCCCACGGCCGGCCGGATGCAGAACAGGCCGACAAGGAGCGCGCCGAGGGCACCACCCACGCCGTGAACGCCGACGACGTCGAGCGAGTCGTCATAGCCGAGCATCGGCTTGGCCTGAACGGCGAGGAAACAACCGACACCGCCGATGAGCCCGATCAGCAGAGCGCTGAACGGGCTGACGTGCCCGGCACACGGCGTGATCGCCACGAGCCCCGCCACCATGCCGGAGGCGAAGCCGAGGGACGACGGCTTGCCGACCTTGAGCCATTCAGCCAACACCCACGCCCCGGAGGCAGCGCTGCCGGCGATCGCGGTCGTGGCGAAGGCGAGCACCGCCACACCACCGGCGACCGGAAGGAAGTCCTTGCCGACGGCGATCGCCGATCCGGCATTGAAGCCGAACCAGCCGACCATAAGCATGGCAGCGCCCATGAGCGTCCAGCCGACGCTGTGGGGCACGAAGTGGCCGCCCGGATAGCCACGCCGCTTCGGCAGGATGAGCAGGAGAGCCAGCGCCGACACGCCCGCGAGGACGTGGACGACGGTGCCACCGGCAAAGTCGAGCACGCCCTTTTGGAACAGCCAGCCGTTGACATTCCAAACCCAGTGGCAGACCGGGTTGTAAACGATCGTTGCCCACAGAACCGTGAACAGACACCAGGCACTGAACTTCACCCGTTCGGCGATCGCTCCGACGATCAGGGCCGGCGTGATGATCGCGAACATCATCTGATAGATGGCGAAGAGAAGCTCCGGCACACCGTTGGGTGCTGCTTCGACCGTATCGCCGCTGGTCACGATCCGCTCGTAAGCGTTCGCGCCGTCGACGCTCAGCTCGGCGAACGAGTTCAGGAAGACGAGCCCCGGATCCCAGCCGAGGTAGCTGTGCTTGGGGAGCTCCTTGCCGTCGGGGCCGACACCGGCATCGAGGGCGATGGCCGAGGGAACGGCGAAGGCCATGTTGTAGCCGTAGGCCACCCACTCGATCGCGACGATCGGGACGCAGATCATCACGAGCATGAACATGTTAAGGACGTTCTTCGCCTGCACCATGCCGCCGTAGAAGAGGGCGAGGCCAGGCATCATGAAGAACACGAGCGCGGCGCTGACAAGGATCCAGGCGATCGACCCGGTGTCGTAGGTGCCCCTTAGATGGGCCGCGGCATCGGCACCCGCGACGGCGTCAGCGGGTGCCGCAACGGCGACGGCCACGGGCGGCTCATCGACGGCGGCTTGTGCCCAGGCACCGGGACAACTTACGAACAAACAGACGGTCGCGATGAGCGCCGCAGGAAGCAGACGGAACATGAAGACTCCTCTCACGTGAACCCCGACGCCTTGTGAGGCAGACGGGGCGGGACAGGGGCCGATGCGAGAGGTCAGGAAACGAACACACTCTCCCGCAACGCGGGAGAGGGAACGCGACGACGCCACAGGGCGCCTCCGGACGCGGGACCAAACATCGCACGACACCAGAAGGGCAAACAGGCAATCCATGGGGGCCACCTCCGTAGTGGCTTGAACCATGGCAGCCGGTTGTCGAACCAGCCGGAGATCACGGAATGCAACCTCCGTGCCACAACGCTGCCGATCCCGAAAGTACCGGAGTTGGCGTGCTAAAAACGGCTTTTTTCCGCCGATTTGCCAGTTTTCAGCTCCCTGCTCTCCCCGGGGCCGGATCGGCTGGGGGGACCGAGTGCCGCACGGTTTGCCGGCATGGCGTGCCGCGCGCCTAGGCAGCGGTCGCTGGCCACCCGCGCCGAAGACGAACCGGCACCGGGCCGGATGTCAGAGAAACTTCGCGTAGGGGTGGAAGCGGAAGCGGTTCCCGGGGTCGACACGTTTCTTCTGCGCTCGGACCATCTCCGCCATCGCCTCCGAGCCGAAGATCAGCGCGGGGGAGACGGCGGAGCCCGGATCGTCGGGCTGGGAATGCGTCCCGCTGAAGTCGACCGCCAGCCCCTCCACGCCCCGGGCCTTCTCAATGACGCTCCGGGTCATGTCGGCGATCTCCTGCCGCTGGGCCGGCGTCTTCTCCTTTGCGTCGTACATCGTGATCAGATCGACGAAGAAACGGTGTCGACAGTTGCCGCTCGGGAGGGGCTTCTTCGCCATCGCCGCCCCGCCGAGCGTACGGATCTCCACGATCGAGAAGGTCGCCTCGTCGAGCGGCGCTCCCGCGATGACCGTGTCGCAGAGAAACCTAAGGATCGCGTCTGTCGGTGGGCCCTCGGTGCCCATGCAGTGCTGCAGCATCGCCAGCGGGCTCCCCTTCATGGCGTTGATCACCGGCCAGAGGGCGGCTGCCGTTTCGTACCAAGAACTCAAATGCGACGAGGCCACGACCGGGAGCTCGAGCCGCTGGGCGATCGCTTCGAGTGGCGCGACGAGCTCCGCCATGCTCCCCCGGAAGGTGTCGTAGAACACGAACGTCGCCACGAGGGCCTTCGTCCCCGTGACCACCAATTCCATCGCCACGCCTTCGTCGGGGAGGACGTGATCA
>CALQRA010000212.1 GCA_943332855.1 Candidatus Kuenenia stuttgartensis
GCGGACCATCGAGCCGGCACCGGCCATCCCCACCATCGGGCCGTCTTCGCTCCCGCTCTGCTGACCTGGGCGGGGCATTGTCATGCCGCGATTGGGAGGGCCCCCCATCCCGCCCCCCGGTGGGCCACCGCCCCCCGGCGGGCCCATCATGCTTCCCATCCCCATGCCAGGAACACCAGCCGCGGTGGCAGGGGGATTGAGACGAATCTGACGGATGTCGATCGGCACCGTCGACGTCGCCAGTTGGAGGAGGAAGGCGTCGAGTTTGCGCTGATCGATCGTCACCCGGATCGTGAACGGCATCAGATGGGTCATGAGGGCCGACGGCGAGGTCGCCACCTCCTCCCCCTTGAGCGGTTTGCCATCGGCATCGACATAGATCCATGTCAGAAAGGCCTCGTCGGAGGTGTCAGGCCCCTTGGCGGCGGCGGTGCCGGCACCTTCGGAGTCGCCCCCCGTGGGCGGCATCATCGACATGCCCCGCGTCATCCCCGATTGCCCTTCCTTCGGCAGGAAGCGCGGATGCTGCGGCTTGATCTGCCCGCCGGCGCCGGCCGCGCCGGCAGAGTCGCTGTCGCCTCCTCCCGACGGCATCATCATGCTCCGCCCCATGCCCATCCCCATGCCCATTGCACCGGCCCCCTCCGCGCCCGGCTCGTGCATCCGCCCAACGGTGGAGAAAGCGGGTTCGTCTTCGCAGGCGGGGTAGCCGACGGCGAGTTGCTCAACATGGGGGATCGCCGCGTTGTAGGTCCCTCCGGCCCCCTGATTCATGACGGCGATCTGATCACACAGCAGCCCATAGACGCGCAGCTCCTCCTGCGCCAAAAAGATCTGCTTCGTCTTCGGCGGCTTGTCCCAGTGGAAGGAGTCGTAGAGCCGCTGCTGGTCGGCGGGATTCCACTCCACGAGGGCCGTGGAGCGACGGTTCGGCATCCCGGGGGCTCCCCCCCCCGGCGGGCCCATCCGATTCATCATCATCGCCATCCCGCCGGGAGGGCCGGCGGCCTGCCCCTCACCCCCGCCTTCGGCGAGCTGCGCGTCGGGATCGCTCATCGCGACATCGGCGCCCATCCGCTTCGGGAGCTGCTTCACGAGCTCTCGGACGGTCGACTGGTAGCGCTCGAGGAGTTGCCGCTGGAGCTCCCTCCCGGGCTTGAGATTGGAGAGCCGCTGGAGGAAGTCGGCGCCGAGCTCGGCGGGCCACGCCTGGAGCTCCGCCTGGCTGTCCCAGAATCGCTGCCACTCGGTGAGCGTCTCGCGCTTCACGCGCGCAGTGCGCTTGTCGATGTCGTTGGTCCAGCTGTCGTTGGGGTGGGGGGATTTCCCTTCGATCTGCTTGAGCGCCGAGATCTTGCCGTCGATCTCGGTTCGCTTCGAGGCGATCTCCGCCGACAGTTTGTTGTTGGCCATGAACAGCGTCGGCAGGATGAGTGCCGGCACCAACGGCGCGAGGAGCCAGAAGTGGTACTTCGCGACGAAGTCCCAATACGGGCGGACGGAATCCGGGATCATGGCCATGGCTTTTCCCCCTGCGCTCGCGTGAGTCGTGATCAATCCGACGGCAACGGTCTTCCCGACATCAATTCCCGGCCGTGCCATCCCCCTCGGCGGCCGGCTTCGGCGTCCCCGGAACAACCGGCTGCCAGGTGAAATGGAGAATGAAGTCGTAGCGCCGCAGCGGCGCTCCCTCCCCAGCCCCACCCATGCCCCCCGAGCCCATCATCCCCGCGTTCATCATGCCCGGCTGCATCATCGCCGAGCCCATCCCCGGCAACCCCCTTCCGGGGCCCATCGAGGGCGTTCCCGCCGGTCCCCCGGGAGGAAATCCGGCGCCAGACGCAGCCCCACCGCCGGCCGCCTTGGTGTCGGCCGCCCCTTCGGCACCAGGGAGCGTCAGCCCGACGATCCGCTCGATCGAGATCGGCGACGACGACACGATGACGGGATACCCGATCCCGAGCTCAGCCGGCGGGACGAGCTTCCCTGCCAGCGGCCCGGCCGTGACCGGCACATCATCCAGCCGGCCGAGCAGGCCGTTGGCGAGCGTCTCGCGGACAAACTGGATCCCCACCCGCGGCTTGGACCGATCCTCGTTGTGGTAGTGGTGGCCCTTGATCTGCACGACCCACCCCGGCCCCTTCGGCCCGGTGTCCGTGGCGGCCGACCACTTTGCCGCTGGCGCTGCCGCCGCATCCCCCTCCGCGGCCGGATTCCCTTCCTCGTCCTCGTCGACCTCCTCGGCCGGGAAGGTCTCCAGCCACTGCGGCTTCACCTTTTCGAACCAGACGGCGAGATCGGGATACCACTGGCAGTCAAACCCATCGACATGGATCTCGTTGCGATCGGCCGGATTGGGGATCAGCTTGCCCGGATCGTCTTGGGGGAGGAGCGTCTCCACCGCCCGCAGCATGTCGATCGACTGAAACCGTCGATCGGCCAGACGGACGAGGTATTGCTGCTGGGTAACCGCCGCCGCCTGCTTCTGCTTCGATTCCTCCACCGCGGAGAGCGCCTTCGACGAACTGCTCTTCGCCGAATCAGCCTGCTGGAAGGCCCCGGCGTAGCTCACCGGAGAGTAGCCACTCCAGGCGTAGAACGTCCCTAGGAAGCTCAACGCCGAAGCCCCGAGGAGACCGATCATCGCCCCCACGGCCCACGGCTTCTTCGACTCGATGAGCCGCTCGCGGACGATCTCCCCGGGGAGGAGATTCGTGTTGATCGCCGCCGTCTGCACCCCCTGGAGGGCGAGGCCGTAGGCGGTGCCGAACCCGAGACGGTTGTCCTTGAAGGTCGGGGCCGACGTCACGCTCGCCCCGTCGAGGCCGCGGTACGTGTCGAACCGCTGGACCTCGACATTCAGCTGTTTGCCAACAAAGTCGGCGAGGCCCTTGAGCTTCGAGGCATTGCCGAGGAGGAGGATCTTGCCGATCCGTGCCGACCGATCGGCCCCGGTGAAGTAGTTGAGCGAGCGCTGGAGCTCTGAGGCAAACTCGTTGAACACCGGCTTCATCGCGTTGAACACGTCCTTGGCGTTGTCCGCCCGGGCCGCGTTCCGCTTCAACTGCTCCGCCTTGGCAAAGGTGAGCTTGAGCCCCTGCACGAGGGCCTTGGTGAAGTTGTTGCCGCCGATCGGCATGCTCCGCTGCCAGATCCGCAGCCCGTTGGTGATCACGAGATCGGTGGCGTCGACGCCCATCGAGACAAGGACCACCGAGGGGGGCGGATCGAGCGGGTCGATCGTCGTCGGATCGGGCATCTGGTCAAAGGCCAGCATGTTCAGCAGCGCCATCGGCGAGAGCTGGAGGATGTCGACCTCGATCCCGGCTTCCGTGAGCGGCACCAGCGCCTTGGCAACCTGCTCCTTCTTCATCGCGAACAGCGCCACCTCGGCGTCGAGGACGAAGCCCCCCTCTTCGAGCCCGCCGACGAGCCGCTGCCAGTCCCATTCCACCTGCTCGAGCGGGAAGGGGATCTGCTGCCGGGCCTCGTAGCGGACGATGTCGGGGATCTTCTTCGCCTCGATCGGCGGCAGCTTGATGAACTTGGAGAGGCCCGACTGCCCGGGGACGGAGACCGCGACGCGGTCCCCTTGGAGCTTGTTCCGGCCGACAAACTCCTGGAGCGCGGCACGCACCAATTCCACCGGATCGGCCTCCGGCTGGGAGACGATCATCGGGTATTCGACGTAATCGAAGGCGTCGGCGATGATCTTGCCCGGTTCAGCCGAATCCCGGCAGCGAATGGCCTTGAGGGCGCATTTGCCGATGTCGATGCCCCAGACGTACGGACTGCGGGCCATGGCCTGTTCCAAACGAGAGGAGGGGGAGAAGAGGGGCGGACTCGCGGCAAGCACTCCGCCAGCCTCACTTTACGAACGATTCCAGCAGGGTGTCAAACCGACCGTCACCTCTCCGGGGCTGAATACGACTCTGATCCGCCGACGGGCCACCACCCCTGAAAAAGGTGGCGGCCGGCAGTACACTCTCGACCCATGACACCGCGCCGGACCATCGTTTTCTTCCCCTGCCATTCGCTCGACGATTTTCCCACCTGGCTGGGAGACTCCGAGGCCGACGAATTGCTGGCGGCATGGACCGCGGCCTGGCACCCCCGTTTGATCGCCGCGGCCGGGCGGATGCCGGCGTGGGCGAGCGTCGAGGTGCCCCCAGGGAATGACGCGGAGGTGCTGGGGATCGTTACAGCCTCCTGCGACGATCGGCTTATCGGGCGGCTCGACCCGGCCTCGACGCCCGGCAGCCGTTGGGTACGACGGGCCGGCGACCGGGCCACAACCGTTGGTCAGGCTCTCGCCGCGCTCGGCCTCCCTGCCGATCCCCAGCCGTTCCCAGCCAGCGCCGAGCCGCCGGCTGCGGCGACCGGCGATGCCGCGCCGGCTGATGCCCCCAC
Source organism: Candidatus Kuenenia stuttgartensis (assembly GCA_943332855.1). Taxonomy (GTDB): domain Bacteria; phylum Planctomycetota; class Planctomycetia; order Pirellulales; family UBA1268; genus QWOP01. Next base: position 4,411 of record CALQRA010000212.1, read on the forward strand.
CCCGCCCCCACCCCGGCAGGCCGGCGTCGCCGACTTCCACGCCTTCGGCCTGGCCTGGCTCCTCTCCGAATTGCTCGCCCGGCGGATGCGGTCGACGACCGGGCTCGGCTCCACGGCGGCCTTCACTGGCGGGCCGGGGGATGAACCGGCGACCGGCTTCGAGGAGCGGATCGTCGCCGCCGCCCGGGCCTGGGAAGCGGGAGACGCGACGACGGCAGGAGAGGCTCTGAGCGAATGCTTCGGGCACCTCGAGGCGGCCCGGGCCCGCTACTACGCGGTGGATGTCTGGCTGATCGACCTCGTGCTCCTCGCGGAGACGACCCTCGGGGCCCGGCTGGCCGCCGAGCTCGATGCCCCGGTACCGCTGGCCATCGTCGCGACCGGGCGGATCATGGAGAAACTTTCCCGCACCGACCCGGGCCTGGCGAGCCGGCTGCGGCGGGCGTGCGACGCCGGTCGGGTCGCCCCGGCAGGCGGCCGGTATGACGAAGAACCGCTCGACGGCCTCCTCCCGGAAACGATCCGCGAGTCGTTCCTCCAGGGGCACCGAGCGTGGCAACAGGCGATCGGGCGGGTGCCGGTCACGTTTGCGCAGTTCGGCGGCGGCTGGTCGGCGATCCTCCCCCAGATCCTCACCCACTTCGACTACGCCGGCGTGATCTGGAATCTCTTCGACGGCACTCCCCTCCCCGATCCAGGGCTCGGTCGGATCCGCTGGGAAGGGACCGGGAGCGGATGCTTGGAGGGGATCTCCCGCCCCCCCCTCGATGCCCGCCGGGCGGCGACCATTCTGAACCTCGCCGAGCGGATCGGCGACGCGCTCGACAACGAGCACACCGCGATCATTCAGTTCGCCCACTACGCCGGGATGGCGAGCCCGTGGTTCGAAGACCTCCGCCGGATCGGTTCCTGGACGACCGCCCTGGGAACGTTCGTCACCCCCGACGAACACTTCCGCCGCACCCCCGGCTCCGGCAAGCTCGTCACCTGGGAGCCCGACAGCTATCCCGTCGCCCGACCGCAGGCGGACCCCGCCGCAGGGGCCGTTCCCGCGACCGAAGCGCTCCCCCCCGCCGACCCGATCGCCCCGCGCGTCGCCGCGGCCCGCAGTGAAGCGCAGCGGATCGTCGCCGGCCGGAAGGTGCTCGCCGGATTGCCGGTGAGCGCGGTGGCGGCTCCTGGGCCCGGTGAAAAGAGGGTCATCCGCGCGGCCGGTGCCCCGAGCCCTGCTCCCCCCCCGACACCGGCAGCGGCTGTCGTTGCGAAAAAGAAGCCCTCCGGCGGACTGCTCGGCGGCCTCACGCGTGGCCTGTTCGGCGGCGGCGGGGACGACCGGCTTGTCCTCGAGAACGATCGCCTCCGGGTCCGTGTCCATCCGCAGACCGGCGGGCTGCTGTCGGTCCGGCAGCCGGAGGACCGCGGCAATCGGCTCTCGCAGCATCTCGCGATGCGCACCACGCGCCCGCCGCCGGCGGTCGGCTCCGCCTGGGAAGACCCGCAGGAGAGAGCTGAGTATGCCATCGCCACCGCGGAGAGCGTGACGCGGACGGGGGAGCGGACGATCGAGAGCCGCGGCCATTGCAGCGATCCAAAGGGGCACAAGCTTTTCACCTTCACGCAGCGCATCGAGCTCCTCGACGGCCTCCCTCTGGCCCGCCTCGATGTCGAGATCGCCATCGCTGCGCCCGGTGCCGGCGCGATCCTCGAGCGTTACGCTGCCTGCCGCTTTGCCTGGAACGAGAACGACGATCTCGATGTCGTCCGCAGTCTTCACGGCCAGGGGGTGGTTTCTGAACGGACGCTGATCACGGCCCCCCACTTCCTCGCCCTCCGCCCCGTCCACGGCGGTGGCGTGGCCGACGTCAACATCCTCACCGGTGGTCTCCCCTGGCATCTCCGGGCGAGCCCGCACATCCTCGATACCCTCCTCTTGGCCGGCGACGCCACGGCGGGGAAGTTCACGCTCGCCGTCGGGCTGGGGCTCGACCGACCGTGGAACGCCGCCCTCGATCTGCTCGCCACCGGGAATCCCCCCGCACCATCACTCCCGGTCATCCCCTCCACCGCCGCCGGGAATGTCCGCCTCTCCTGGCAGGGGCCGGTGCTGCGGGGGGGCCGGCCGATTGGCGTTCGCGTCGGGCTGGTCGAGTCGGAGGGGAAGGGGGGCGATGTCACGGTCGATTGGGGCTTCGACGTCGCCGCCGCGCGGGTCGCCGACGCCCTCGGCCGGCCGGGGGGCTCCCCGGGAGTGACGATTGCCGGCACGACGACGACCACCTACCTGCGGCGCTTTGAGTGGCTCCAACTCGAGCTCCTCTTCCCCGGACAGGATAGCGCGGGAGAATGGCCGCCGGAGGAGACCACACGCCCATGATCGTGACCCTCGACGGCCCGGCCGGCGCCGGCAAGAGCTCCACGGCCCGGGAACTCGCCCGCAGGCTCGGCTGGTGTTACATGGACACCGGCGCCATGTATCGCGCCGTGGCGCTGGTCGCCACGCGGCGCGCCATCCCACTGGAAGACGAGCCGCAGCTGGCGGCACTCGCCGAATCGATCGAGATCCGTTTCGAACAGGGCCGGGTGTTCGTCGACGCGGAGGATGTCTCGGAGGCGATCCGAACGGCAGACAACACCACCGCGACCCGCCCCGTCGCCAACGCGGCGCTGGTGCGCGCGGCGATGAAGCAGATCCAGCGGCGGATGGCCGCCGACCGCGATGTTGTCACCGAGGGGCGCGACCAGGGGTCGGAGGTCTTCCCGCAGGCCGAGCTGAAGGTTTTTCTGACCGCTTCACCTGAGGAGCGGGCCCGCCGCCGCCTCGCCGAGGAGCGGGCGAAGGGGCAAAACGTGACCCTCGACGAGATCCTCGCCTCGCAGCAGGATCGGGACCACGGCGACACGCACCGCGAGGTGGGGGCGATGCGCCAGGCCGAGGGGGCCGAGCTTCTCGACACCGACGGCATGGATCGGGAGGCGGTCCTCGCTGTTCTTCTCGGGTGGATCGAGGCCCGTCGTCCCGCCCCCCCGACCGCCGCCGGAGCGCGGCCGCCGCACGCATGAGCCGCGCGGCCGAGCCCGACCAACCCGACACCGCGCCGACCCACGCGTTCGTCGGCCGGATGCTCTACGACAGCTTGTGGGTGCTCTGCCGGACCTTCGGCATCGCCCTGTTCGGGATCCGCTACCGGTTCGCCGAACCGCTGCCGCGTACCGGAGGGCTCCTCGTTCTCGCCTCCCATCAGAGCCACCTCGATCCGCTCCTCCTCGGCCTCGTCTGCGAGCGGCGGCTGTCGAGCCTGGCCCGCAGTTCGCTGTTTCGTTGGGGGCCGTTTGGCGCGATCATCACCGCCCTCGATGCCATCTCGATCGACCGCGAGGCCTCGCCGGTGGCCGCGATGAAACTGATGATCCGCAAGCTCCGCGGCGGCGGGGCGCTAACGATCTTTCCGGAGGGGACGCGGACGCGCGACGGCCGGCTCGGCGAGGTGAAGAGTGGCTTCGCCCTGGTGGCGAAACGGGCCGGTGTGCCGATCCTCCCGGTGGCGATCGTCGGGGCCTGGGAATGCTGGCCGCGAACGCGCTGGCTCCCCCGCCCCGGCCGGATCCGCCTCGAGTTCGGCGCCCTCATCCCGGCCGGTGAGGTGGCGAGAATGGACGACAAAACCCTTGTGGCCCTTGTGACGCAGCGACTGACCGAGCTCGACGCGGCAGCGCGAC
>CALQRA010000213.1 GCA_943332855.1 Candidatus Kuenenia stuttgartensis
CCCAGAGCCCACGGCGTCACTCCCAGAGCCCACGGCGTCACTCCCAGAGCCCACGGCGTCACTCCCAGAGCCCACGGCGTCACTCCCAGAGCCCACGGCGTCACTCCCACGCCCAAAGCGTCATTCTTTGAGGAGATCCTTGAACACCTTGCGGACCTTGGCGACCTTCGGAGAGACCGCCGCCTGGCAGTAGGGCTGAAACGGATTGTTCTCGAAGTAATCCTGGTGGTAGTCCTCGGCCGGATAGAACGTCGAGGCCTCCGTCACCTCGGTGACGATCCGCTGCGGGAAGACCCGGGCCACATTCAGCCTCTCGATCACCTTCTCCGCAATCTGCTTTTGATCGTCGTCGTGATAGAAGACCCCGGAGCGGTACTGCGTCCCCACGTCGGCCCCCTGGCGGTTGAGCGTCGTCGGGTCGTGCGTGGCAAAGAACACCTCGAGGAGTTTTTCATAGGGGACGAGGTCGGGGTCGTACTCGATTTCGACCGCCTCGGCGTGCCCCGTCAGCCCGGTGCAGACCTGCTTGTAGGTGGGATTGGGGTTCTTGCCGCCGATGTAGCCGCTGGTCACCTCCTTGACCCCCTTGATCTCCTTGTAGACCGCCTCGGTGCACCAAAAGCAGCCCCCTGCAAAGGTCGCTTTCGCCATCGGCTTGTCGTCGGCCGTGTCATCGGCCGCCGGGGTGGACGGGATCGACATCATGGACACTCCGAAAAGGGTCAGGGCCGACAGCCAGAGAGTGGCCCGGCGCCGAGGGTCGACGATGGAACGGGAAAGCCCTGCGTGGAAAGGGTCCATGGTGGTCTCCTGCCGGACGGGGTCTGACGGGGGCAACCAAAGACGCTGCTCCCCAACCGAGGCCATTGTAGGGGGTCTGACGGGATCGACGACAAACCGGGGGGGGCTCGGTCGCCCAATTCCCGGCGTCGCGGGGCTCTTCCCGACTCCCCTGGGAGCGGCGGGGAGGATCGGGCATGATGCTCGACACCACGGCTGATGGCCTTCGGGCCCGGCCCGCCGGTCGTTGCTCCCCTTCGCCCCCCGCCCCGTCCCCAGGATTCTCCCCGCACCCATGGAAGCAGGCATCGTCGGTCTCCCCAACGTCGGCAAGAGCACCCTCTTCAACGCCCTGACGATGTCGAAGGCGGCGCAGAGCGCCAACTACCCCTTTTGCACGATCGAGCCCAACGAAGGCATGGTGAGCGTGCCCGACAAGCGGTTGACCAGGATCACGGAGTTCATCCCGCCGCAGAAGGTGATCCCGGCCGCGCTCAAGCTCGTCGACATCGCGGGGATCGTGAAGGGGGCGAGCGAAGGGCAGGGCCTCGGCAATAAGTTCCTCGCCTACATCCGCGAGGTCGACGCCATCCTCCAGGTGGTCCGCTGCTTCGAGGATCCCGACGTGATCCATGTCGCCGGGAAGGTCGATCCGGTCTCCGACATGGAGACGATCGAGCTCGAGCTCGAGCTTGCCGACATCCAGCACCTGGAGAACCTCCTCCCCAAGGCGGAACGGGCAGCGAAGGGGGCCGACAAGGATGCCAAGCTCAAGGTCGACGTCATGAAGAAGTGCTTGGCCCACCTCAGCCAGGAGCAGCCGGTCCGCACGCTCAGCCTCGACGCGGGTGAGAAGGTGGCCGTCCGCGAGATCGGCCTCCTCTCCGCCAAGCCGATCCTCTATGTCGCCAACGTCGACGAAACCGATCTCGCCGGCACAAGCGACCTCGTCATGAAGGTCAAGGCGGCGGCGGCGCGGGCCGGGGCGGAGGTGGTGCCGGTGTGTGCGAAGATCGAGGCGGAGATCGCCGAGCTCGACGAAGGGGACCGGGCGGAGATGCTCGCCGGCGCCGGCCTCGAGGAGCCGTCGCTGGCGGCCCTGGCCCGGGCTGCCTACCGGACGCTCGGCCTGCAGAGCTACTTCACCGCCGGCGAGAAGGAAGTGCGCGCCTGGACGGTGCCGATCGGTGCCACGGCACCGCAGGCGGCCGGCGTCATCCACACCGACTTCGAGAAGGGCTTCATCCGCGCCGAGATCTATTCCCTTCCCGACCTCGAGCACTACAAGACCGAGAAGGAGATCCGCGCTGCCGGCAAGCTCCGCGTCGAGGGGAAGGAATACGTCATGCAGGACGGCGACATCTGCCACTTCCTCTTCAATCGCTGATCAGCTGGGCGGCGGAGCCGACGCGAGGATCAGCCGCCCGTGTCGGCTCCTTCGGACGCCGGCTCGCACTCGACCGCCAGCTCGAAGGTCGTGGCGGTGTCGATCGGACGGCGGCGGAGGAATTGGGCCACCGAGTAGTCGGCCCGTTTCCAGGGCCCTTCGGCGAGGAGCCGCACGCGCAGCCAGAGCGAGGTGCTCCCGCAGGCCTCGTCGGGAAGCAGTTCCTCAAACTGCACGATCGCCCCGTAGATTCGCGGCTCAAGGGTGTTGATCAACGGCCGCCATTGGAGGCCATCGGTGGAGAACTCGAGCGCACAGGCGCCGTTCCCGATGATGCCATCCTCGAGCGCCTGCTCCCGACAGGAGAGATTGGCCTTGAGGTAGATCCGCCGGCTCGGGCTCGGGAAGTCGTAGCGGTAGACGAGCCGCCCCTCGACGCCAAACTCCTCCGGCCCCCAATACCTATAGCGCTGCCCGTAATCCTCGTGCCACTTCTGCATGCCGCTCGACTCGATGAGGTATTGCTCGGCCTCCGGGTCGTCGACGTCGCGCACGGCGTGGCGGAAGTCGGCCCGCTCGATCGGCGACGATGAGAACGCCGGCGGGACGAACTCGGGCAGGCGATCACGCGACTCGTTGACGTGGCCGGACTGGGCAGCGGGCACCGTCGGCCCGCTCGCCCGATGGATCAAGGCCCACGGGGCAAGCGCGGCAGAAATCCCCATGGCGCCGATCGCCGGCAGGAGCCAGCGGCCGCGATCCGGCCGGGGTTCAGCGATCTTCAGTTGCCCACCCGGATCCCAGTCGGGATGGCCTTCGGAGAAGCGTTCGAGAAGGGCCGACAGCTCCCGGACGAGGGCCCCGGCATCGGCGGGCCGATCGGCCGCCGCGGGGGCGAGCGCTTGGTCGACAACGCCACCGAGGGCCCGGCCCACCCGAGAAGCCGCCCGCTTGGCCAGCGCAGGGCGGTGCGAGCGGATCCGCTCCATCGTTGCCACGACCGACCCCTCCTCGAGCCGGAAGGGGCTCGCTCCGGTGAGCAGCTCATGGAGGACGACGCCGAGCGACCAGACGTCGGTGCGGGGGCTCTCCTCCGGCGGACGGGCATCGAGGAGCTCCGGGGCGATCGACTCGATCGTCCCCACCAGCTGCCCGGCATGCGTCAGGGGGGTGGCGTGGTGGTCGCCGCGAAACGCCGTGGCGACGCCGAAGTCGATGACCTTCGCAAGCCCGTCGGCGCCCACGAGAATGTTCCCCGCCTTGAGGTCACGGTGAACGACACCACCCGCGTGGGCGACTGCCACGCCAGCGCACACGTCGCGAAAGAGCTCGACGCGGCGGCGGAGGGGAAGCGAGTGGACCTCAGCGAAGCGGTTGATCGGCAGGGCATCGGCAACAAACTCCATCACAAACCACGGCAGCCGTTCGCCCCCGCAGGGGAGGAAGCCGGCGTGGTAGACGCGGCACAGCGCCGGATGGGAGAGGGCCCCGAGGATCTCAAGCTCGCGGAGGAAGCGCTTCGTGCTTTCGGGGTCGAGCCGACCGGGGCGCTGGAGCTTTACCGCCACCGTCCGCGCGGGCTGCTCCTGGATCCCCTCATACACCCGTCCCATTCCCCCTTCGCCGACAACGCGCACGAGTCTCACGCCTCCCACGGTCGTACCGACGAACGGATCGGCGGCGGCGTGGGGGATGGCCTCCTCGACGAGCTGCCACAGCGGCTCGAGGTCGAATCGGCCCGCGGCGCTCACATCAGAGGCCGACGGCGCGGGGCCGTTGCCCTCCGGCACGGGCTCACTTGAATCGCGCTGATGGTCACTCATGGCCAGGCCTCCGTAACGCTCACCCGGAGCAGGGCACATCCGCGCCGAGGGCGTCGCGCAGCGTCTGCTTGATCGCGTCCCAGCGGCGCTTCACGGTCCGCACTGAGCAGCCGAGATGCTCGGCGACCTCGACCTGCTCGGCCCCGAGGAACCAGGCTAATTCGAACACCTCCCGCTCTCCGGCGGGAAGCGCGGCCGCGGCCTCATGGAAGGCGGCCCAGCGTTCGACGCCGGGTTCGTGGACATAGGGGTCGGCCGCGTAGGAGACGCGCATCACCACCTCGCTGTCGACGACGGTCGAATTGCTCTCGTGGTTGGCGGCATACGACTCGGGGCCGCAGTGCTTGCGGGCCAGGTCGACGAGCTCCCGACGGATTTGGAGCGTGGCAAGATTGACGAGGTGCTCGGGGGTCTCGAGGGGGGTGGCGTCGAGGGCCCTGAGAAAGCGAATGGCGGCATTCTGGACGACGTCATCGGTGTCGTCCCAGCGGCGGACGGTGCGAAACGACCGGAGCATCCGGTGGGTCACCTCCCGCATCCGCCCGATGACGAGGCCGACGACCTCTTCGCGCGCCGCCCCCTCCCCGGCCTGGAGTGCCGGAAAAAGCTCATGGAGCCGGCGGAGGGGTTGGGGTGTCGACATGCGCACCGAGCGTTCCTGAACAGGCGGCACGCATCATAGCCGGGCGGGGGTGGACCCTCCATGCCGGGGACGGGCCCACCGCACGCAGGCCCCGGTGCCCTCCCCTTCACCGCCGCACGCCCATCTCTACCGGTAAAAACCGCGGCCTATGAGTTTTCCTCGAGCCCGGTGGCACCTGATTGGCCCTGCTCACGCTAAGAATGAAAATGCGCGACGACACAGCCCCCAAACGACGGCATCGCATCGCCGGACAACACGATTGCCCGAGAACATCATGAGCGAGCGAGAAGTCGGAATCAGGCAAGACCGCGCTGAGATCGGCGACGTCCGGCTCATCGTATTTTTTTGCAAACTACCGACGTGCAGCACGACGATCACGTCCTCTCGCTGCGACTGATCGTGGGCCACCGTACGAGCGAAACAAGCGAATCGCTCGATGCGGTGTTCTACGACGGCGACATCTACGGCTACTCGCTCGTCGCTGAACGACTCTCCGACTCGAAGTTCCGAATCGAATTCGGCTGTCAGGCCGGCCCATCCGCCGGCGACAGCGGAACCTGGGAAGTCACCTTCGAGGGCAACAGCGTCCAGAAAATCAAAACCAGAGGCATATGGATCTGCTAACAGTCAACCTTCTATTGCGAAAAACAAACAGCGTCGCCTGCGTCACCGCGACCGACGCCACGGCGTCATATTAACCACTGCTCTGCCCACGACTACGCCCCCGTCCCCAAGCCACCCCCCCCCAACACGATCTATAGACAGAAACACACATGTCGTATTCCGCAAAGATAGAAATGCTCGTGGGACTCATGGTGGACGGCACTTCTGCCGCATTTACAACGCACAAGAATATCGCTGAAAGACTTTCCAACGAGATGGATTTCTTTCAGGAACAGAAAAGATTCATCACGTGGGTCAACGAAAAGGCCTCCGCCGATAGCGACACCCTTTCCCTAATCGTATCTACCGCAGCGATATCAGACCTTCTCCTCATAATCAAAAGAAGCCTTATGGCAGATGGGGATGTGTCTGCTGATGAACTTGTCGTTGCCCAAGACCTGCTTCAAGACACATTCTATCGATACGCCTGGCTCGACGACTACTCTCACTACGACCCACTTGTCGACCCTTCCGAAGTTGGCTCCCTATTAGTTCAATGGGAACAGGACACCGGATTCCTGGGAGGAAACTTCGCTGAAGGCGCGACTGTCCGACCATTTGCCGCTCTTACCATTCTAGCTGCGATCGCCGCACAAGACGCGAGCATTTACGACTCTTATGCACAGGCCGCGATATTAGCACAACGAATAATTCTTAACGCCGGAGGGATGACACTCGCAGAACAGAAGCAACTGTCCGATGCCACTGAAATGCACTCTAGGATGAAACAACTCATCGTCTCTACGATCTCATTAGCAGGCCGCAATAGAGCGACGACCCATTTGCCGAATGCCCCCACGGCGAACCAGACGCACAAAGTCACTCCGGACTCACCACAAGAGGCACTTAACAAGGCGATGCGGGAACTCGATAGCCTCGTAGGGGTGCCAGAGGTAAAAGCCGAGGTTCGCAAACTCACGAACTTCCTCAAGATTCGACAACAACGCCTTGCCGCCGGGCTTCCTCAGCCGTCGCAATCGCTGCACTTCATATTCACGGGCAATCCGGGCACTGGGAAGACGACTGTTGCCCGGATTGTGAGCCGTATCCTTCACGGATTCGAGATACTCGACACACCAACATTTGTCGAGACAGACAAGTCAATGCTGGTGGGCGGCTATCTCGGACAAACAGCAATCAAGACTTCTGAAGTCATCGATTCCGCACTAAATGGTGTTCTCTTCATCGACGAAGCCTACACACTGGCAAGAAAAGACTCACAGGACTCCTACGGGCAAGAGGCTATCGACACGCTCCTCAAAAGAATGGAGGATCTTCGCGACCGACTTGTTGTTATCGCTGCGGGCTACCCTAAGCTGATGAGGGACTTTATTGCGACGAACCCCGGATTAGAAAGTCGCTTCACCAGATTCATTCATTTTGAGGACTACCACGTTTCGGATCTGTGTAAGATTTTCGAAAACATGTGTGCTTCCCAGTCATACAAGATGACACCTCAGGCGCGTGCGCACCTGGCTATGGTTTTCAATCGCGCTTACGCAAAAAAGGATGAGAAGTTCGGTAATGCTCGCTACGTCCGCAACGTTTACGAGAAGACGCTGGGCAACCATGCTGACCGCCTGGCCGAGCTCTCTACAGACATAACGAGAGAGATGTTGGCTACGATAGAGGCGCAGGACATCCCCATGGGAATGGCACTCGGGCTTCAGAGCGGTTATGACGTGTCGGGGTCGAAATGGAATGTTGTATGCCCTGGATGCGACAAGCTAAGCACAGTCGGTATCGCGCTCATTGGTAGTCGGGTGACGTGCAAGTGCGGCGCGAGCTTTCGATGCCCTTGGTGGAACCTGAGTCCAGAGTCGCTTCCGTCGCTGACAGGATTCAAGAAGCACGAACGCCCGGAGGACTTGGTGGGCTACGACGTTAAGCTGCCAAGCCGCTGATCGAATCACACTAGACGGCCGGTACACATACGCCCCTACTTACCTAGCGTTTCTCGCGCCTGCCGGTGCCATTCCGTGCAAACCTGACACCGGTCGTAACAAGGTTATTTCATGAGCTACCTGAGTTCTGCTGTTGCGATGGTATTGTTGTTTATTTGCCTCGGATGCGGAAGGACCGTCGAACTGCCGAGTGGCAATGAGGGGGCCCTTACAGCCGTTAAACCCAAAGCCGGTTTCATGGCCAACACCCCAGACGAAAACGCCCGGCAGGCCATGGATCAGGTGATGTCGACCCCGCAGGGCCGGGCGACGGCCACCCGCCTCGCGGACAAGGACGATCAGCTGACGGCATTCCAACAGGCCAACGGCATCTCCGAGCGAATCGCCGAAGCAGCCCTCAAGGAATGGGTCATGACGCACGGCCGTGACTTCGATTGGGATCTCGACGATGTGAAAGCGATCTGCCTCCGCAACCAGCGTGACGGGATTCCCCACGAGTGGTTGCCGGAAGCGGAGAAGCGACGATAGCTGGCGGGCTTTCAATCCTCGCCGCCGAGAGGATCCTGGCCGTCGGGTTCCCGAAGCACGACGGCGAAGCCGGCGCCCTGCAACTCCCTGGCGGCGGAGCGGAGTGTGCTCAGGTCGGTGTTCACCCCCAGATCGAGATCGTGCGTGAATCGAACGTAGTCATGTGCTGCCAAGGCGACCGCACCGATGACCACAGATCCCACGCCCCGCGATTCGAGAATGCCGGCGATCTCCTCGGCGGCCTGGATGATCTGCTCGGGGCCTCCCATCGGTCAGTCCTTGCGCGGGGCCGGTTGCATCTCGGCGAAATGGGCCGCCAGGCCCAG
>CALQRA010000214.1 GCA_943332855.1 Candidatus Kuenenia stuttgartensis
ATCGACTTGTTGGCCGTGACGGTCACCAGCCCATTGAGCGCGCTTGTGACGACGCTGCCGAGCTGGATGCCGCCGCCGGTGCTGGTGAGGATGATGCCCATCTTGCTGGCCGTGGCCTGCACGTCGGTCGCGCTGATCGTTCCGCCGGCTGTGACCCGGACGTTGCCGGCGGTCGACAACACCGACTGGAAGCCGACCGGACCGGTCGGCTCCCCGAGGGTGATCGAGTCGAGCTCCGAGATCGTGATGTCGCCGTTGGCTTGGGCACCGAGCGTGCCGATCGCCGTCCGCAGGGTGATGATCCCGTCCGCCTTGGAGATCGCGCTCACGCGGGCGGTCGTGGCGAGGACGTTGGGCGAGGTGCCCGTCGGATCGGAGGAGAGCACGTCGCCGGTGGCGGTCAGCGTCACCACCCCCTTCGGGGCCGAGACGGTGTCGACGAAGATCGTGTTGGTGGCCGTGGTGCCGGTCGGCGTGAGGGTGGTGAGGGAGACGTTGTTGGCACTCGACAACACACTCTTGACCGTCATCGCCGAGGTGGTGGTGATGCGGACGTTGTTGGCAGCCGACACGCTCTGGAGCGTGAGCGGCAGGGTCCCGATGTTGTCGATGTCGATCGTCGAGGCGATGGCCGAAGCCGACAACGATGTGACTTGAGTGTCGAGGTCGACGCGCCCGGACTTGCTCGAGAGATTCGCCGACGCGGCGATCACTTCGGCGGCAGCGCCGACGACGGCCTCGGTGAGGTTCGAGCCGGCGGCGAGCGTCACCGATCCGTTCGGACCGGCATCGGCCACATAGACCGACATCGCACCGCCGGCATTGACCGTGATCGAGCCGTTGTTGGCCGACAGGCTCTTCGTCGGAGAGCCGACGACGAGATCGTCGGTCTCGTTGATCGTGATCGTGGCGCCGGCTCCGCTGACGCGGCCGGTGACGTTCTCCACCTTGGTGGTGACGGTGGCGCTGTTGAGGGCCGAGATGGCGAGATTCTTCGTCGTCACGAGGCCCGCCGGGGCTCCGATGATGGAGCCGGCGTCGGCCTGGAGCGTCACCGCCGCCGGGGCGGAGACCGGGGCATTGATGATCAGATCCGAGCCGGTGGCGACGAGGCTTACCGTCTCGGTGCGGCTGGAGTTGAAGTCGCCGGCGGTGATCGGTCCGGTGACCGTGAGCTTCTGCGCCGTGACGAACACCGAGCCATCCTTCGTGACCGCCTTTTCGAGCGTCAGGTCGCTCGAGGGGCGGTTGATCGTCAGGTCGCCAGCGCCGGTGAGCGTGATGCCGGCGATCGAGAACTGCGCCAGGAGGGCGTCGAGCGGCTGCTCGAGGGCCGTCCAATCGAGGCGCTTGGCGGAGAGCTGCGCGACCCCGCCAACGGTCGCCACACCGGTCGCGGTCGTGCCGCCCCCCGGGGCGGGGCTGAAGGTCACCACCGGCGGGACGGCGTAGTTGACGCCGGGATTGGTGACGGTGACGCCGTTCACCGAGCCAGCGGAGATCGTCGAGGTGCCCAGCGCCCCCGAGCCGAAGGGGATGAGGGTTACCGTCGGCGGCGTGGTGGAGCTGTAGCCCGAGCCGTTGTCGGTGATCCGGATGCTCGTCACGACCCCGGCGGTGACATTCGCCACACCGGTGGCGCCGGTGCCGACAGGGATCAGTGTTACGTCGGTGGTCGAGGGGTTGTAACCCGAGCCGCTGCTGGTGACGGTGATCCCGGTGACAACGTACGACGTGGTGGCCGTGGCCGCCGCCTGCTGCGAGGCACCGCCGCCGGTGAAGCTCACCGTGGCGCCGTTGACGTAGCCCGAGCCGGGCTTCGTGATCGTGATCCCGGTGACGAAGCCGTTGGTGATCGTGGCGAAACCCTCGGCGCCCGAGCCGAGGCCACCGACCCCGGCGATCGTTACTGCCGGGGCCGAAGCATAGCCGATGCCGGCGCTCGAGAACGTGATCCCGGTGACGCCCAGCGCGGTGGTGGCCGTGGCGACGGCGCCCGACCCCGAGCCGCTGCGATCGACGATGCTCACCGTCGGCGGGGCAACGTAGCCCTTGCCGGGCGCGGCGAGATTGATGCGGGAGATGGCACCGATGCCGTTGACCGTCACCGGGGCGGCCGTGGCTCCGCCACCGGAAGCGACCGGCACCAGCGCGATCGTGGTCGTGGCCGGGTTGTAGGCAGTGCCGGGGTTGGTGATCGTGATCGAGCCGACGACCTGCTCGACGCCGGCGGTGATCGCGGCGGTCGTGCCGCCGGCATTCGGGGAAGAGAGGGAGACGGTCGGCGCGCCAGAATAGTCCTTGCCCGACTCGATCGCCCGGTAGCCGACGACAGAGTAGTTTTGGTCGTTGAAGGCCACCTGCATGGCGTTGCCACTGCCACCGGTGACGCCGGTCGGCCGGGTGGTGTAGCCGGAGCCCGGATCAAACACCGTGACGCCGGTGACGTTCGTGGAGGTGTAGACCGTGGCACGGGCCTGAAAGCCGGGATTAAGTGCCCCGCCGCCGCTGAAGGTGATCGTGGCCCCCTGGGAGTAGCCGCTGCCGGTAGTCAAGACACGGACACCCAGGACTTGGAGGAGGGTGCTATCCCAGAGCACCTGGACCGTGGCCCCCGATCCAAGGCCATTGACGCCACTGATCGTGGCGGTCGGCGCCGAGGTGTAGAAGCCGTAATAATCCATCCTCACGAACTTGACGACCGTGTCGCCTTCGACCCGGAGGATGCCCCCCTGGCCACCGGCATGGTTGAGGGTGGAGGTTGTGTTGAAGCCGGTTCCACCGCTGACCACCGAGACGGCCGTGATCACGCCATCGGTGCTGACGGTGTCGACATTGGCTACCAAACCGGTGGCCCCGAGCGTGGTGTCGGAGAGGTAGAGCCGGTCGCCGGGAAGATAGTTGCCGCCGCCGCGGACGACGGCAAGCCCGGTAACGATGCCAGCCCCGGAGATCCCCGTGACCTTCACTTCGGCTCCAGTGCCGGCGACGACCGTGAGGAGATCACCCGGCACGTAGCCGCTGTTGGTGTTTGAGATCGTCCCCAGCGAGCCGTTGGTGAGGCCCAGGAGCGGCTGCGCGGTGGCGCCGGTACCGCCGCCGCCGGAGAGGGTGGCGGTGGTCGATCCGGGGTACTTCGAGCCGCCGCTCGTGACCAGACCATTGGTCACCCCGCCGGTGAGGTTGGCGACCGCGGAGGCACCGAAGCCCGAGCCACTGGAGTCGGTGATCTGCACCAGCGGTGCAGCTGTGTAGGCCGTGCCCCCTTGGGCGACGTTGATCCCCTGGATCGCACCGGTCGCGTTGACGCTCACCGCCCCGGTAACGCCGCCGTCGCCGGAGGAGATCACGACCGTCGGTGGCACCTGGTAGCCGGAACCACCAGTTGTGACCGAGAGGGCTGTCAGGCCGCTGACGGAGGCGACCGCATCCGCGCCCGAACCGCCGCCGCCGACGAACGAGATCGTGGGCGCAATCTTGTAATTGACGCCACCATTACTGATCGTGATTCCGGTGACCTTGCCAGCGCTGACCTGCGCCGTGGCGACGACGCCCGAGCCACCGGTGCCGGCATTGTCGAAGACGACCTGCGGTGCGGTCACATAGCCCGAGCCACCGGAGAGCACCTTGACGAACGTCACCTTGCCATCACCGGCGGTGGGGGTGACCACCGCGCCACTGCCGGCCGAGAACGTCACCGCCGGCGGCGAGACGTAGCCCGAGCCGGGGTTGGTGACCGTCACGCCGGTGATCTTGCCGGGCGTCAGGACGCGGCCGAGCGGCGCCGAGAACGAGAGTTGGTCGGCCACGGTGAACGTGGCATCGGGGCTCATGATCACGTTGCCGTTGTCGGCGGTGAGGATGAAGTCTTGCGTCGGGTTGGCGGGGTTGGCATCGTTGACGAACACATCGCCGACGGCATTGATGTCGCCATCTTGGGCGCGGAGCCGGATCGTGCCGTTGGTCGTCTTCAGATCCCGGGCGATGAGGCCCGCGGCGGAGGTCGTCAGGGTGATGTCGCCGCTGCCGGCGGTGGCCACGTTGACCGCGTCGAGGAGCCCCTTGGCGGTGACGGTGATCGAGCCGTTGCCAGTGGTGGCCAGGTTGGTGAGCGTGATGGCGTCATCGTCGGTGAGCGTGATCGGGCCCCCCGACGTCGCCGTCACGGTGTCGGTGCGGGTGAGGGTGTTGATCGAGCCGCCGGCGGCGAGCTTGAGGTTTGTTGCCTCAAGGCGGGCCTGGCTGGCGATGTTGCCCGAGGCGGTGAGGTTGATCGAGTCGCCCGAGGCCTTCACGACCGCGGCGCTGGTCACGGCGATGTCGCCCGCGGTCGCGATGACATTCAGATTGCCGATCCCGGTGGTGCCGGCGGAGACATTGCTGCCGATCGTCACCGAGTTGCCGGTGAGCGTCAGATCCCCCTTTTCGGTGGAGATCGGCCGGTTGATGTTGAGCGTGCTGGCGGCGAGCGACAGGCCACCGATCGTGTCGAAGTTGGAGTTGGTGATTACCTGCCGGCCCGATTCGCTGGCCGTCAGCGAGATCGTCGCCTTCGAGGCGGGGAGGGCGTTGATCGTCAGATCGCCCTGGATCTGATTGACGTTGATCGCGATGTCGGCAGCGGGGCCGACGTTTGTACCGGCAAAGATGTTGTGCTGGGCGAACCCGGCGGTGCGGACATTGATCGTGCCGCCGTCGGCCGCGGCGTTGTTGAGCGTGATGCTCTGCGAGCCGCTGATCAGGCCGGAGGCGCCGGTAAGGATGTTGTGGGGGTTGGTCGAGTTGACTTGGAGATTGACGAAGCTGGCGTTGATGATCTGGCCGTCGATGAGGATGTCGCCGCCGTTGGCCCCGTAGCCGTAGGTCTGGTACGAAATCGAGTTTTGCGGTACCCCGCCGCCGGTGATGATCTCGATACCGCCGTTGGCGACGATCGAGGCCCCGGCGATCACTTTGAAGTCGCCATCAGCAACCCTGCCGAAGAACGGTCCGCTGATCTGGTTCTCGATCTGCACCAAATGCTCGGCGGCGAGCAGATTTTGGTGCTTGGAGGTCATCGTCGCCTGGACGTAGATCTCGGTGCTGAGGAGGTTGTAGCCACCGCCGCCATTGGGGAGCAGGCCCACCGGGGCGGCGTCGGGATAGGCCTCGGCGGCGTTGGAGCGGATGATGATCTTGCCGATGCCGATGGCCTGGCTGAAGTCGATCTCCATCGCCAGTGGCATCGAGTCGCCGACGTTGAGGATGAACGTCGGATCGACCGTGCCGGGGGCGGCGGTGACGCGGATCTTCGAAAGGTGGAAAGGCTCCGGCTGGTCGGTTTTGTTCCAGGTGGCCGACACGGTGGCCTGTCTGGCGAGCGATATCGGGCCGACCCAGTTTTGACTGGGAATGCCGCCGACCGCGGGAAGCGAAGTGCCCCAGTTATGGAACGTCGTGCCGCTGCCGAAATTGGGGAGCCCCGAGAACGTCGTGCCGGTGTCGAACTGGAGTTCGTTGGTGTTGGCGACGTTGCGGACGTACATCGTCGCGCTGTCGGAGGGATTCGTCTTATCGTTGAAGATCTCGAAGTCGTACATGTACGCTTGGTCTTTGTTGTGAGGCCCATCGTTGGTGTGCGTGAAACCAACGTACTGGAACGCCAACAAGCGCCGATCCTCGAGCGACTCCACCGCCGCGACCACATCCTGGCGGCGCAGCCGCTTCCGCCGGGCCAGCCGGGCCGCGCTCCCCTGCGTGCGGGAGGCGTCGAGATCACGGGAGAAGCGGTTGAAAATGCTGCCGAACTTCATGGCGCTTTTTCCTAAAAAAGAAATCTGCTGGCGGGCGGATGAGGAAGCAGACCGACAACGAACGGCTCGTCGCCGGTCAAAACCGTCACCTGTCTGGAAATCTGTCTGGGAGTCGACGCACGGAGTACGGCAATGCCCAAAGGGCCGGAAGGGAAACCGTCGCACGGTTTGAGGAGATACGGGGCAATTGGATCAAATCGGCGGGGAGCGTGGCTGCAGCGTGGGGGGCGATCCCCATCACGTGGGCGGCCGTCTGCTGCGGCCGGAAGCATGATTGCGTGAGGTGTAGCCACCCCACGACCACGCACCGGCCGCGGATCGCGGCCTGCCGTTTCCTGCTTCTCCCGTGCCTGCCTGCTGGCAAGGCGATGGTCTGATCCTTGTGTTGCCCCGTCTCCAGTAGAACGGGTGTCATCGGAAAAAGTTCGCCCACCGGTTCCGGATTTTTCCAGAGAGAGCCGCTTCTCCGGTCGGAACATGAGTATTTCCGCGGTTTTCGTCGTTTGGGGGCTTGCGGGGATGTGCGGCCTTTGTCGGGAAATGCCGGTTCCCGCCGGGGGGCGGGAAGGCACCGAACAGGTTCGGACGGGCCAGAGCGGCTCATTACCACCGTCCCTCGAGACCGAGTGACAGCCCCTGCACGACCGTGCTGCCGGCGGTGTTGAGCGACCCCGCGACCGGCGAACCCGGGCCGCCGGAGGTGAGCGTCTGGCCGCGGAGTTGGTTGGTCGGCTGGGCGAGGCCCTGGAGCCAGAGGCCGAGGTAGCCGACCCGGAGGGAGAGATTGCAGGTGATCGGGAGCGTGCCGGTGAGGCCGACCTCGCCGACGAAGGCGGCGGAGCCACCGGCGGCCCGGACATTCGCCGTCTGCAACTCGCCAGGGGCAACTTCGTAGGTGTAAGCCGAGTTTTGCACCGCGTTGTTGTAGTACGCGCCCCCCTTGAGGAGGCCGTCGACCCGGAAGCCCTGGCCGCGGTCCCAGAGGCGGATGTCGGTTCCGATCTGGTAGCCGTAGAGGCTGTTGGAGCACTGATTGCCGAAGACGTCCTGGCCGTAGATCGGCGCCGGATTGGCGGGATCGATCTGGTAGTGATCGGCAAGGGTGAGATTTTCTCCCCAGCCGAGCATCCGGAAGCCCTGCATGAGGGCGATGTTCGGCCGAACCCGCGCCCAGCGGTTGAACTCAAAGCTCCAGATCGACGCGCTCAAGTCGGCCGTGGCGGTGTCGACCGGCGTAAAGGCGTTGCCGTACAGGCCCGGGGGTGTCATGCCGTAGCCGTTGATCGACGGCAGCGTCGCCTCTTGGGAGCGGAAGTTCGCGGCCTTGAACCAGGTCGTTTCCCAGGCGTTTTGGCAGTCGTCGGTGCGGTAGATGGAGAACCGTGGCCCGGCGGCCGCGGCGCTCTCCAGTTGGCCGGCGCTGAGGGCGGTGGCGCCGTACCCGTTGGGAGTGTTGGCGGTGTAGGAATAGAGCGGGATGTCGTTGGGGGAGTTGCGCCACAGGATGAGGGCATCGCTGCGGAAGGTCCAGGTGGCGCACTTTTGGTCGCGGAGCACTTGAAGCAGCCCCGGCTGCTCAAACGGCCCCTGATCGCGGGGATAGCGGCAGGCGTCGGCCACCCAGCCGGTCCAATTGCCGTCGCTGCCACTGTCGTCGACGACCGTGGCGCTGCTGTCGTAGGGAAGAGAGGAATCGACCGCGGCGAATCCCCGCCCGTCGATCGGGTCGGCAGCGAACGAGGGCGTCGGCGAGGAGCCCGGTCCTGCGGGGGAGGGGGGATCGACCAGCTCGACCCCGCCGTCAGAAACGACGGCCCGGCTGCCATCCTCGTCTGCTCCCCAGTCCTGTCCGGCGGCGGGCACCACCGTCATCGCTGCGGTCGCCGCCACCGACATGGCGGCCATCCACCCTCCGATTCGCGCCTGTTTCCGCATCATCATTCCCGTCTCCGGTGGAAACTCCGAACTGCGGGATGGAATCGGTCATAACGGTCCTGCGGCGGTAGGGTTGTGCCCGCAGTTCGTGTCAGGAAGTCTGGGTGGAATGGGCGCCGCGCTCCCCCGAGCGAGGGCCTTCTCCAGCTCGCCCCGTCAGCCTCGTCGCGCGGGGGATGGGGTGGACCGCGCAGGAAGACCAGCCGCGCGAGGCTGGGGGGCATTTCAAACAGCCAGGGATTGACGGCGGAAAGCCGATAACCTCCGGCAAGCAGACATCCACAAACCGATTCGTTGCCCCACGGGAAGAGAGACGTTACC
>CALQRA010000215.1 GCA_943332855.1 Candidatus Kuenenia stuttgartensis
GCCGCGGGCCTTGTTCCGCGCCTCGATCAGCGGCGGCAATTCGCCGAGCACCACTCCATCGGCGGCGAGGAGGGCCGCGAACCGGGCCTCCGCCTCCTTGGCGGCGGCTTCGAGCGGGGCGAGTGCTCCGTCCTGCTGGGGACGCAAGCTCGCGAGCTGCTCGATGAGTGAGGGGAGCCCCGCCAAGGCATCGGCGGAGAGAGCGGGCGGATCGATGCTCCGCTGATAGGTGCGGGAGAGGGCGATGCCCCGGAGGAGCGGCCGGAGATGAAAGCCGTTCGAGCGGAGTGTCTCGGCCAGGTGCGCGAGGAGGTCGGGGTGGGTCGGGGCGTTGTCGGGATCGAGGCCGTCGAGCGGGTGGACGAGCCCGCGGCCGTTCATCGTGGCCCACAGCCGGTTGGCCATCGTACGGCGAAACTCGACGCTCTCGGCCAGCATCCGCGCCAAGGCCCTCCGCCGGCTGTGGAGCGGAACGCCGCGGACGTTCTTCGCCGGGGCCGTGGTGTACTGATCGGCCGATTCCGGGTGCGGCTCGAGCGCGAGGGTGGCGCCGAACGGAACGCGCGGTCTGACTCCCTTCTGGCCATCTTTAGTGAACACCGAGGTGTACTCGACCTCGCCATCGGCCTTCTCGCTGAGGAATGGCTTCGGATCTCCCTCCGCCTTGAACAAGCTCGTCCGCGCGAGGAAGGCGTTGAGGCCGTAATAGTCGGCCTGATGAATGTCGGCGTTGTTGGGGTGGTCGTGGCACTGGGCGCACTGCAGGTCGCGGCCGAAGAAGATCCGCCCGATCGAGCGGGTCATCTGTACCGGCTCCGCCTCCCGGGTGAAGAAGAAGGCCGCGGCCGGGCGGGTCGCCGGATCGGCGCCGTCGGAGGCGAGGCAATCGCCCCACACCTGATCGAGCGGGCGATCGGCCGCCAGTGCCGTCATGAGGAACTCGCGCCAAGCCGCCGCCATGTCGGCGGCCGGAGCCTTCCGCTCGAGAAGCATCCCATCAAGGAGCAACGCGAAATGCCGGGCATGGGCCGGCGCGGCGAGGAGCTCATCGATCAGCCGGGTGCGTTTGTCGGGGCTGGGGTCGGCCAGAAACGCGCGGACGCGGTCGACGGGGGGGATCGCACCGACGAGGTCAATCGAGACGCGGCGGAGAAAATCGGTATCGGAGCAGACCGGGGCCAACGGGCCGACGGCATTCGATTCGACGATTGAATCGATGGCGGCTTCGAGAGGGACCAGCGCGCCCTCATCGGCGCCGGCGGCAGGCTTCAAGCAGGTCAGGAGGGCGACGGCGAAGAACGCCATCCGCCTGATCGGTCGGAGCCGAGGGCGCCAACCATGGATCGCACCAAACTCCGCGTCGACTGTCGACATGCGAGTCTCCTCGGCCCCCCTCCGGTGCCCACCGTAACGGGCCCGTGAGCCGATCATGATACCTCCCCCCGCCGTGGGTGAACTATCCAGGCTGGCGAAAAAGGTCCTTTCAAAGTCGCGCAAAGCCTTACCCTAAAAAGACTTCGAGCATGACAGCGAAGGGTGATTTCAGCCGCTGCCCGGGGCGATCATCGGCCTGCGATCGCGGCTGCGGTAGGCTGTTGGCAGAGTCGATCTCCGGGGCAAAGGCCCTCAGGCCAGAGGAGTCGCCGTGCCATGCCACGTTGCTGTTTGACGGCGGTTGCTGGGCTCTTGCTCCTGACGCTGCTGCTCACGCTCTCGTCGTCGGCCGACCAGCCTCCTCCGCCCCCGCGCATCGGTGAAGCGGGGCCGCGCACTGGCACGACCAATCGCTTCGGGTCCGGGTCGCTCACCCGCCGCACGGATGGTTCGAGCGCCCAGACCCGCCCCTTCGGCTCCGGCTCGATCACCACCGAACGCCGCTCTGACGGCAAGACCGTGACGGGGAACACGCAGAAGTTCGGCTCCGGCACGATCACCCGCTGGTCGGATGGCACGCAAACACGCACCCGCCCCTTCGGCTCCGGCTCGATGACCGAGGAGCGCGGTGGGGACCGGAAGACGACCACCGGGAACACGCAGAAGTTCGGCTCCGGTACGATCACCCGCCGCTCCGATGGCTCATCGAGCCGCACCCAGCCCTTCGGCAGCGGCTCGATCGAGCGCGATCAGCCGGGGCGGAAGGGCTCCTCGAGCCGCCCCTGATCGGCGCGTCCCGAGCTTCACTTGAGCCGTCGCGACTCCGCTTCGAGGGCGGTGAGAAGGAAGCAGATCGCATCGGAGGCGACCCGATCGTAGTAGGCCGGGCCGTGGCCGCCGGCTTGGAGATCGAGGATCGCGGTGTGGGGGATGCCGAGGGCGACGAGCTTGCCGTGGAGACGATCGGCCCCGTCGTGCCACTGCCAGTCTTCGGGGTCGCTGGCAAACCACTGGTGGCGCGGCCAGTTGAGCGGGTGGACATGGAGGATCGCCGTGTCCTGCCGGGCCCGTTCGACGTCGCCGTAGATCTCGTAAAGGTTTGCGAACAGGTCGCCGTCGGGGATCTTATGGAGATCGCGGAGCGCCGTGTGGTAATCGATCGCCGGGGCGATCGCAGCGGCGACGGGGAACACGGTCGGATGGCGGTAGGAGAGCCGCAGCGCCCCCTGGCCCCCCATGCTCGTCCCTACCAAGCCGATCTGCGGCGGCTTGACGCCGAAGCGGCGCTCGACCTCGGCCACCACCGCGCCGACCACAAACCGCTCCGGCGTGATGAGGGGGTCGAACTCGGGGATGATCCGGTCGAGCCACCACGACCGGCCCGTGCGCGGCGCCAGGGCCCGCAGGCCGGCGGTCTCGATCGCCTCGCGAAGCCCAGTCGACTGTTGCAGCGTGCGTTCGCGGACACCATGGAGGTAGATCGCGGCGATCCCCGGCGCGGCCCCCGGCGGATCGAAGCACTCGCACGGATGGCCGGCGATGTCGATCATCGACCAGTGGGGGGCGCTGTCGGTGGTGGGCATGCGCGTGACGGGAGGGGATGGGAAAGCGCCAGGAGTGCCGTTGTATGCAAATGGTGGCGTCGATGCGAACGGGTGCTCGGTCCTCGAAGCGAGTCATTCCCGTCCGGTGGTCCAGTCGGCTGGCTTGGGGCAGCGCTGCGGCAACCGGGGCCGCTGCTCACTTTTTCGAAGGGACAGCTAGAATCATCGACTGCTTTTTCCCCCCGCGTGCCGGTGTGCGTTCTCCATGCGTGTCCTCCTTTCCGCCGCCGATCTCGCCGCCGGCATCGACCGGCTCGCCGCCGAGGTCCGCCGCGATGCCGGTGAGACCCCGCTGGTGGTTGTCGGTGTGCTCACTGGGAGCATCGTGATCGTGGCCGATCTGATCCGCCGCCTCGACGGACCGGTGCGGGTGAGCATGGCCTGGGCGAGCAGCTACCGCGGCACCGCTACCGAGCCGGGCACCCTGCGGCTCCACCTCGATCTCCTTCCCGACCTTACCGGCCAGGACGTCCTTGTCGTCGACGACATCTTTGACACCGGGCGGACGATGGAGGCGATCGTCGCGGCCTTGAAGGGGCGCGGAGCGGCCAGCGTGCGGTCGCTCGTCCTCCTGCGGAAGCGGGGCAGGGGGGAGGTGGCGATTGAGCCGGACTTCGTCGGCTTCGAGATCCCCGACGTGTTCGTCGTCGGCTATGGGCTCGACTTCGACGGCACGCTCCGGCAGCTCGACCATGTCGCCGCCCTTGACGAGGCCGACATCGCCGCGGCCCGTGCCACCAAGCCCCCCCTCGACGTGCCATGACCGATCCCGGCCGCCGACCGATCCTCCAGCTCATGCGCGGGCTCGACCCCGTCGGCACCGGCCGTCAGGTTGAGCTCGCCGCCGAGGCCTGCCGCGCCGCCGGGCACAACGTGCAGATCGCCGTCACCGCCGGTCATGGCAGCTGTGCCGGCCGCCTCGCCCGGGCCGGGTTTGTTGTCCACACGCTTTCGCGCCGACCGCGGCCGGGGTTCACCTCGGCCCTGGAACTGGCCCGGCTCGTCCGGGAGATCCGTCCTGGTGCGATCGTCGCCTGGGGGAGGGGGCAGGTGGCGGTCGCCGCCGCCGCCGTTCGCGTTGCTCCCGGTCCGGCGGTCGTCGCCGTCGTCGGCCTTTCCCCCCGGGCCGGGCTTGAGACTTGGGGCCTGCGACAGGCCGACCGCGTCGTCGCGACGACGGCCGGCGTGGCGCAGGCCTGTCGTGCGGCTGGGGTTTTGGAAACGGCGATCGACGTCGTGCCACCGGGGATCGAACCGGTCGCCGGGAGTGGCCTGTCGCGCGGGCAGGTGGCGGCCCGCCTCGGACTCCGCCCCGACACGGTGTGGACGCTCTGTGTTGCCCCGCTCGATCCGGCAACCCACGTCGACCGGCTGCTGTGGGCGATCGATCAACTCGGCGTCGTCCACCGGGGACTCGAGCATGTCCTCGTCGGCGCCGGCCCCCACTTCGCCCGGGTCCGCCGCCGTGCCCGGCTTCAGTACTGCGCCGAGCGGTTGTTCGTCTACCCGTCGCTCGATTGTCTCCCCGATCTCCTCCCCCGCGTCCGCCTCGTTTGGCAGCCGGGGGAGGTGGCAGGCGCCGGATGTCTCCTCGACGGGATGGCCCATGGTGTCGCCGCGGTGGCGGTCGAGAGCGACGCGGCAGCCGCCCTCGTGGCCGATGATCAAAGCGGACGGATCGTGGCGGCCGATCCGTTCAGCGAGTTCCCCCGCCGCGCCCTCGGCATCATCGAGGATGATTCCCTCGCGGCCCGCTACGGATCGGCGGCCCGGGCCCGGGCGGTGGCAGAGTTCCCGGTCGCCCGCTCGACCGCGGCATTGCTTGCCTCGATCGAGCGGGCGGTGACTCTGAAGCCGGGCCGTGGCTGACGACGGATGCCGTCAGCCACGACGCGGAAAAAAACCTCACGCATCGAACGCCGCAAAGATCTTCGCAAACTCAAACGCCGTCTGGACGATCCCGGAGTCGGTCGCCGCGGCTTGGCCGGTGAACCTGGTGCCGGCGACATCCCTGTTGATCGACCAGAAACCGAGCATCCCGATCTTCCGTTGCTGGGCGAACGCGACGACCTCCCGTGCCTCCGTCTGGTCGAAGACCTCGGTGGTGTCGTCGTTGACACCGATCATTGGCGTGATCCCGATCATGCTCCAGAGTTGGGTGTCGGTCTTCGTCGCCCCATACACCCCCTGCATCTGCGCGAAGGTCGAGGCCGCGGCCTGGATCGCGTAGTCGCCCATCTTCCCGGAGGGATTGGGGGCGGCCCACGATCCGTAGTCCATCGCCATCACGTTCACGCCGGCGAGCGAGACGCCGTTTTTCACCGCCGACTTGAGCACCGCAACGCCATCGACGGTCAATCCCTGCGGCAGCACCGGCAGCGTCACCCAGACATCGACGGCTCGACCGACGGCGGCCAGATCCTTCTGCATCGCCGCCACCGCCTGCCACCGTCGCTCGACACTCGCCGGTTCGGCCACGGCCGCCCCCTCGATGTCGAAGTCGATCCGCCGCAGCCCATAAGCATCGACGACGGACCGGTAGGCGTTCTTGAGCGCCGTCACATCGGTGAGCTTCTGGGCCAGTTCAATTCCGGCCGCACCGCCGAACGACACCGAGACATCGCCCCCCGCCTGCCGAACGCCGACGATCGCGCCGCGGAGCTTGGTCTCGTAGTCGCCACCGCTGTTCACGCCATACTCGGCATACCCGCCCCACGCCGGCTTGCCCGAAGGGTCGGCCGTGATGAAGGCGAGGGTGTAATGGCGGGTCGATGCGGCCGACACGAGCCCCGCCAGATCGACCATCGGGTAGAGCGTCATGTCGACATACGGCGCCGAGGCATGGCTGCCCCAGACCGTGGCAGCCGCTGGCGTCAGCGGGGCCGGCGGCGTGGCGGTCGTGGTGCCACCGGTGGTCGTGCCGCCGGTCGTGGTGCCGGTGCCACCACCGGAGGAGGTCGAGCCGCCTGAGGTCGTGCCTCCCGTGCCTGTCGGCGCCGCTGTCACGGTGCCGGTGAGGCTGACGAGCGTGACCTTCGCCGACGCACCGCCGGGGGTTCCCCCGAAGCCGATGGTCGCCGCGGTCCCGGCGGCGAGGCTGTCGTTCCAGGCCGACGGTTTGACGACATACCGATTGCCGACGTGGCTCTCGATCGAGCCGTTCCAGATCGAGCCGATCTGGCCGGCGAAATCGAACGTCGCTCGCCAGTTGGTGAGCGTGCCGGCCGAGGTGTTCGTGATCTTCACCTCCCCGTTGAACCCACTCCCCCAGTCGGTCGTCACGGCGAAGGCGAGCGTCCCGACGCTGCCGGTCGTGGTCGTCGTGCCAGCGCTGGTGCCGGTGGTCCCGGTGGTCGTGCCCGTCGTGCCGGTGCCGGTGGTCCCGCCGGTGGTCGTGCCGGTCGATCCGCTGCCCGTCGGTATCGCGGTCAGCGGTTGGCCGTTGAGGAGCCAGTTTGTCGGCGTCGACGGGCCGGTCGATCCGGGCGTGGCCACGAACCCGATGCCGACAGTGCCACCGACGGGGAGCGTGGCATTCCACCCGGCGTTGGTGATCGTGTACCGCGTGCCGACGTGCGACACCACGGCGCCGTCCCAGACGCTCGTGAGGTTGGCCGCGAGATCGAACTGGACCGTCCAGTTCGGCACGGCGACGACATCCTTGTTGGCCAACTGCACCTGGCCCTGGAACCCGCTCCCCCAGTTCTGGGTGACCGTGTAGGTGGGAATGACGGCGGTCATCACCGCCCGCCCCTCCAGCGACTCCAAGCCAACGACATGCCGGCAGCGCCCGCGGGC
Organism: Candidatus Kuenenia stuttgartensis; assembly: GCA_943332855.1. Lineage (GTDB taxonomy): Bacteria > Planctomycetota > Planctomycetia > Pirellulales > UBA1268 > QWOP01. Next base: position 6,777 of record CALQRA010000215.1, read on the forward strand.
GCTGCGGGCACCGCGGCCCCCGGCCCCGCGCCGCCTGCCGCCGAACCTCGAGCCGATCAGCCCGGTCCCGAGGAACCGGGCGAGAAACCATCCGCGTCGCGTGAAAATGCCCATGGTCGAATCCTCCGAAGAAAGGATTCCCATTCGGGCCATCAGCGCGTCGAAATCGTGATGCCAAGAAACCGATGGCCACCGCGACGCCGACGCACCGAAAAGGTCCGTCAGGATTCCCGCCAGGTGCCCTGCCCCCACCCATGACTTCAACCGATTCCAGCGGGCGAGTCAACGATTCGGTCGTTGGTCACGCCGGCGTCGGGATTGCCGCCATCACGGCGCCGCGGGGGCGCGCGCGGATCTCGCCATCCTCGGCGACCAGTTCGCCCCCCTTGTAGACGCGGGCCGGCACCGCAAACATCCGCGCCAGGTCGGCATCGGGGCGGTAAAGAACGACATCGGCATCAGCGCCGGGGCCGAGATGCCCCTTGTGCGGCAGCCCCGCGATCCGCGCCGGGGCTGCCCGCGTGAGGATGCACAATTCCTGGAGGGAGTACTCGCGCGTCAATCCCCCCAGCGGGCTGCGGTTGCGGACGGCCGGGTGGATCCGCGCGAAGGCCTCGCGCCGGAACGGCTCGTCGCCGAGGAGCTTCATGAGGAGCGGGTAGGCGAGGAAGTGGGCGCCGTTGGGATGATCGGTGGAGAGTGCCGCGCGCCACGGGTCGGCGAGTCGCAGATACCACTCCAGCCCGATCGCCCACTGCCAGGCATGGATCAGGCTTTTCTCGCGGTAGCGGATCGGCATCACGCCGCAGCCCCCGGCGAGATGCTGATCGTGGGAGGCCCAGGGAACGCCGGTGGCGTGCGCCAGATGGGCCGCCGCCTCGGAATCGCCCGTCATCGCCACGGTGTCGCCGAACAACACCTGACCGACGTCGAGCGTCAGGCCGGGCTGGCCGTTGAATATCTCGGCGAGTTGCTCAACCCCCGACCCGAACGAGTCCTCGTCGAGGTTCCCCCCGGTGTAGCTGTGGAACTGAACGTGCGCGAGATGGGCCCGCCGCCCCTCAAACGTCCGCATCGTCTCTTCGAGCGTGCGCCAGTTGCCGGGGAGGCCGAGATTGGCCGTGTGGACATGGAGTGGGTGGGGGAGGCCAAGGGCATCGACGGCCGTCGCGAGCCGGTCGAGGAGACCCCGCGGCGAAAGCGTCAGCCCAGGCAGCGGCGTGTCGAGATCGTGGTGATCGCCGCGGCGGCCGTGGCGCCAGAA
>CALQRA010000216.1 GCA_943332855.1 Candidatus Kuenenia stuttgartensis
ATCGCGAGTGCCACGGCAGGCAAAGCCGGCGCGGCAGCGGGCTCGATCTATTCCGCGGCGGTCTCCAAGGCTGCTGGCGATCTGACGCGGTCGCTGAACGCCGTTCAGACAGGATTTGTCGACGCCGCGACAGCGGCGAGCGTCAAGGCGACGAAGGCGATCGCGGCGGCGGAGACGGTCGAACGCAAGGCCGTCGCGAAGGCCGACGTCGTTCTCGCTCAGGATCTCCAGTCCGCCTGGGGCACGTACGCGGCAGCCGAGCGATCCGCCGTCACTCTCAACGCCCGCGAGCGGGCGACGATCGGCGCCGACTACAAAAAGGAAGTCGCCGGGGCGGAGCTTGCAGCGGTCAAAGCCGTCGCCCCGGCCCGGAAGACCTCCATGGTCGCCACGGCCGAGGCCAACGGCGTCTATCACGTCAAAGTGACGGGGATAGTCGCCGACCTGGGGATTCTCGGCGGCGAGATCAAGGTCGAAGCGACGAAGGCGAAGGCGACGAGCATCAGCGCCTGGCTGGGGAAGAAGGCCCAGGGGCTGTGGGACACGGCGAAGGACGTCGTCGGCACGATCAGCAAGTCGTACGACACCATCAGCATGGCGGCCCATACCACCTTGAGCGGCATGGGAATGTTTCCAATCCTCGGGGTCGTGCCCGACCTCGCCGACTTGGCCCTGACGGCGGTTGAAATGCCATTCGGGAAGTCTACTGTGACGGACTTGGGGCTGGCAACCTTCGGCGTCGCGGGGACACTTGCCCCAGGAACGGTTGACGTAGTTGCCGGCGGTGCGAAAATCGCGGCACGAACGGCAAGGGCAGGCGTGAAGGTCGCCGATGGAGTCGGGGCCGCCGGAAAGGGACTGGATGATCTGGCAAGTGCAGGAAGAAAACTTTTCGGATCGAAGGGAACGTTAGACGCAATTGAAAACGGCCGTCTCGGAGGGAAATTATACAGCTCCTCAAAGCTCGATTCCCTTGGGGAGTACTTAAATAGGAGGGGCTTTAGGCTGCGGCTTGACGGAGATGAAGTCTTGCCGCCGAATGTCGCCGCAGGTTTTGACGGAGTTAAGAAGGAGCTCGTTTTTCGTCGTAACGCTACGGAATTCGAAGTCTGGCATGAACTGAGCCACTTGCGGCAGTATCAGAGGATTGGCCCCGAGGCATACAGTAATCTCACAAGGATTCAGAAAGAGCAATTCGTTTTTGATCTCCTTGAAAACTCAAAGAAACGCTGGTACGGATTGAGCGAACTAGAGCGGCTAGAAGCGATAGATTATATTTTGCGAATTGGAGGAATACGATGATAGCGACTGAAGAGGCTCGAGATATCGCGGTCAAGTTCGTTAATAACTCTGATTTGAGACAATGCGTTGCGAAGTTTGCAGAGGTGCGCGAACATAAGCAGTACCCTAATGAGTACTCCGTAGTATTCGACCTGTTTAGCAAGGAGGGCTCGGGTATCGACTCGCCGTTCATTGTGATCGTCGATAAACTCACTGGAGAGCCGCGGTTTCGATAAAGCAGATAGTGCGAGAAAAACGTACCGGCAACAAAATCTGGGAGAGACGTGATTCGTTGACGCCGCAACGGCCGTGGCCAAGTCGAGCGCCGTGGCCACGGGCAAGGTGGCGGCAATCAACGTGCGGGCGAAAAGGTGCCAGCCACCAAATCTGGGAGATTTAGGCGATCTGCTGGCAGCGGATGCAATCGCTGCCCAAGCACACGCTTTGCAGGCGGAGCCGGCGCCGCTCGTGCGCATTGACGGGCGCCGCTGCAGGCCACGCCACGGGCACGGCGGGGGCGCCGACGCCCGAGTGAGCGCCGGGTTGTTGAGCCCGGCATCGCCCGAGGCTCGGGCGTCGGTGGCCTCTCGTTGACGTCAGGCTGCCCGGCGGGCTGCCGATGCCGCGGCGGACTGACGGCGGTAGTACCAGCCGAAATAGCCCCGGGCTGCCGTTGCGAGAGCCCCGGCTTCTTCGAGGTATGGCGAGAGATCGCGGACCTGGCGGGGACCGACGTTGCAGCGATCGAGGCTCGTCACCGAGGTCTCGATCCCCCACTCGGCGGTCAGGGTGGCGAGGTCGTCGTCGAGCGATTCCAGGTCGAGCAGCCGGGTGTTCCCCCAAGCCTGCCCGCCGACGTCGAAGAAGTTGTCGTATTTGGGGAGCTCGCGCCGCAGGATCGCGCGCTCGAGGAAGGTCCGGAACGAGCCGGTCTGGGCGGCGGCGATCAACGGCGTGATCGGCTCCGCGCCAAAGTCGTAGCTCTTCCAATACTCAAACAGCGACACGAGCATCGCCAGCGGCTCGCGGACGACGCCGATGATCCGCAGCGGCGGCGGCGGGAAAGGGAGAATGTGGCGGGCGAGGCTGCCGACGGCGTTGCGCCCCGACCGCCCCAGGAAGCGCAGGGACTGCGGGGCGATCCCGAGCCGGTCGAGCGATTCCCGGACCGAGAGGTGGCTGACGGGGTGGATCGGGTCGGGTTTGACGAAGGCGGCGTCCGGGAACGTTGCCCGGAACCACTTCACCATCGAGTGCCCGGCGGTCTTCGGGTAGTGGGCGAAGGCGATCCGATGCCGGCGACTGTAGAGCATCGATTCGCCCTTCCCCATGCCGCCAGCGATCCCTTCCCTGGGATCGGCCCGCCGACTCCGGAGCCATCGACGCGAAGCTGACGCCTTCTTCAGACACCGGTCGCGGGGGCGGAGCAGCTTCTCCAGCCGACGATTGCCAGCAGGGGACCGGGTAGGGAAGGAAAGCCCTGCCGGCCGGAGGGGGGCCGGTGGTGTCGCGGAGAGGGATTTCTATGATGGGGCATCGAGCGGGGTCCGCGCCCCGTGACGCCCAGACACGAAAGAGGAATGCCCGATGAGCCCGCTTGCCGCTGCGAACCCCTCCCCTGCCCCGACCGCGCGGCAGCCGCTCCGCCTGGTGATGCACGGTGCCGCAGGGAGAATGGGGCAGCGGATCATCGCCTGTGCGGGGGCGGAGCCGGCGCAGTGGATGCTCGTGGCGGCGGTCGACCGGGCCGGTCACCCGCGGACCGGGACCGATGCCGGGACCCTCGCCGGAGTGACGGCGGCCGGTGTCGCCATCAGCGACGGCTGGAGCTGTCCGGCCGATGTCGTCATCGATTTCTCCCTCCCCGGCGCCGTGGCGGCGATCGCCGCGGCCTGCGTCGCCCGGAAGGTGCCGCTGGTCGTGGCAACCACCGGCCTCGAGGCCTCCGACCAGACGGCGATCCACAAGGCCGCCAAGCAGATCGCCATCCTCCAGTCGCCGTCGATGAGCTTGGCTGTGAACGTGGCGATGGATCTGGTGTCGCGGGCCGCGGCACTCCTCCACCGCAGCGGCGTGCGGGCCGATGTCGAGATCATCGAGTGCCACCACCGCCACAAGGAGGACGCGCCGAGCGGCACGGCGCTGAAGTTTGGCAGCCTCGTCCAGGATGCAATGGGGCAGACAAGGGCCGCCCACGGCCGCGAGGGGCGCCCCGGCGCCCGGCCGGCCGATGAAATCGGCTACCACGCCGTCCGCGCCGGCGACAACCCCGGCGAGCACACGATCCTCTTCGGGCTCGAGGGGGAATCGCTCTCGGTCAACGTCCGGGCGACCAATCGCGACTGCTATGCCCGCGGGGCCCTGGCCGCCGCGGCGTTCCTCGCCGGGAAGCCGGCGGGGCTCTATTCGATGCGCGACGTTCTCGGGATCGCCTGAAGCCCCGTGCATGCCCCCCGCAGAAACGGGTGTCCCGCGCCCGAGCGGCCCCGGCTACAATTTCACCTCAAGGAGGCCCGCGGGGGATTGGGGCCTTGCTCCACGGGCTCGAAGCCCCAGTCCGAGGCTTTTCTTTTTGTGCAGGGAATAGCATGCGATTCAAGGCTTGGCTCCGATCGATCACGATGCTTGGCTTGGTGATCGGCTCGATGCTCCTGGGAAACGGCGCGGCGGCTGACGATTTCCCCGTGCCGCCGAACACCGAAAAGTCGACCGAGGTCCCGATGGATCCGGCCGAGGTCTGCCGGACAGCGAAGCTCCCCCCCGGCTTTGCGCTCCAGGTATTCGCCGCCGAGCCCGACGTTCAAAACCCGATTGGCCTGTGTACCGATGCACGAGGCCGGGTGTGGGTGGCGGAGAACTTCACCTGGGCGGGAAGCAACCTCGGCGGGTGGGATGACTCGCTGCGCGACCGGGTCACGGTGCTCACCGACACCGATGGCGACGGGACGCATGACGAGCGGACCGTGTTTTGGGATGGCGGCACGCGGCTGACGAGCGTGGCGGTGGGGCTCGGAGGGGTGTGGGTGATCGACCTCCCCCATCTTCTCTTCATCCCCGATCGCGACGACGACCTCGTCCCCGACGGCCCCCCCGAGATCGTCCTCGACGGTATCGACGAGAAGAGCGTCGGCCACACCCCGTGCAACGGCCTGAAGTGGGGCCCGGATGGCTGGCTGTGGGCCCGGCACGGAATCCAGGCAACGTCGCGGATCGGCGTCCCGGGGGCGGGGGATTCGCAGCGGGTGGAGATCAACACCGGCGTGTGGCGCTACCATCCCGGCCGCAAGGTCGTCGAGGGGGTGATCTCCGGGATGACGAACTCCTGGGGCACCGACTTTGACGAGCATGGCGAAGCGTTCGTCATCAACACCGTCATCGGCCACCTCTGGCATGCCGTCCATGGGGCGCACACCGAGCGGATGTATGGCACCGATCTGGAGTCGCATGTTTACGACCTCGTTCCGCAGGTGGCCGACCACGTCCATTGGGACACCGGCGAGAAGTGGAGCGACATCCGCTTCGGCGTCTCCGACAAGACCAACGCCGCCGGGGGGGGCCATGCCCACATCGGCCTGATGATCTACGGCGGCACGAATTGGCCGGAGGAGTACCGCGGCGGAGTGTTCACGCTCAACCTCCATGGCCGGCGGCTCAACCACGACCGCCTCGCGCCGCTCGGGGCCGGCTACACCGCGTCGCACGGCGAGGATCTGTGCTTCATCGCCGATCCGTTTTATCGCGGCATGGATCTCGTCAGTGGCCCCGACGGCGGGGTCTTCATCGCCGATTGGTCCGACACCGGCGAGTGCCACGACCATGACGGCGTTCACCGCACCAGCGGCCGGATCTACAAGCTCGTCTTCGGGGCCCCGCGGACCCCGGCCCGCGTCGATGTCGCCGCGCTCGAAGGGACGGCCCTGCGCGGCAATCTCCTCGTCGCTGATCAGTGGTGGAGCCGCGCGGTGGTGCGCGAGTGGCAGAAGCGGGCGCATCGCGGCGACGACCTCGCCGCCGACATCGCCTGGCTCCGCGGGCGCGCCGCCGAGGCTGCCGATCCCGCCCACCGCCTCCGCGCCCTGTGGGCCTTGGCCGCGATCGACCAGCCGGCGGTGGCCCTCGATGAGGCCTTCGTCCTGGCGCGCCTCGATGACCCCGATCCGTTCGTGCGCAGCTGGGGGGTGCGGCTCCTGGTCGACGCCTGTTCGCCGGGGGGCCGGCAGCCCTCTCCGGCGGCGGTCGAGAGGCTTGTGGCCCTGGCCGGCACCGATCTGGCCGGCCCGGTTCAGCTCCATCTCGCCTCGGCGGTCGGTCGGCTCGCCGACGGCCCCGCCTGGGATCTCGCGGGGGCGCTTGCCGGCCACGACATCTTCGCCACCGACGCCCAGTTTCCGAAGCTCGTCTGGTTTGGGCTGGCGCCGTCGGTCGCCCGGCATCCCGATGCGGCGGTGGCCCTCGCCGGCACCGCGGCGCTGCCGCAGCTGCGGCGCAACCTCGCCCGGTGGGTGGCCGGGCGGGTCGACGAGCGCCCCGACCTCGTGGCGGCGCTCCTCAAGGCGGCCGTCGACGGGGATCCCGGGCGGCGCCATGACCTCGTCACCGGTCTGGCCGACGGCCTGCGGGGCTGGCGACAGGCCTCCCCGCCGGCCGGCTACGCAGACCTATCGGCGGCGCTCGCTGCCTCTCCTGATGAGGCCACCGTCCAGGCCGTCCGCGAGCTCGATGTCCTCTTCGGCGCGGGGCGGGGCATGGAGATGGTCCGGCAGGTGGCCCTCGATGGCTCGGCCGCGCCCGAGGCCCGGCGCCAGGCGGTGCGGACGCTCGTGGCGACAGTACCTGAGGATGGCGCCCCGCTTCTTCAGGGGCTTCTGGGGGACCGTCCCGTGATCGCCGAGGCGCTGGCGGGACTGGCTCGCTACGACCATCCCGATACCCCGGAGAAGGCCCTCGGCCCAGCGGGGATCTTTGCCCCTGCCGACCGGGTGGCGCTGGTCGATCTCCTCGCCTCGCGGCCGGCCTACGCTGCGAAGCTCCTCGACGCCGTCGAAAAGGGGCAGGTCCGGGCCGAGGAGATCTCGGCCTTTCATGCCCGGCAGATCGCCGATTTCGGCGACGAGGCGCTCGCGGAGCGGCTCGGGAAGCTGTGGGGGCAGGTGCGCGTCAGCGCGGCCGACAAGAAGGAGCTCATCGAACGCTGGCGGAGCGAACTCTCGGCCGACGTCATCGCGGCTGCCGATCGGGGGCACGGCCGAGCGCTGTTTGCCAGGGACTGCGCGAGCTGCCATGTCCTGTTCGGCGAGGGGCGCAAGCTCGGCCCCGATCTGACCGGCTCCAACCGCAGGAACCTCGACTACCTCCTCGAGAACGTCATCGATCCCGGCGCCAGTGTCGGCGCCGACTTCCGCGCGGTGTCGTTCATTCTCGCCGACGGCCGGGCGCTGACCGGCGTGATCAGTGCCGCCGATGACCGGACCCTCACCATTCAGACCGCCCAGGCGTTGATCGTCCTCGACCGCCACGACATCGCCGAGCAGGTGGTGCAGCAGCAGTCGCTCATGCCCGACGGGCTCCTCTCCAAGCTCTCGGCCGACGATGTCCGCGACCTCGTCGCCTATCTGACGTCACCCGATCAGGTCCCCCTGCCGGACGACAAGACGGCAGCCTCCGGCACGCCTTGAGCAGACGCGCCGGAAGCACTGGCGAAAGCAGCCCGCGGGGTTGAAAGTCTTGGACTGCCGCCAGATTGAGTTGGGAGGGTACATTTTCCGGCATCCGCCGGTCGGGCGGAGGCATGGCGGGCTTGCAGGAGTGGCACGTGGCGGACGACGATCGGCTCATCGTGCAGGCGAAGCTCCTCTACCGCGGCCCCAACCGCTGGTCGGCGCTGCCGGTCCATGAGGTGGAGGTCGACGCTGGGAGTCTGGCCGAATGGTCTCCCCGCAGTGATGCTCCCGCCATGGGCAGGATCGGCGGATGGCGGGAACGCCTCGAGACGACCCCCTACGAGGTCGCCGTGGAGCGGGCTGCGACCGGTGAATCACCGCCGCGGCGGGCCGGCCCGTCGTTCGACGAGCTCGCCACGGCCTCCGGCCCCGGGCCGGTCCTCCTCTGGCTCGAGGCCACGCTCCTGGCGACGGCCGGGATCGTGCCCCGTTTCGCCCGTTGGGTGGGGGACGGGGGGCGGAGATTCCGCCTGGCGGTCGAGCTCGACGACGAGGAGGTGTCGGCCGCCGCGCTCGAGCTGGCGCGGAAACTGTTGCTGGCGGCGATCGACGACAGCCCGGTCGACGTCGGGGAGGAGCTGGCGACGTTCGCCGAATTCGCCGACGACTCGCGGCTGGGACCGAGCACGCGCGCCATCGTCCGCGCCGCCCAGGCCCGGGGCATCCCCTGCCGCCGGGTCACCAACAACAGCCTCTGCCAACTCGGCGAGGGGGTGTGGAAGCGACGGATCTGGACCGCCGAGACCGACGCCACCGGCGCCATCGCCGAGGCGCTGGCGCAGGACAAGCAGATGACCCGCATGCTCCTCGAGCAGGTCGGGGTGCCGGTGCCGCGCGGCCGGGTGGCGACGAGCGTCGAGGAGGCCTGCCTGGCCGCCGCCGAACTCGGCTTTCCCGTCGTCGTCAAGCCACGCGACGGCAATCATGGGCGCGGCATCTCGTTCGGGGTCCGTGACGACGACGACATGCACGAGGCGTTCGAGATCGCCATCCGCGAAAATCACCGCCGCTCCGGCGGCGTGATTGTCGAGCA
>CALQRA010000217.1 GCA_943332855.1 Candidatus Kuenenia stuttgartensis
CGCGAAGCCAGCCCCGTTACCGCCGCGGTCTCCGCCGAAGGGCTCCTCTGCCGGCAGTATCTGGGGTGGGGACGGGATGACCCGCGGATCATCGCGGGGCTCGAAATGATCATGGAAGAGAAGCCGCTCGACTTCGCCGGCGATAAGGACGTTTACGCGTGGTACTACATCACGCAGGTGGCCCATCACGCTCAAGGTGAGCCCTGGAAAAAATGGAATGCCCGCCTCCGCACCGAGCTCCCCGCCCAGCAGTTGGCGACGGGGAGAGAGAAGGGGAGTTGGGATCCGGCGCTCGACCGCTGGGGCTCGATCGGCGGGCGGCTGTTTGTGACCTGCTTCTCCACCTGGATGCTCGAGGTCTACTACCGCCACCTCCCCCTCTATGGCGAGGTACCGAGCCGACCGTGACAGCCCTCAGGGCGCCGCCAGCCCCCCCCACTGCCGCACCGCCTCGTAGGCGACGATCGCCGCGCAGTTGGAGAGATTGAGGCTGCGGACCTGCGGCCGGGAGGGGATCGTGAGGAGTTTTTCCGGTTGGGCCGCGACGAGGTCGGCCGGCAGCCCCGCCGACTCACGGCCAAAGACGAGGATCGAGCCGCGCTCGTAGCGGACGTCGGTGTAGGGCTTTTCCCCCCGGGCACTGAAGAGCCAGTCGGGCCCGCGGCCGAGCCGGGCCAGGAGCCCGGCCCAATCATCGACCACCTCCCACTCCAGCTCGGCCCAGTAATCGAGGCCGGCCCGGCGGAGATAGTAGTCGTCGATCTGGAAGCCGAGGGGGCGGACAAGCCACATCTTCGCCCCGATCGCCACGCACGTCCGCCCGACATTGCCGGCGTTCGGCGGGATTTCCGGCTCGTGGAGGACGATATGGAGGCAGGGATCGTAGCGCATGGCGGTTCGCCGGTTTCCGCTGGTCTGCTATCGTGGGAAGATTGGAAAAACCCGTTCACAGTGTGCCCGGAGGCCCCGCCTTGGTCGAGATCACGAGGAATCCCACCCGCGCCGTGCGCATCGGCTCGATCACGATCGGGGCCGGCCACCCGATCGCCGCCCAGAGCATGACGGCGACGCACACCACCGACATCGAGGCGACGGTAGCCCAGGCCGAGGATCTGCGGCAGGCCGGAGCCGGGGTCGTGCGGATCGCCGTCGACAGCAAGAAGGACGCCGCGGCGCTCCCCGCCATCCGCGCCGGTACCACGGCCAACCTCGCCATCGACCTCCAAGAAAACTACCGGCTCGCCGCCGACGTCGCCCCCCATGTCGACAAGCTCCGCTACAACCCCGGCCACCTCTACCACCATGAGCCGACGAAGCCGTGGCAGGAGAAGGTAAAGTTCATCGCCGACATCGCCGCCGCCCACGACTGCGCCCTCCGCGTCGGCGTGAATTGCGGGAGCGTCGATCCGGCGAAGAAGGAGAAGTTCGACGAGCACGACTCGATCGGCCCGATGCTCGCAAGCGCCCTCGAGCACTGCGAGCTCCTCGACTCCCTCGGCTTCACCCGCTACGCCGTCTCCCTCAAGGACTCCGATCCCACCAAGGTGATCGAGGTCAACAGGCGCTTTGCCGAACAGCGGCCCGAGATTCCGCTCCACCTCGGCGTGACCGAGGCGGGGATGCCGCCGGACGGGATCATCAAGACGCGGATCGCCTTTGAGCAGCTCATCAGCCGGGGGATCGGCGACACGGTGCGCGTTTCGCTCACGGTGCCCAACGCGCGAAAGCCGGAGGAGATCGCCGCGGCCGAGGCGATCCTCGCCGACATTGCCGCGGGGCGCGTGCGGAGCGTCGTCGACTACGGGCTCTCGTCGCTCAACATTATCTCCTGCCCGAGCTGCTCGCGCGTCGAGAACGAGGCCTTCATCGATCTGGCCCGCGAGGTCAAGGAGATGACTCAGTATGCCAAGGACTACGCGATCACGATCGCCGTCATGGGCTGCCGCGTCAACGGCCCCGGTGAGACCGACGACGCCGACCTCGGCCTGTGGTGCGGCCCGACGCATGTGAATCTCAAGCGTCGCTCCGTGGAGCTCGGTGCCTTCCCCTACGACGCGATCCTCCCCAAGCTCAAGGCCGAGCTCGATCGGCTCATCGAGGCCAAGGCCTGACATGCGCACACTCCCCATCGTCGATCCCACCTCCACGGCCACCTGTCCCTCCGTCGGCGGCGCGCCGCAGTTGCTCGCACTTGAGCCCCCTGATGCCAATTGCCGCGGCACGTTCGCGATGGTCAGCCTGGGGTGCCCGAAGAATCTCGTCGACAGCGAGCGGATGCTCGGGCTGCTACGCCAGGACGGCTGGCAACTGGTCGCCCAGCCCAAGGGGGCCGATCTCATCGTCGTCAACACCTGCGCCTTCATCGATGCCTCGCGGGAGGAGTCGTATGGGGTCGTCCGCGAGATGCTCGATCTGAAAAAAGCCGGGGGGACGCGCGGCGTGATCGTCGCCGGCTGCCTCGCCGAGCGGCAAAAGGAAAAGCTCCTCGACGAGCTTCCCGGCCTCGATTCAGTGATCGGCGTCTTCTCGCGCGACGATGTCGCCAAAGCGGCCGAGCGGCTCATCGGCGGCCTCGGGGAACAGCGAAGCCTGTTTCGGCCGGCGCCGGCCGTGCCGCTGGAAGACCGCGGCCGGATGCGCATTACCCCGCGTCACATGGCCTATCTGAAGATCTCCGAAGGCTGCGACCGGACCTGCACGTTCTGCGCGATTCCGAAGATGCGCGGCAAGCATGCGACGAAGCCTTTGGAAGAGGTGATCCGCGAGGCCCACGAGCTCGCCGCCGACGGCGTCAAGGAGCTCGTCGTCGTCGCCCAAGACACGACCTACTATGGGTTCGATCTCTATGGCGAGCCGAGGCTCGTGGAGCTGCTCGGTGAGCTCGAGAAGATCGAGGGGCTCGAGTGGATCCGGCTGATGTACCTCTACCCGGAGCACTTCTCCGACCGGCTCATCGGCAGCATTGCCGACTCCGGAAAAATAGTCCCCTATCTCGACATGCCGCTCCAGCATGCCAGCGACCCGGTGCTGAAGCGGATGCAGCGCCGGGTATCACGCAAGCCGACCGAGGAGCTGCTCGGCAAGCTGCGGAAGCGGATTCCCGAGCTCGTCCTCCGGACGACGTTCATCACCGGCTTCCCCGGCGAAACCGAGGCGCAGTTTGAGGAGATGGTCGACTTCGCCCGGCAGTGGCGGTTTGAGCGCGTCGGTGTGTTCACCTATTCCCTCGAGCCCGACACGCCGGCGGCGAAACTCGACGGCCATCTCCCCGAGGAGGTGAAGGCGGCGCGGCGCGACCAGCTCATGGAGGTGCAGCAGGGGATCGCCCACGACCATGCCCGCAAGCAGGTCGGGCGGATCGTGGAGTGCATCGTCGACGGCCCCAGTGGCGAGCGCGACGATGTCTGGCTCGCCCGGTCCACCGGCGACGCCCCCGACATCGACTGCCTCGTCTATCTCACAGCGCCGGGCAGCGGCCCCGAGGAGCCCCTCACCGGAGAGATCCTCCCGGTGGAGATCGTCGCCTCCAGCGGCTACGACCTGGCCGGTGTGCCGGCGGAGGAGTGACCGCCATGCGCGAACGCTCCGCCACCACTGCCGCACCCGCCACCGATCTGGTCTGGACCGTCCCGAATCTCCTTTCGGCGGCGCGGATGGTCCTCTCGATCGTCTTCTTTGTGCTCGTCGAGCGGGAGGATTTCGCCGCGGGCACGGTGCTTTTCCTCCTCGCCGCCACGACCGACTGGGTCGACGGCTGGTATGCCCGCCGCTTCAACCAGGTGAGCCGGCTGGGGCGGATCCTCGATCCGCTCGTCGACAAGGTTCTCGTCTGCGGGGCTTTTATTTTCCTGGCGGCCCGGGGAGGGACGTCGATCCTCCCCTGGATGGCGGTCGTCGTTGTCGTTCGCGAGCTTGTCGTCACGGCAGTCCGCGCCGAGATGGAGCGGGCCGGGCGCGATTTTTCAGCCGGGATGGCCGGCAAGCTGAAGATGGTGCTCCAGTGTGCGGCGGTGGCGGTCGAGTTGGGGCGGCTCGGATTTTCTGGGCTGTTCAACGGCGTCGACGCGGTGGGCATGGCCACGGGGCTCGCCTGGGCGGCCGTCATCCTCACCGCCTATTCCGGCGCCGAGTATGTCGTCAAGGCTTGGCCGGTGCTCACCGGCCGTGACGCCCCGTCGAACCGGAACTGATCCACGGGGCCCGCTGATGACCGCTCTGGCTTGGCTCTCGATCCTCGCTGCCGACGCCGCGGCGCTGTCTGGGGGCGTGCTCGCCTGGGGGGGCGTGGTCGCCGCCCTCGGGGCTAGCGTCGTCGTCGCCGCCCGCATCTGGCAGTGCGAATCGGAGGGGGGCGAGGTCGTGCCGGGAAGGGAATGGCCGCCGGCGGAATGGAGCGGGGCGGCGGTGCTGCTGACGGCCTGCGGCTGGCTGCTGGTCGTGTCTTTCTGTGTCAGCCTGTTCCCTGCCGATGCGCCGCTCCTCGATCGGATGGCCGCGCAGGCCGCCGGATCGATCATTGCCACGGTTGCCGTCGTGGCGGGGCTGCGGGCAAGCGGGGCGTCGTGGCGGTCGATCGGCTTGTCGAGCGACAGCGCTGCGGTCGACTGGCAGCTGGCCGTCGGCGGGCTGGCGCTGGTCACCGGCCCGCTCCTTCTGATCTCGGCGGCGCTCGATCAGGTCGTCACCTACGAGCATCCGGTCATCGACGCGCTCACGGCAGACCACGGGCCGGTGGCGATCGCCATCGTCGCCATCACCGCCGTGATCGCCGCCCCGATCGGCGAGGAGCTCTTTTTCCGTCGCATTCTCCTCGGCTGGATCGATGCCCGCGTGCCGTCGACCGGCGGGGGCGTGGCGATCCTGGGCTCGGCGCTCCTCTTCGGGCTGTCGCACTGGGGGCAGGGGCTCGCCTGGATCCCGCTGGTGCTGCTGGGAATCGCCCTCGGCGAATTGGCCCGCCGCCGCGGTTCGCTGATGCCGGCGATTCTCCTCCATGCCCTCTTCAATGCCGTCAGTGTCGTGATGCTCGTGGTCCAGACCGCCGCCGGGGCCTGACAGGGCGGGGCGGCGGTGAAAACCGCTCTGGATGGAAACGGCTTCCTCGCGACACAATCGGCCGCAGCGGCGGGCCTTGCCCCGCGCCGTCTCGGTTCGCCCCTCTCCGGATCCCCGCCCCGTGCCCCGTTCGCTTCTCCATCGGATCAGCGACCGGATGACCTACGGGGCCGTCCGGGTGGCGATCTGTGTCGTTCAAGCCCTTCCTCGGCCGGCGTGTGAACGGGGGGCCCGGAGCCTCGCCCGGTTCATCGCCCGCTCGCTGCGGATCCGCCGCACGGTCGTCCGCGAGAACCTGCGGATCGCCTTTCCCGACTGGTCGGAGGCCAAGGCCGACGAGACGATCGAGCGGATGTGGGAGCACTTTCTCCTCATGGTCGTGGAGATCGCCCACGCCCAGCGCGTGATCCAAAAGACGACCTGGCGGAAGCATCTGCGCTTCCACGGGATGGAACCGATGGTGCGGCTGCTGTGGAGCGACCGGCCAAAGGTCGTGCTCTCGGGGCACTATGGCAATTTCGAGCTCGCCGCCTACCTGTTCGGGGTGTTTGGCTTCCGGATTTATTCCGTGGCCCGCGTTCTCGACAACCCGCTCCTCGACCGGTTTGTGACCCAATTTCGCGAGTCGCGCGGGCAGCGGATCCTCCCCAAGAAGGGGAGCGCGCCGGATGTCGAACTCGCCCTTCAGGCCAACGGCGCCATCGGCCTCCTCGGCGATCAGGCCGCCGGGCCGAAGGGAGCGTGGGTCGAGTTCTTCGGCCGTCCGGCGAGCGTCCACAAGGCGATCGGCCTGTTTGCGGTCTCCTCGGGGGCACCGATCATGGTCTGCTCGGCGACGCGGCGCCACGGGCTGTTCGACTACGACATGCGGCTCGAGGGAACCGCCGACCCGGCCCTCGGTGGAGCGGAAACGGCGGGCCTCAAGGAGATCTCGCAGTGGTACACCTCGCTCCTCGAAACCTCGATCCGCCGGGCGCCGGAGCAGTATTGGTGGGTTCATCGCCGATGGCGGGGGGAGCCCGCACAGGCTAAAGTACGAAAGCCCGTTGCTGCCGAGATCAAGGCCTGATGCTCGGTGGCGTGTTGGCATGGTGCGGCGGAGCGGTTGTGCAGGCGGTCGCGGCGGATTGGGCACACGGTGCCGCTCCGACCCGATCGCAAGACTTCTGGGCGGAATGACATGGCGGATTGGTTGCCGATCGCCGCGGTCAGCGAATGCCCTCCCGGCACGAGCCTCGAGCGGGTCGTCGGGAACAGGATCGTGGCGCTGGCCAATGTCGACGGCAACTGGCACGCCATTGACGGCCTCTGCCCGCACCAAGGGGGACCGCTCGGCACCGGCAAGCTCTGTGGGGCGCTGCTGACGTGCCCGTGGCACGGTTGGCAGTTTGACCTCCCGAGCGGACGCCACCGTCTCTCCGCCACCGTCATCCAACCCCGCTTCGACGTCCGCGAAGCCGAGGGGAGCGTTCTGATCAGGGTCGAGGGGGGCTCGCCGGTCGAGCTGCCTTCGGCCTCATCGCTGCCGTCAGGAGGGACGACGGCGTGATCGAGATCCGGGCCTTCCGCAATGAGGATCCTCCCCGGCTCGCCGCCGTCTGGCGGGCTGCCGACCTCGGTCCGGCGGCGATGCAACCGATGACGCCGCCGATGCTCGAGGCGTGCGTCTTCTCCAAGCCCTATTTCGACCGGCTCGGGTTGCTTGTCGCCCTCGACGATGGCCAGATGGTGGGATTCGCGCAGGCCGGCTTCGGGCCCAATGCCGACCGCTCTGGGATCGACACACGCGAGGGCTCGACGCTCCTGGTCGCCGTCGTCCCCCACCCGCGCGGCGAGGAGATCGGCGACTCCCTGCTTGCCGCCTCCGAGGCCTACCTCCGCAGCCGCGGGGCGACGGTCTTCTACGGCGGTGGATCGGCCGGGATGCGGAGCTTCTACCTTGGGCTCTACGGCGGCTCCGACATGCCCGGTGTCCTCGATTCCTCGGCGACGATGCAGGCCGTCTTCCGCCGCGCCGGCTACGTCGAGCAGGACCGCGTGGCGATCCTCCAGCGGCCGCTGGCCGGGTTCCGTCCCCCGGTCAACCGCCATCAACTCGCCATCCGCCGCACCACCCACCTGCGCGTCATCGACGAGCCGGCCCGGCGGACCTGGTGGGAAGCGGCCACGACGACGGGCATGGCGCTGCGGCGCTATGAGCTGTGCGGCGAGGGGGATCGGCTCATCGGCTCGGCGTCGTTCTGGGACATGCAGCCGCTGGCGAGCGTCTGGGGGGTCACCGCCGCGGGGCTCCTCGATGTCGAGGTCGAGGGGGGAAGGCGGCGCCAGGGGCTGGCCCATTTCCTCCTCGCTGACGCGCTCCAGGACCTCGGCCGCGAGGGGGTGACCCTCGTCGAGACGCACGCCTCGCGCTCCAACGTCGCGGCGCTGATGCTGTTCTCGAAGCTCGGCTTCGAGGCGGTCGAGCATGGCACGCTCTTCCGGAAGCCTTAGCCGCGACGTGGGCAATTACTCCGCGCCGAATCCTTGACGGCTTTGCAAGGATTTCCCACACTCCGCCAAGAGGGAGGGCACTGCTCTGTGGGGGCGGTGAACACAGCGCCGCGGGGGGGCCCGGGGTCGCTCCCAAAACGAAACGATTCCTCGGGGGGAGACCAGCCGATGCGAACGACCGGCGGATTTCACATGACGGACTTGGGGGGGGGGTAGGCAAGCCCACTCGCGGCAACCAGGGACGGCAGCCTCGACCCGCCGTCGCCGCAACATCAAGCACCGCCGGGCCCGAAGCGCCGTCGGGCTCGACCATGAGCCGCTCGAGCCCAGGCAGTTGATGACTGGGAACGACCCGGCCGATTTCGGGGGGCGGTTTCAAGTCCTGGTCGACCA
>CALQRA010000218.1 GCA_943332855.1 Candidatus Kuenenia stuttgartensis
CCAGAACCAGATCCCCCTGCCGCTCCGAACGGCTGTGGCAGGCGAGGCAATTCCGGCGCAGGATCGGGAGGATGTCGCGCTCGAACATCACCGGCTCGTCGCGCTTCACCGCTTCAACCGCGATCGGCTCGGCGCGCGCCGGGCCGCCTCCGAGCGTCGCCACGACGAGGAGCAGAACGGGGAGCAAACGAGGCACAGGGGCTGACATCGGAGTCGACTCCAGGTTCACCCCCCCTCCTGCGACCGGGGCGGCGCGGGGCGGGGGATCACTTCGGGGGGGCCGGATCGGTGGGTTCGACGACGAACACCACCGGGCGCTCGAAAGAGAGCGGTTGGCCATTGAAGTTGAGGCTGAATCGCAGCGGGACACGATGTTCGCCGGGCAACGCCGTCGGTGGCAGCGAGACGACGAGTTTTCCGTCGGCCATCGCGCCGGGTACGTTCAGCGCTGCCTGCGGAAAGCCGCCGGCCGTCGTGGGGGGCTGGCACTGGACGGAAACATCGCCGGTGAAACCAAACAGCCGCTCGACCCGAAAAAGCACCTCCACCATTCCCCCCGCCTTGACGGCGACACGCTCCGGGAGATTGCCCACCTGGAGTGGATGATCGGCGATCTTGATGATGACCGGCGGCGACGGGAGGTTGACGTTGATGCCGCGGGGCGCCGACTGCGACTGCTGCTGCTGCGACTTCTGATCGAGGCGTTGCTTCTCCTGCTGGGCCAATTGCGAGAGCTTCTGCGCCTCGCGTGCCCCCTCCTCCATCCGCTGCTTCATCTCCTCGGCAGCCGTCCGCTTGACGACCGACTCCTCCTGCTTCGCCGTCGCCGCCACCATCGCCTCGGTGGCGAGCTTCCCCTTGGCCGTCGCCTCGTCGAGCATCTGACGCGCCTTGACCACCTCGGCCTGGAGGGGCACATCGCCCGGTGCCGCCTCGAGCCGCTTCGTCGCCGCGGCGAGCGCTTGATCTGCCGCGGTGACCACCGTGGTCGCCTGGCTTGCCGCCTGCCCGGCAGCCACGGCCGCCTGATTGAGCGTGTTCGCCTCAGCTACGGCAGCGGCGAAGGCGCTGGCCGCCGCCTGGGCGTCTAGCTGCGCCTTCTGTCCGGCAGCCTGCGTCTCGGTGACCACCGTCGCAAACGCGTCGGCCTTCCCCTTGGCCTTCGTGGCCGCCTCGGGGTTGCGGGCGTATTGGAGCCCCTGCATCGACCCGGCGACGATGAAGGAATAGGTCCCCGGCGGGATCGTGGCCGGAGGGCGCAGCTCGAAATCGCCAGCAGTGCCGCCGCCGATCGCCACCTGCGGCAGATTCATGCCGGGGGGAAATCCGAGCACAAAGCCCGTGATCGCCGCGGTCGCTCCTTCCGCACGCGTCGCCGTCCAGGGGACTTTCACGACCGCGCCCCGGCAAGTTTCGATCGGCTTTCCATCGCCGAGCCCGAGGGCCACGCTCGCCTTCTCGTCAGCCGACACACTCACCATGATCCGCTCGATGAGGCGCGCCCGGACGCTCTGCCCCTGCCCATCCGGCTGCACGAACGGAAGCGTGTCGAGGGCCATCCCGGATCGGGCCTCACGGGCGACCGGCTGCCCGGCGATCGTCGCCCGGCCGCTGACGGCCAGCGCCCCCTGGCCAGGCGCCGCACCGGCATCGGCCGAGAGGGTGAGATAGCCGACGGAACTCCCCGGCCCGATGACGATCTCCGTCGCGGTCACTCCCGCCGGCAGACCGGTCGCCGCCACCGTCACCTCGCCGTCAAAACCGTCGAGCCGGGCGATGACGACGCGCACCATCTCCCGCCCCCCCTTGCGCAGCAGGAGCGCGCCCGACGTGTCGACCGGCACGGCTACAAGCCGGAAGTCGGGCTGTGGCGGACGGACGACGAGCCGGTAGACGAGGCGCGGATCATCACGGACCTGCGAGCGGCTCTCGCGGATCAGGAGCCGGTAAGTGCCGTCGGCCGGCGCCGTGAACAACAGCGCTGGGTCGAAGCTCCGCTGATCGAACTCCCGCCCGCCGTAACGCCTCATCATGTCGTTCATACCGGCCACCTGACCGGCGTCGTCGACATTCGCCACGACCGTCACCTTCGGCTCCGTGGCTCCCTCGGCCGGAGGCTCGACCCGCTGGATGACGAGCGCCGGATCGACCGGGGCGCCGAGCCGGTGCGACCAGACCTCGATCCACAGCCGATCATCCTTCTTCGCCTCGAACGAATACCAATCGACATCGCGCCGCGGATAAAACCTCCCCGCCACCTCGCACGGCAGCGAGAGAGGCTGGGCGTTTGCGGGCCGGTCGTTGCCGTCGGCCTCGCGAACGAGTGCCTGAGTGGCCACCGACAAAAGAAGCGGATTCGAGGGGCCGCTCGGACCATCGACCTTCACGCCGACACCATCGACCGCAAACTGCCCCGGCTCGAGCCGGCCGTCGAAGCGGATCCCCCCGGCGCTGTCGGCCGGAACAGCGACCCGCAGCCGCAGCTCCTCGAGGGGCGCGCCGTCGAGTGTCATCGTCGAAGGCTGCCCCCCCGGAAGACCGCGGCCGAGGAGGAGGACCTCCTCGTTCGATCCGGGCAGCGCCGCGGCGGGGAAGATGGCGGCCAGCCAGGGGGCAGTGGTGAGCAGCAGCCGGTAGGGATGATCTCCCCCTCCGCCGTGAACCTCGTCTCGGACCTCGAGGAGATAGCGGCCATCGGCGGGAAACGTGATGCCGAGCACGGCGTCGGCGCCACCGTCGGCGCGGGCGGCAGCGACGATCCTCCCGTCGGGAGCGGCGATCGAGAGAACCGGCCGGGCCCGCGAATCGATCTGTCTGGCGAGCACCCGGATCGTGAGTCGCTCTCCCCCCTTGGCATCGATGAAAAAGCGATCGACATCGCCGGCCGGATTGAAGGCGCCGTCGATGATCCCCGGCAGCGCGACGGTAGGCGGCTCGTCGTCGGGCCGATCGGGCTCCGGCCCCGACAGCACCGGGAGGGGATCGACGAAGAACGTCCGCCCCGGTGACAAGCCGTAGCGTCCAAACACACGCACGCTCTGCGCCCCGGCAGGGACGTCGGCGGCGATCGTGACATCAAACTGATGTTCCACCGCCCCAGGCCCATTGCCGTACGGGGGAAGATCGAAGGGGCCAGGCTCCGCCAGATGCGGCTTCGCCGAGATTCCCGGATGGGAGAACCGCAACTCGGCAAGGTCGTCGAGATCGACGCCCTGAAGCGTCATTGTGAACGTCGTGCCGGCGGGGCCACCGGCCGGGAGAATCGCATCGAGACGAGCCGCCGGCAGCTGTGCCGCGGCCGGTCCGCTCGGAAGCACGACGACAAGAATGGCAAGGATGGCGACGAGAACGGGGAAGAACCGCGCCACGGCGAGTCGTGGCCTGCGGCTCGACAGCAGGGGATGAGGCCCCGCGAACACCCTACGCATCTCTCTCCCCCTTCCCATGGCCCAGCGGCCGGTAGCACCGATCACCACACGAACTGAAATTCCTTGGCGTTCAGCACCGCCCAGAGGATGTCCTCCCACGCCTGCTGACGGTTTTCGGCCCCCTCGACATGCCCCCGGACGATGCCGCGTTCAGCCGCCGTCGGCTGGCGGGCGAAGGCCCGCAGATAGAGCTCGTCGATGAGCTCGTCGAGCGATCGGGCCTCATCTTTGGCAAACGTCGCCGGCAGGGCCTTGCCCCCCTGAAGCCTCCCCTGCACCTCCTGCGAATTGAGGAGGTGGAGCGACTGGGCGAGATTCGCCTCGGGGTTGCGCTCGCACTCGCAGGCGCTCGAGGCCTCCGGCTTGCCGAACACTTTCAGGAAGTAGGTGTCGAAGCCGTTGTCGGGGAGCTGCACCGCGCGCGTGCCGGGAGGGAGGCCGTTGAACGTGGCGGGAACACCGACGGCGCTGTTGATCGCGTCGAAGAGGATCTCGGCCGTGAGGCGACGGGGCTGAAAGCTCGAAAAATTCTGCCGATCGAGCCGGTTGTCGTCCGTCGCCTCCGACGAGAGCTGGTAGGCCGACGACGTGCAGATCGTGCGGACGAGATCCTTGAGGTCGTAGCCGCTGCCGATAAACCGGGCCGCCAGGCCGTCGAGGAGCTCTGGGTTGGTGGGCGGATTGGTGACGCGGAGATCATCCTCCGGCTCCACGATCCCGCGCCCCATGAAGTGCTTCCAGGTGCGGTTCACGAGCGCCTTGGCAAAAAATGGATTGGTCGGTTCCACCATCCAGTCGACGAGCCGCTGTCGCGCATCCTCCCAGGCGGGGATGTCGAGCGCCGCGCCGCCGAGGGGCGTCGGTGGCACCGGCTTGCCCGTGCGGGGGTTCGTCGACGCCGGCACGACATCCTTGAGATAGACCATGTCGGGCTGGTTCTGCTGCGGGTTGAAGAGGCTGTTCTTCAGCCCCACCTGCGTGAAGAAGGCCTCGAAGCCGTAGTAATCCTGCTGGCTCCACTCTTCGAACGGATGGTGGTGGCACTTCGCGCAGCCCAACCGCATCCCCAGGAAGAGTTGCGCCGTGTCCTCCATCTGCAGCCCCGGCTGCGACACCTCCCGGAACCACTGCACCGGCGGATGGGCCTCCGCGTCCCCGGCGGCGGTCAGCACCCCACGGACGATCTGGTCGTAGGGGAGATTGCGGTCGAGCGCGTCCCGGAGCCAGTCGTGGAAGCGGAAGGTGTAGACGCTGTCGGTGCCGTTGCGGCGCTTGTTCCGCAGCAGCGCCGACCATTTCGCGGCGAAGTTGTCGGCATAGTCGGGGCTGGCGATGAGCCGATCGACGAGTCGGTCACGCTTGTCGGCAGAGCTGTCGGCGAGAAAGGCGCGGACCTCATCAGCCGTCGGCAGCCTCCCCGCGATGTCGATCGTCGCCCGCCGGATGAAGGTGCCGTCGTTGCACACAGGCGACGGCGGAAGCCCGAGGCGGCGCAGCCGGTTCATCACGGCGGTGTCGACGAAATTGCGCTCCGGCAGCGCCGCCGCCACCGTCAGCCCCTGGGGAAGGAGCGCCCGGAAGAGGGCCACCTTCCCCTGAAACCGGACCATCACCGCCGCTTCCCCCGGCCGGCGCTTCGTCGTCACCAGCCCCGTGCTATCGACGGTGGCCAGCTCTGGCTGGTTCGACTCGAGCATCGCCAGACGCGTCACGTCACGTTGGCTGCCGTCGCTGTAGTCGCCGATCACGGCCAGCTGCTGCCGACCGTCAAACGGCATCTCGCGCTGCTCGGGAATGACACGGATGCGCTCGATCACCGGGTCGTCGGCACTCCCGAAGGGCACCCCTTGGCGGATCCAGCGGACCAGGAGCTCGCGCTCGTGCGAATCCTCGGCCAGCCGTCGCCCGCCACCGTGCGGAAGGAGGTTCGTCGGCTTCGTGATCAGGAGGGAAAACTCGGGATCGGCGGGAAAGATCCGCCGGCCGCGCGTCTCGTGGACGAGGAAGGCGTAGTCCTCAGCCGGCTCGAAGCCGAGGAGCGAGAGGCGGAAGCCGTTCTGCCCGTCCGACTTCCCGTGGCAGCCGCCGGTATTGCAGCCGAGCCGAGTGAAGATCGGAACGATCTCATTGGGGAAGCTGATCGGGAGCTCCTCAGCCGTCCGCTCCACGCGCAACGGGAGCGCCGCTGACGCGTCCCCCAGCCGGGCGGTGATTGTGAGGTCGCCGTCGGCGAGTGGCTCGAGAAACCCGTCGGCACCGATCCGGGCATGGCCGGCAGGGCTCACCTCCCAGGCAACCTCACGCGTCACATCGTGCCGCTGCCCCGAGCTGTATGAGCCGGTGACAACAAGTTGCCGCCGGGCGCCAGCGCCGACGAGCACCGGCACGCCCCCCGACTCAAACGCCAGCCCGACTTGTTCACCGCGCGACCCGAGTCCGGATGCCAGAGCGACCGACGGGGCTGCGGGTGCGGCTGCCGGCTCCGCCGCCAGGCACGGAGTGACCGTCGCCAACCACAGGCCGACGACCACGATCCAACGACTGGCCCGGCATGACGCACCTGGCATGGTCATTCCCTTTCTCCGTGCTTTCCACCCCTCATCGTGCCGACAGCGGCACGACGACGATTCGCACCGTTCCATCTCCGCAGGCGACCCCGATCCTGTCGTCGACGGCCGCCGGCACCCCACCGGAATCCGCTCCCCCTGCCGCCGCTCCCCAGCAGGCGTTATTCCCGATCCGCCCCACCACCGTGTCATGGAGGAGCGTGCCATCGGCGGGATTCCAGATCTTGAGCACCCCGGCATACCCGTAGGAGAGCAGCCTTGTGCCCTGGCGATTGAAGGCCACGGCGTGGACGAAATCGGTATGCCCCCGCAACGACCGCTCGATCCCCCCGCCGAGAATGTCGTAGAGGTGGATCGACCGATCGGCCCCCCCCGCGGCGACGGTGCGCCCCGCAGGATGGACGGAGAGCGAGTATACCGCCTCGTCGGTGGCAGCCAGTTGCTTGAGAGCCCGCCCACCGCTGACATCCCACAGCCGGAGCGTGAGATCCCCCGAGGCCGAGACGACCATCGCGTCGTCCGGGGTCAGGGCGAGAGCCAGGACAGGCCCGGCGTGACCGGTCATCTGGGCCCGCTGCTGCCCGGTGGCCGGATCCCACACCCGCACCGACTGATCGTTCCCCCCCGACACCACCGTCCCGCCGTCCCGGCTGATCGCGACGGCCAGCACCGGGCTGCCGGCATCGAATCGGCGGAGTGCATCGAGGGCCGCAAGCCCCCACTCGCGCAGCATGCCGTCGTCATGCAGGCACCACGTCCCCCGTCCTTCCGCATCGACGGCCAGGGCCCTGATGGCAACGCCGGTCTCAATCGACTGATGCGGCACAAACTCCTTGCCGGGAGAAACCGTGGCCGGCGCCCGCGGCGGACCAAAGACCTCGAGCGTCGGGCCCCCGGCTGCACTCGGCGCCGTCGCCGCCACGAGCTTGCGGCCATCGCCACTCCAGCTGAGGGCCGCAGGCGCCGAGCGGAGGGCGACTCGCTCGAGGCGCTGCCAACCATTCGATTCCCAGATCCCGATCCCCCCAGTGCCATCCCCCACGGCCAGCCGCTGTCCATCGGGGCGGGCCGCGAGCACGACCGGCAGGGCCAAGCCGTCGGTGATCCTGCGCGGAGGATTGTTGCCGAAGAGATCGGCCACCTGCACGCTCCCGTCGGCGCTGGTGACCACCACCTGGCTGCCGACGCTAGCCAGGGCCGTGATCGGCCCAACGCCAATCCGCAGCGAGCGGAGGGCGCTCCCCTTCACCTGCCGCACGGTCCGGTCGGTCGATCCCGAAAGAACCGCGAGATTGTCGGCCAGCCATCGCACCCGGCCCCGTCCGGCCGCATGGCCGGGAAAGGTTTGGAGGGGGGTGTCGGTGGCCAGCGACCCGTGCTGAACGACCCCCGCCTCGGAGAGCGTCGCGAGCTTGCTACTGTCAGCAGAGACCGCCAGCGACACCACTGGCACCGTGTCGCGGAGGATCCTCGGCTCGGCTGCCGCGCCGACCGGCCAGATCCGCACCGCCCCGTCTGCACACGCCGCCGCGATCGACGGAGGCTGCGGCACCCAGGCCAATTCGCGGATCGGCACCGGCCCGGCGTCGAAGCCCGGCTCGGTCACCCCATCGGCCGTCCGCACGAACTCGACGCGCCCTTCCTCCCCCGCGCCATACAGCTTCGTGCCGTCGGGAGAGAGCGCTAGCGCCGTGACCGCGGCCGGCGCGGCGATCAACGTCCGCACCCAGCAGCGTGCTTTCAGGACCCCCTGCGGCTGAGCGCCGAAGGCGACCCAGTTCCTCCCCAAGGCGCCGGTCCCCCCCGGCCCCGGGCCGGCGGCGCCGGTCGAAAGGGGGACCAGCGCCGCAAAGGGAAGGGCCATCGCCTCGACGACCATGCCGCTGGTTGGATCGATGGCCCGCAGCCGC
>CALQRA010000219.1 GCA_943332855.1 Candidatus Kuenenia stuttgartensis
ACGGGGCTCCTCGCCGCCGAGAGCCGGACAGCCGTGGAGCTGGTCGACGCCGAGGGGAAGCGGCATCCGATCCAGCGCGACGAGATCGATGAATTCCAGCCCTCTCCCAATTCGCTCATGCCGCTCGGCTTCGAGAAGCAGATCCAGCCGCAGGGGTTTGCCGATCTCCTCGCCTTCCTCACCGCGAAGGGGAAGTATGTCCCGCTGCCGCTCGACAAGGCGGCCACGGTCGTGACCACGAAGGGAATGTTCTTCGAGCCGGAAGGGGAGATCGAGCGCCTCGTTTTCCCCGATTGGAAGCCGAAGATGGTGGGAGCTGTCCCGTTCGTGCTCGTCGATCCGCAGGGAGACACGATCCGTAACGCCGTCATGCTCCATGGGCCGCAGGGGAAGATCGCCCCGCAGATGCCGAAAGCGGTGTCGCTCCCCTTGGGAAGCCCGGCCGCGGCGATCCACATCCTCGGCGGGATCTCCGGCTGGGGCTGGCCGGCGACGCGGGAAGAATCGACGTCGATGATCGTGCGGCTAGTCTATGCCGACGGTACGACTGAGGATCATCCGCTCGTCAACGGCCGGCACTTCGCCGACTACATCCGCCGCGTCGACGTGCCGGAGAGCGAGTTTGCCTTCGACCTCGCCGGCCGACAGATGCGCAAGCTCGTCGTCCACCCCGGTAAGGAGATGAGCATCGAACGGATCGACCTCGTCAAAGGAGACGACCCGACAGCGCCGGTGGTGATGGCGCTGACGGCGGAGATGCGGTAGCGCGTCGTGGTCGGATCGGCGGTCAGAGGAACGCGCAAGCCAGGCGAGCGGGGACGCGGGCGGAATCCGGTCGCTCATGCAGGGCTCATCGTGTGAGTTTTCCGTGGGCACACGGCTTCTGAATGAACGAGGGCTAGAGTCCTCTTCGTTCGTGCCTCTCGCGTGATATCCCCGGTCACGTCCTGCCCCGGTTCTCCCGCCCCCCTGGAGCGACCGATGCTCTCTTTCGCGCCCCGCCGCTGCCCCTGCGTTTCGGCCCTCCTCGTCGTTATCCCGGCCCTTCTCTCGGGCTGCGCCAAGCAGGAGTTCCAGAATCTGCGCCAGCCGACCCATGCCGTTCAGGGGCAGGTCACGCTCGACGGCAAGCCGGTGGCGAACGCCACGATCGTCTTCAAGCCGGTCGATGCGGCGAAGTTCAAGTGGCGCGAGCAACCGCAGGCAAAAAGTGACGCGGAGGGCCGTTTCACCGTCTTCACCTACGAGGCCAACGATGGTGCGCCGGCCGGCGATTACAAGGTGGGCATCGCGATCCTCGCGGCGGCCGAGGAAGAGGGGAGCGATCAGGTGCGCCGTGAGAAGGCCGCGGTGAAGATCCCCGCCCGCTACGGCGACGCCGCGACCAGTGGCCTGACGGCGAAAGTCGAGTCCAAGCCGACCGAGCTTCCCCCCTTCGAACTCACCTCTCGCTGACAGGAAGCTCACTCACGGCATCACCGCTCTGTCGATGGTTCCTGTCTTCTATCCATTCATATAAGGGGTCTCTCCATGGTCAGGTCTCGTTCCCGAGACGCGGGGTTCACCCTCGTCGAACTCCTCGTCGTCATCGCCATCATCGGCACGCTTGTCGGCCTCCTTCTCCCTGCCGTCCAAGCGGCCCGTGAGGCGGCTCGGCGCTCCTCCTGCCAGAACAACCTCAAGCAGATCGGCCTGGCGATTCTTAACTTCGAGAGCGCGAAGAAGTTCTTTCCGCCGGCGCGGGCCGATGCGGCGCCGGGCTATCCAGTCGTGGAACTTTCCATCCCCGCCCCGGCCAGCGGCGCAATCCAGCATGGCCCGGGGGTGTTCCTCCTTCCGTTCATCGAGGAGGCGAATCTCGCCAGCCAGTACAACCTCAAGGTCACCTGGTCTGATCCGACGAATGCCACCGTGATCGCGACGAAGATCCCGGGGCTCGTCTGCCCCTCCTCGGCCACTGCCAACCCGATGGACACCGGTAACGCCCCCAACAGCGCGTCGGCTGCGAAGTGGAATGCCGCCCCGTCTGACTACTCGATCGCCAACGGCGTGAACGGGCTCATCGGCTTGGCTCCCTACAACCTCATCCCGCCCGTTCCCGGATACGATCCGAATGCCGGTGGCGCTACCGATTTCAAGCAGTACACCGGAGCGATCCTCCCGATGAGCACGATCTCGTCGTTCACCACCGGAATGAGCCCGCCGTTCTTCAATTCCCGTCAGCTCATGAAGTCGAAGGACGTCCTCGACGGCATGTCGAAGACGTTTGCGTGGGTCGAGGATGCCGGGCGGCCGGTCCTCTACCGCGGGCGGAAGCCGATCGCCGGGCAGCGGGCGAGCGGCTCTGGCTGGGCCGATCCCGATTCGGAGTTTTGGGTCGACGGCTACACGACCGACGGCGTGACGTCGAAGGGCCCGTGCGCCATGAACTGCAACAGCAGCAACGAGCTGTACTCGTTTCATCCCAGTGCTTGCGGCGCCGTGTTCTGCGACGGGAGCGTCCGCTTCCTCTCCGATGACCTCTCCATGCCGATCCTGGCGGCGGCGATCAGCGCCGCCCAAGGGGAGAACATGCCCACTCCGGAGTGAATCCTGCTCTTGCGATCCTCTCAACAGAAAAAAACGGCCCGCGCGGGATCGCCCCGCGCGGGCCGTCGTCGTTGATCACAACCGTGCCGGCGGCCGGCTCAGCGGACGTCGATGAGCTCGACGAGGAAGTGGAGCGTGGCGTCGGGGGGGATGGTGTCGACGACGGTGACGTCGTCAGCTTCCGCCTGCGTCGAGCTGGCGGAGTTTCGCCCGGAGCGTCACGCGGCTGATCCCCAGCCTTTCGGCCGACTGGGCCTGGTTGCCGCCGAAATGTCGGAGCACCTCGCCGAGGATCACGCGATCCGACTCGAGGGCCAGTCTCCGCGCCAGGTTGCCCTCTCCCTCCTCGAGCCAGCGCCGAACCAAGTGGACGAGGTCGGGGAGCAGGACCTCGCTGCCCGCCAGGGACACCCCCTTGCCGCCACACGAGGGGGGGAGGCAGTCGGCCGTGATCTGGTCGCCGGGCGCGTGGAGCGTCGCATAGCGGATGGCACTGGCAAACTCGCGGATGTTGCCCGGCCAATCGTGGGCTGTGAGCTGCTCGAGCGTCCCGTCGGTCATGGACGCTACCGACTTCCCCAGTTCCTGGTTGGCGAGGCGGATGAAGTGCTCGGCGAGAAGCGGGATGTCGTCACGGCGGCTTCGCAGGGGCGGGAGGAGGATCGTGAAGCCGTTGAGTCGGTAGTAGAGATCGGCCCGGAAGAGCCCTTCGGCGACGCGGCGCTCGAGGTCTTGATTGGTGGCCGCGATGATCCGCACGTCGGTCGTCACGGTGGTGCTGCCGCCGACGCGCTCGAAGGACTGGTCCTGGAGGAGCCGGAGGGCCTTGGATTGGGTCGAGGGGGTCATGTCGCCGATCTCATCGAGGAAGATCGTGCCGCCGCTGCACTGCTCGAACTTTCCGATGCGCCGCTGTTCGGCACCGGTGAAGGCGCCCCGTTCATGGCCGAACAGCTCGCTTTCGAGCAGCGTCTCCGGGATCGCCGCGCAGTTGATCGCGAGAAAGGGGCCGTTGCGTCTCGCGGAGTAGTGGTAGATCGCCCGGGCGACGAGTTCCTTGCCGGTTCCGCTCTCGCCGAGCAGGAGCACGGTGGTGTCGTGGGGGGCCACCCGGCCGATCGCCTTGTAGATCTCCTGCATCGCCGGGGCGTTTCCCACGATCCGATCCCCCCGCAGATCGCCCTCCGGCGCTTCCGGCAACAGCGCCGGAACACGGGCCAGACGGCTGACCCCAAGCGCTCTGGCGACGACCTCGCGGAGGCGGCTGAGATCGACCGGCTTGACGAGGTATTCGAGCGCGCCACGGCGCATCGCCTCGATGGCCGTGTCGGTGGTGGTGAAGGCGGTCATGATCACGACCGGAATCCGCGGATCAAGAGCGCGAATCTGCTGGAGCGCTTCGAGCCCGGAGATGTCGGGGAGCCGGACATCGAGAAGGATGGCGTCGGGGCGGAGGGTGCGGACGGCGTCGAGGCCGGCCCGGGCGGTGCCGGCGGCGATCACCTCGAGTTCGTCGCTGCCGAGTGTCTCGGCGATGGTGAACTGGATGTTCGGTTCGTCGTCCACCACCAGGAGTCGCTGCATGATTCGGTTTCCGGGGAAAGGGTCAGGCAGCTGCCGGGAGGGTGAGGACAAACTCCGCACCGCTGCCCGGAACGTTGTGCACGGCGAGGCCCCCGCCGTGTGCGGCGGCGATCCGGGCTGAAATCGTCAGTCCGAGCCCCGTGCCCGTTTCCTTCGTCGTGACGAATGGCTCGAACATCGAATCGAGCATCGCCTCGGGGATGCCCTGGCCGCTGTCGCGGAACGATATGGCCCAATGGATGGCGGGGCGGTCGTCCGGCTGCACGCCCTCCCCGCAGATGGTGATCTCGATGCGGCCTCCATGGGGCTGGGCATCGAGGGCATTGAGGAGAAGGTTGAGGAACAGCTGGCGGATCTGGCCAGCGTCGATCGACGCGCAGGTTGGATGCTCGGGCAAGTCGGTGCGGATCGTGACTCCCTGGGTGGCCGCCCGGCCCGAGACGAGATCGGTTGTCGCGGTCACCACCGAACGGAGGTCGACCGACGTGGTCTGGGGAACGGGTGGACGGGCGAAATCGAGGAACGACTGGATCGCCTGTTCGAGGCGGGTGATCTCATCGTTGACCACCTCGAGCGATCGACCGCGGAGTCCGCCGCCGTCGGGTCGTTCGAGGGCCGCTTGGACGAGCATCTTCATCGGCATGAGCGGATTGCGGAGCTCGTGGGCCATCCCCGCGGCGAGCTGGCCCACGTGCGCGAGCTGTTCACTCCGGAGCAGTTCCGTTTCTCGCTGCTGGAGGCGTTCCACGACACCGGCGATGGACCCCTCCATGCCGCGGAGAACAGACTCCAGCCCCATCAAGTCGCCGACATGGGACATCGTGACCGGATCACAGACGTCCGACAGCCTTCCGGCCACGCCGCGCACCGAGACGATCAATTGCACGATCGATCGGCCAATCGTCCGGGAGATGGCCGTCCCCATGAGCAGCCCGGCGGCGCCGCCGCAGAGGCCGAGAAGGAGGAATCCGATCTTGAGGTGCTGGGCGGTTGCCCGGCTGGCCTCGCTGGTGCGCTCGAGGACATCGCGGTTCTCCCGGATGGTGTCCTGGAGCGGCGAAAGCACACTTTCCGTGAGAATGCGATCTGTGAGCGCGGCGAGGGCGTCTTCCTGGTCGGCGGGAAGATCGATGAGGGTTCCGGCAGGCGCGTCGGGCGGCAGCGTCAGGAGGATCTCCTGGAATGCGGTGAAGAATCCGTTGTACCCGGCGCTGGTCCGTTCAATGAGACTCCGCTCCGGTTCCATCCGCATCAATTTGCGTGCCTGGTCCAATTGACCGTCGGCCTCGTCGTGCAGCGTGGCCACGTTCGCCAGATGGCGTGGATCTCGGGTACGGAGAAAGAGGTTCAGCTGGTAGCGGATCTCGCGCATCGTCATGTGCAATTCGCTCACCGCGAGCATCCCATAGACCTCCCGGTGGATCATTGCGGAGGTCTCTTGCTGGTGAAGATGGACGTTCCAGGCGGCGACGATTCCCAGGGCGAGGAGGAACGCCCCGAGCGCGACCATCGGGGCGGCGATCTTCCAGACGACGCGTCCTGGCATGGGAGACCTGCGGGAGGGGGAGAGATCCAATGAGCCTACTGCGGCAGGCGGGCGGGGAGAACGGCTAGCCGGCGACTGTCGATGGACAGTTTCTATTCCATCGCCGGACAGATTCTGTTCGTCCCCCCGGTTCTCTGCATGGCTGCTCGCGAAGCCAACCCCCGCCCGCCCGCGGAGGATTCGGCCTTCGTTTCCCGCCATCTGGCGCTGCACCCGTGGGTGGCATGGCACGAGCCGACGCCCCCGAGGATTTGCGGAGCAACCGGCACGCCGGTTGCTCCGCTGGATCCCAGCACCTCGACAGTCGCCACCCTGCCCGGAGATCACCATCGATGGAATCAGCCAACGTCGCTCCGGGAGAAGTCCCCCCAAATGGGCTCGCCGGCCTCCGGCACATCCGCCACGACATCATTTCCGGGATCGTCGTCTCGCTCGTGTCTCTCCCGCTCTCCTCGGGGATCGCGATCGCCTCGGGCGCGCCGCCGATCTACGGACTGATCTCCGCGATCATCGCCGGGCTGATCTTCCCCTTTGTCGGTGGGGCTTACCTGACGATCAGTGGACCGGCCGCCGGTCTCGCGCCGGCCCTGCTGGCGATCATGGTGTCGTTCGGGGGAGCGGGCGATGCCGACACCATCGGCGCCGGATACCACTTCCTCCTCGTCGTGATTTTTCTCGTCGGCTGCATCCAGATGCTCATGGCCCTGGCGCGGTTGGCCCGCTTCGCTGCGATCATCCCGGTGAGCGTCGTCGAGGGCATGCTCGCGTCGATCGGTCTGATGATCATCGTCAAGCAGTTGCCGATGCTTTTCGGGTTCACCGACAAGGTCCATGCGCATGAGTTCTACCAGTACGTGCTTGAGGTGCCCCGGTATGCATCGGGGATGACGCCCGCGGTCTGCGCCGTCTCGGTGGCCACGCTCGCGCTTTTGTTCGTGCTGGGCTCGTTGAAGCACATCAAGGCCCTGGCGGTCGTTCCCCCGCAGCTCATCGCCGTGGTCGTGGGGGTCATCCTCGGGCAGATCTTCGGGTTGGGTCGCATGGACGGCGGATTTCTCATCTCTCTGCCCAAGGAGGCATTCCATGGAGCGCGCCTCCCCGAATTCGGCGCGTTGCTGGCACGGACCGACCTGTGGTACGCGGCGGCGATCGGGGTTTGCACGCTCACGATGATCGACGCGGTGGAGTCGCTGGCGACGGCGATGGCCATCGATCGTCTCGATCCGTGGCACAGGAGATCTCGGCCAAACCGGCTCCTGTTCGCGATGGGGCTTTCGAACGTCGCCTCGAGCCTGTTCGGTGGCCTGACGATCATCCCGGGAGGCGTGAAGAGCAAGGTAAACATCGCCTCGGGTGGGCGGACGCTGTGGGCCAATTTCACGAACGCCATCTGTCTGATTCTCTATCTCGTGGTCGCGCGGGATCTGATCAACATGATTCCCAAGGGGGTGCTCGCTGCCGTGCTCATCCACACCGGATACAAGATGTGCGAGCCGCTCGTCTGGAAGCACATGGCGCACATCGGCCGGGAGCAGCTGGGGATCTTCACCTTTACGATCGTGGTGACGCTCCTCACCGATCTCCTTTGGGGAATCGTCGCCGGTGTGGCTGCAAAGTTCGCACTCAACATGGTCATCTACCGCTATGCGGTGGCGGCACAATCGTCGACCGGCCGACTTCCCTCGCTGGCGGAGTCGACGAAGGCGTTCTTTGCCACCCCGGTGGTCCGGTCCGGAATGGTCGGCGACGAGTATGAGATCGTCGTCAATCGGCCCGTCGTCTGTTTCAATTCGATGAAGCTTGATGCGGCCCTCGGGCAGGTGCCGGTCGGGGCGAAGCGGGTGCGCATTCTCCTCGGTGAGGGGGTCGGGGTCATCGACCACACCGCGTGCGAGAATCTCATGCACATCGTCGCAGAGAGCGCCCGGGGGGAGGTTCCGATCCGCGTGGTCGGCCTCGGGGAGATGCGGAGGCTCTCGGAGTACGCAAACGGCACACATATCGCTGCCGCCGCCCTGCTGCCCGCCTGATCCCCGAACGATCCCTTCCGTCCACTTCACCCCACAGGATGCCGAATCGTGTCTGAAACTGTGTTCAATCTCCCCGGCATCGGGCC
>CALQRA010000220.1 GCA_943332855.1 Candidatus Kuenenia stuttgartensis
CGCGCTATCGTCCGCGACATCGCCGCCGACGACGAGCGGGCAGGGGCGGTGCTCGACCGCATCCGGGCGATGATCCGCAAGCAGCGGTTCACCGTCGGTCCGGTCGAGGTGCCTGGCCTGATCCGCGGCGTGCTCACGCTCGCCGGGCCTCGGCTCACCGCCGACGGCATCGTGGTGACGGTCGCCTGCGATCCTGGGCTTCCGCGGGTGGCCGGCGACGAGATCCTCCTCCAGCAGGCGCTCCTGAATCTCCTCGGAAACTCAGCCGATGCCATTCGGGCCTCCCGGGCAGGTTCGCCCGGGGGTGCCGAGGGAGCGGGGGGGCACCGTGATCCGGGAGCGATCGGGATCCGGGCCCAACGGGATGGGGATGCGGTGGAGTTGGCGGTGATCGACAACGGCGGTGGGATCGGGGAAGGTATCATCGACAGGGCTGTCGAGGCCTTCGCGACGACAAAGGACGAAGGGCTCGGCATGGGCCTGCCGATCGTGCGCTCGATTGTCGAGCAGCATGAGGGGAGGCTCCGGCTCGACAACGCCCCGGGGCATGGCTTGACGGTTTCCCTAGCTGTACCGACCTGGAAGGAGAGGACGTCTGCGTGACTGCCTTGATTCATGTGATCGACGACGATGAATCGTTTCTTCGGAGCATGGAGCGTCGGCTCCGCGGCCATGGCTACGCGGTGGCCGTCTACGCCTCGGTGGCAGAGTTCCTCATGCGCCCCGACCCCGAAGCGCCCGGCTGTGTCCTCACCGATCTGCAGATGCCGAAGCGCGACGGCTTCGATCTCCAGGAGGCGTTGGCGAAGTCGCCGAATCCCCTCCCTGTGGTGTTCGTGACCGGCAAGGGGGACATCCCCACGAGCGTCCGGGCGATGCGGGCCGGGGCCGAGGACTTCCTCACGAAGCGCGTCGCGATCGGTGATCTCGTCGCGGCGATCGAGCGGTCGATCCAACGCGATCGCCGCGAGCGGGCCGAGCGGCTCCGCCGCGCCCAGGCGCGGAGCATGATCGCCAAGCTGACCGACCGCGAGGTGCAGATGCTCCTGGGGATCGTGAAGGGGATGCAGAACAAAGAGATGGCCGATGAGTACGGTCTTTCGGAGCGGACGATCAAGTACCACCGCACCGTCCTCACCCGGCGTCTCGACATTTACACCTCCGTCGATCTGACACGCCTCGTCCAAGACGCCGGCATCTCCACCGCGGAGCTCACCGCCATGGCGGCCGCCGCCCCGCCTGGTCCCCGGCAGGGGGAATGAGGAATCGGCTGATGTGGCGCGTGGGGGGCGTCTGCCTGCCAATACGGCCAGGAGGGAGGGCGTGGAGGAGCGTTCCACGGTTTGATCAAAACGTTACCACCGGGCCGTCGCCAGCAGGGGCCGGATCTCCCCAGGGGCCCGTCCCCTCGCTCTCCGGCAGGACCCGGGCGCGCGGAATGCCGGCGAGGTCGAGGAAGTTGGCAAGGATGGCGAAGCCGTGTTGGGTGAGGATCGACTCGGGGTGGAATTGCACGCCGTAGAGCCCCCCGGCCCGATCCTCGACGGCCATGATCGTTCCCTCGTCGTCGACCGCCGTGATCGCCAGCGCCTCTGGCAGCGACTCTCGCTCGATGACGAGCGAGTGGTAGCGGGCGGCATGAAAAGGACTCGGGATCCCGGCAAAGAGATTGACGCCGTCGTGGTGCATCGGGCTCGTCCGGCCATGGACCGGCTCCCGGGCGCGGACGATCCGCCCGCCGAGCGCCTGGCCGATCGCCTGATGCCCCAGGCAGACCCCCAGGATCGGCACCCGTCCGCGGAAGGCTGGCACCGCGGCGAGGGAGCATCCCGCCTCGAGCGGCGTGCAGGGGCCGGGTGAGATCACAATCCCGCGCGGCGCGAGGCGCTCGAGATCGGCAATCGAGACGGCATGGCTCGGCAGGACCAGCGCCGGGCAGCCGAGGCGATGGAAATAGCGGGCGAGGTTGAAGACGAAGCTGTCGCGGTTGTCGAGGAGGACGATCATCGTTCGCCTCCGGCGGACCCGGGCGCCGCGTCGCGGCCGAGGCTGGCGAGGACCCGCAGCATCCCCTCCGCCTTGTGGAGGCTCTCGGCGTGCTCGGCATCGGGGAGGCTCGCCGCCGTGATCCCGCCGCCGGCGGAAAACGTCGTGGCACCGTTGCCGGCCACGAACGTGCGGATGAGGAGATTCCAGTCGGCGCTGGAGTCGAGGCCGAGATAGCCGATCGACCCGCAGTAGGCCCCACGGGCCACCGGTTCGACGGCGGAAATGATTTCGCAGGCCCGGTGTTTCGGGGCGCCGGTGACGCTCCCGCCGGGGAGGGCGGCTAGGAGCGCGTCGAGGGGGCCGAAGCGGGGGCGGAGCCTGCCGGTGACGATCGAGACAAGATGCTGCACGGTCGCATAGCGCTCGCGCCGGCAGAGCGCCTCGACGCGGACGCTCTCGGGGGTGCAGACACGCGAGAGGTCGTTGCGCACCAGATCGACGATCATCACGTTCTCGGCCCGGTCCTTGGCGCTCTCCTCGAGGTCGTCGCCCGCGAAGAGATCGGCCTCGGGGCTCGCGATCACCCGGCGCGTTCCCTTGATCGGATGCATCCTCGCGACCCTGCGCGACACCGACAGCAACCGCTCCGGCGACATGCTCGTGATCTGCACCGGACCGGCATCGAAGCTCGCCGCGAACGGGGCCGGATTGACCACGCGGGCCCGGAGGTGGAGGAGCGTCGGGTCGATCTCGCCGGCCACGGCGAAACGCTGCGCGAGATTGACCTGAAAAATGTCTCCGGCCCGGACATACTCGATCCCCCGCTCCACCATCCCCCGGTAGCCTTCGGAGGCATGGGTCGACTCGACCCCGGCATGCCCGGGAAGGGGATGGCTGCTGCCGACTGGGAGCCGGCCCGGTGTGGGGTGAGACGCCGGCGACTGGCGGGAATCGTCGAGGTGTGCCAGGACCGCATCGAGGCGGTCGGCGGCTCGGGCTCGGCGGGCCACCGGTCCCTTCGCCGGGATTCCCTGCGAGATCACCCAGCCGCGGCGGGCATCGTGGTCGAAGGCGAAGACGACGTCATAAAGATGGAGTGAAAGGAGCGGCACCGGGACGTCCGCTTCCGGTGGCGGGGAGACACCGAGGAGGGCGAGCCCGGCTTCGTAACTGACAAGCCCCGCGATCCCCCCCTGAAACGGCGGCAGTCCGGGGATCGTCGGCGTGGCGAGGTCGGCGAGCACGCCACGGAGGCCGTCGAAGGCTTCGCCCACCGCGGCGGCCGCGGCCTCGGCGCTCCATGGATCCGGGGCCGTCACGAGGAGCGAGTGGACCGGGTCGCAGGCCACAAACGAAAATCTTCCCAATCGCGGCGCCGACCGGATCGCCCCATCGGTGGCTTCGCCCTCGATGATCGCACTGTCGAGGAACAGTCGGTGGGGCGCGGCCGCGAAAGCCGCGAACAGCTCGGCTGCGGTGACCTCGGTCGGAAGCTCGGCGACGATCGCCCCGGAGGGGGTCGACCGGCAGGCTGAAAGGGGCAGGGGCAAGGCAAGGCTCATGGCGTCGCCTCACCGGTCGGGGGCTCGCGGCCGGGGAGCTCGCCCACCACGGCCGGGTCGGTGGCGCCGACGACGCGTGCCGCCGCCCGGGACGGGCCGTGGGCGATCTCGGGGCGCGTCAGATGCCCCCAGTCGAGGGCCTGATCCTGACAGTAGTCCTTGTTGAGCGACAGCGCCGTGACCGCCTTGGCCATCTCGTAGCCGAGGTAGAAGGCATGGGAGGGATCGACGTCGTCGCGGCCGGCTGCTGCGAGCGCCGCAAACACCTCGAACGGATCGGCCGAGGCGAGATGGAGATCGCGGCCGACGAGGTGGATCTCCCCGCGCTCGGCGAAGAGCCGGAAATTCGGATCGCGGATCGCGGTGGCGAGGCGCTCGAGGGCGGCGTCGCCATGCTCCTGGGGCCTCCCCGCGCGGAGCGTGACCAGCCGCGGCTCGACATGCTTGGGGAGGGAGCGCTTCGAGACGGCATGATGGACGAGCCGTCGCCCCAGGTCACATTCCTTCACGCTGCTCCTGGCCCAGTGGATCACCTCGGTGGTGAGGATCGACCCGATTCCCACCTCCGCGCAGAAGCCGAGGAGGCACACATTCATGCCGGCGGAGTCGACATCGGTGAGCTCGGTGAGATTGCCGATCCCCATCATCATCGCTGCTTGGGGGTAGCGCTTGCGGATGTCGAGATAGCGGCCGAGGCTCGCGGCGAAGCCGAAGCCGATCGGCTCGAGGACCGGATCGAGGCGGTGGGGGACGCGGTCGCGGTCGAGCCGACTGATCGTGGCATCAAAGCCTTCGAGCGTCGACGGCACGTCGGGGATCGCCACCACCTCGCAGCCCCAGTCGGCGGCGCGCTCGGCGTTCGAGGAGTTGACCGAGAGGACGAGCGTCGCCCCGGCCTTCACGGCGGCGGAAACTTCACGAGCGTCAAAGCTGTCGATCGAGACGGTGTGGCCATCGTCAACGAGCTGCTTCACGACGTCGGCCACGCCGCTCCAGCCTCCTTCCGGATCGCAGCCTAAGTCGATCCGGTCGGCACCATCGGCGCGCATCCGCTGGGCTTCGGCGAGGATCGCGGCGGTGGTCATCCGCGGGGCGTGGTTGATCTCGGCGATGATCTCGATCGCGTGGCTGCCGTAGTCGGTCAGATCGGCGCGCTTCTGGCCAAAGTATTCATCGAGCCGCCGCAGATCCTCCGGGCCCCGTTCGACCGGGGCGGGGCTGACGGCCCGGACCACGTCGAGCGGGCCGCTGGCGGCCCCGGGGAGGATCACCCGGTCTGTCCCCTCCGGCACCTGGAGTCGCTTGGCGATCCAGGGGGTGGTCATGAGGGCGGCAACGGTGATGTTCATCACCTGGACGGTCGGGATGAAGCCGACGCGTGGCGCCAGCCGCTCGAGCACCTCGCGCAGCGACGGCTCCGCGAGCCGGCCGGTGATGAAGTGAAGGCGGGGACGCTCCGGCGAGGAGCGGCGTTCGGCGGGGACGGTCACGGGAGGAGCACGGGGGAGGGGGCGGAGAGGAGCCGCCATTCTATCGCGGCCACGATCCCTCGCAGTCTGTGGATAAACTGCCGGCCCGCCCGCCGGACGCGGTCGCGAGTGCGCCGCACGCGCGAAAACCGGAGGTTTTCCAAGTGGACCGGCTCTCCCGGCTACCCCGCAGCCAGTTGGCTCAGGGATGACTTTTTCCATGGACAGCTCGGGGGGCGCCGGGCAATTCCCCTTTCCGCCAGCGGGACGGTAGATTCTCATTCATCAACCGTTCCGATCCCCGAGGGCCTTTCCGATGATCCGCATCGTGCTTGCCAGCTTCTTCGTCTCGCTCCTTGGAATGGCCGTGGCAGCCGCCGCCGAGAACGACACCCGGCTCTACGAGATGCGCGTCTACTGGGCAGCGCCCGGGAAGCTCGACGCCCTCCATGCCCGGTTCCGCGACCACACGACGAAGCTCTTCGAGAAGCATGCCATGACGAACGTCGGGTATTTCGTCCCACTCGGCGACAACCCCGAGCGGAAGCTCGTCTACTTCCTCTCCTATCCCGACCAGAAGGCCCGCGATGCCTCCTGGGCCGCCTTCGTCAACGACCCGGAGTGGAAGGCGGCCTACGCCGCCTCCGAGAAGGACGGCAAGCTCGTCGAGAAGGCGACCGAGACGTTCCTCAACACCACCGACTATTCCCCCGCGCTCGACACGAAGCCGGGGAAGGACGCGCGCGTCTTCGAGCTTCGCACCTACACCTCGACAGCCGGCAATCTTCCCGGCCTGAATGCCCGCTTTCGCGATCACACCGTCAAGCTCTTTGCCAAGCACGGCATGACGAATCTCATCTACTGGAACCGGGCCGAGGGGCAGCCGCACGCCGATCGGATGCTCGTCTATCTCCTCGGCCACGATTCGGTCGACGCGGCGAAGGCCTCCTTCAAAAGCTTCATTCAGGATCCCGACTGGGTGGCCGCCCACAAGGCCTCCGAGGAGAAGGCGGGGGGCTCGCTCACCGAAGCGAAAGACGGCGTCCTCTCCGAGTTCCTCGTTCCCACCGACTACTCGACCTGGAAGTGAGATCGGCCCGCGGGGCGTCAGACGTGGCAGCGTCTCCAGGTATGGGTCCGCACGTCATGGCCACTTGACAAGCGATGAAGATTGGGGCCTGCTCACCGCCGCCGTTTCGGCCGTTCAAGAATCCTCTGAGGTAGAAATGGCAACAATCACGTTGAAGGACATACCGGAAGCGTTGCT
The DNA here is from genome assembly GCA_943332855.1 of Candidatus Kuenenia stuttgartensis. Classification (GTDB taxonomy): domain Bacteria; phylum Planctomycetota; class Planctomycetia; order Pirellulales; family UBA1268; genus QWOP01. Next base: position 6,288 of record CALQRA010000220.1, read on the forward strand.
GGTCCGGATTCAGACCGCCGCCCTTCGCGAGCGGCGTAGTCTCGATCAGGAGGCGGTCGTTCTGATTGAGGGCGGACTTGCGGCGCGGGAGACTGCGGAGGAACGGTCGCAACGTCAGATGGCAGCGTGGAGGGAGTTGGCCGGTGGCTGGGCGAGCGACGTTTCCTTCGAGCACGAGGTTGCCGCGGTCTACGCGGATCGGACCTCCGGTCGGGATTGTGAGTTATGAAAGTGCTCGACTCCGACACCTGTATCGGGATCCTGCGTGGGTACAGAGCCGTCGTGGACCGACGGAGCGCTGAATCCGATGAGGTCGTCACGACGTGGGTGACCGCCTCGGAGTTGTTCTACGGTGCCGCGAAGTCGGCGAGTCAAGAAGCCAATTCAAAACTGGTGGTGAGGTTTCTCGACACGCTCCCCGTTGTCGCACCGGATCTCTCAAGCGCTCGGCTGTTTGGCGAACTGAAGGCTCGGCTGGCGGCCGGCGGGCAGATCGTGGCCGACGCGGATCTTTTTATTGCGGCGATTGCCTTGAGCCGCGGGGCAACCCTCGTGACGGGCAACCGGAAACATTACGAGCGTATTCCGGGCCTCTTAGTCGAGAACTGGTTGCGGGCGTAACGTTGGAAGCGACGCTTCGCTTTTTGGAGAAGCCCTGGCCTGATTATCGTGCTTCAGCAGGCGCCAGATCGCCTTCGGGATGCCACAGCCGCCAGCGGATCTCCGTCCCCTCCGGGGCGTAGACGACCAGCGGCAGGCGGCTGTTGTAGCGCACGAGCATCCGCGGCCCGGCGGCGAAGGCCTTCACGGTCGGCGTGCCTGGCGCGGGGGCGATCCGGGTCGAGAGCGGAGCCCCGAGGGCATCGACCTCGAAGTAGGAAAAGCCCCAGCCGGGAATGTCGCGTTCCCGGAGCTCCCCCCCGAAGCGAACCGTGTTCACCCCGTCGGTGTCGATCGTCCGGCCGGCAACGATCTCGACTTTGACATCGCCCTCCGCGCCGCGTTCCTTGTGAGGGAGGAGAATCACATGCCGGGTCTTGCCGGCAGCGGCCGCGGGGTAGGCCGCCTTGAGGTTCTTGATCGCCTCGGGATCGATCGCCGTGGCCTCGGCGGTGGGCTCGTCGGCAGCGCGTTCCTCGGCCCTGCAAAAGAGGGCGCCGGCCGACAGGCTGACGAGCGACAGGATCAGGCAGGCACGACGGACGATCGAAGCCGGGGCGAAGCGGAGCATGGGTGTTCCGAGAAGTTGTTTCGCGAGGGGAGAAAAACGGACTTGGATCGACGAATTGTTGCCAGCTCAGGGGGGCGGTTGTCAATCGTTGCCGGGATGGGGGAGGGGGCTGCGACCCCGCCGGGCCGTCGGGCTACACTTTCCATCCATGATCCTCGAAGGCCTGATCACGACCTGCTCCCCCGACGGCCAGCCGCATCTGGCGGCGATGGGGCCGGAGGTCGATCCGGTCGAGCTCAAGGCCGGGCGGATCGAGACGCTCGTTCTCAAGCCCTTCGCCACGAGCCAGACGGCCCGA
>CALQRA010000221.1 GCA_943332855.1 Candidatus Kuenenia stuttgartensis
CTGCCGTTCGAGATCCGCGCCATGAAGGCGCTCCCCGATGGCTTTGAACTCGAGTTCACAAGCCCGGTCGAGAAGGCCACGGCGGCCGATGTGAAGAGCTTCGCAGCAAGGGGCTTCACCTACATCTTCCAGGCCGATTACGGCAGCCCCATCGTCGACGAGGCGCCGTGCGAGATCGTCAAGGCGACCCCGAGCGCCGACGGCTTGAAGGTGCGGCTCGAAATGAAAAACCTCCGCGAGGGGGTGATCCACGAGCTCAAGTGCCCCGGCGTGCGGAGCGCTCCCTCGGGCGACGTCGCAGCCGGTCTCGCGCTCCTCCACGACACCGGCTGGTACACGCTCAACCGCCGGCCGAAGTGACGGGCTCGCGGGCATTTCGCCTTCGGCGCTTGCGTTAAGTCGTTTTCCAGTCAGGCCTTCAACGCTCGGGTAATTTTCTGAGAACCGCGCGCTGTAAGGATTAGGCATGAGGACGGCTAAAGAGATTTTTGTGCCGTCAGCGCGGCGAAGTCATGTATGCGCAAGGCCGCCGATGGGGCTAGATTGATCCTCCTCGCAGCCCTTCGGTTCGGTCGGCACCCTGCCACCGATCCCTGCCGCGTGCCAAGGAACAGGGAGCATTCGATGCGTGTTGGAGTCGCCGCGCTTTTGAGCTGTGGTCGCCAGGTGGGCGTCGTCTGGGGACTGGCCCTCGTGCTCCTGTCGGGCATCGCCTCGGCCCAGCAGACCATCAACTCGACTGTCCTCGGGCCGGTCTACGGCGATGACAACAGCATCACCGTGACCACCTCCGGCACGATCAACGGCGTCGCCGCGGGAACGGGGGTGATCTCCACCGGCACGAACACGACGACCGCGCTCACCAACGCCGGCACGATCGTTGCTTACAGCCGTGGCGTCTTGAATGAGACCACCGGCTCCATCGGCACGATCACCAATTCCGGCACGATCTCCGGCAACTGGGCCGTGGCCACCTCCGGCACGATCGGCACGTTCAACAACCAGAGCGGTGGTTCGATCGTCGGCAGCGACTATGCGTTCATTGCCGACGGGGGCACGATCACCACCCTGCAGAACGCCGGCAGCGTCACGGGCTACAACGCCTTCATTCTGGCCAATACGGCCATCGGCACGTTCACCAACAGCGGCACTGCGGCCTCGGTCGGCGGCAATGGCCTCCGCCTGGGGACCGGGGGATCGATCGGGTCCTTCACCAACAGCGGCCTGATCTCGGGTCAGCCGGGTGTGACGCTCGAAGCGGCCACCTCGGTGCTCACGCTCACCAACTCCGGGACGATCGATGGCTATAACGGCTTCATCAGCAGCGGCACGCTCGGCACGCTCACCAACACCTCCACTGGCTTGGTCCAAGGCGGCAATCTCGGCTTCGTCCAGCGCGGCGGCTCGGTCGACCAGATCTCCAACGCCGGCGTGATCACGAGCGGCGGATATGGCATCGGAACTGAAACCGGCGGGACGATCGGCAAGGTCACCAATTCCGGCACGGTCAGCGGTGCCGATTGGGGGCTCATCCTGCAGACCACGACCGGGACGGTGACCAACCTCGCCGGCGGATCGATCGTGGGGACGAACGGTGCCGGGATCGCGAGTTCTGCGAGCCTTACGCTGCTCGACAACGCCGGCTCGATCTCCAGCGGAAACCGCGGCACGTGGATCTCGGGGGGCACGGCGACCACGATCACCAATTCCAGCTCGATCAGCGGCGGCTACTCTGGGCTCGAGTCGGCGGTGGGGTCGGTCATCGGCACGGTCCTGAACACCGGGACGTTAAGCGGCGGCGCCTACGGTGCGGTGCTCGCCACGACCGGTACGGTGACCAACGCCGCCGGGGCGATGATCACCGGCACGGCGAACGATGGCGTCTATTTCCTCGGCGGCGAGACGCTCACGCTTCTCGACAACGCCGGCACGATCAGCGGCTCGGTCACCGGCTTCAATGGGGTCGATGGCTCGACGGTCGGCTCGCTGACGAACTCCGGCACGATCAGTGGCGGCTACGCCGTGGTGGTCGCGACCAGCGGCACCGTGACCAACGCCGCCGGGGGCTTGATCAACGCCACCACGACAGACGGCGTCTACGTCCGGGGAGGTGCTTCTTCGCTCGCCGCCCTCGTCAACGCCGGTGCGATCACGGCCGCCAGTCGCGGCGTCAACATCAACGCCGGTACGACAAACTCGATCGACAACTCCGGCACGATCAGCGGCGGCTACTCTGGGCTCGAGTCCGTGGTGGGGTCGGTCATCGGCACGGTCCTGAACACCGGCACCGTGACCGGTGGTGCCTACGGTGCGGTGCTCGCCACGACCGGCACGGTGACCAACGCCACCGGGGCGCTGATCAACGGCTCGGCGAACGAGGGTGTCTATCTCCACGGAGGCGAGACGCTCACGCTTCTCGACAACGCCGGCACAATCACCGCCGGGGGCAATGGGGTGTATGGCGTCGCGGGCTCGACGATCGGCAGTCTCAGCAATTCAGGCACGATCCAAGCTGGGGGCAACGGTCTGCAGTTGGCCGCATCGGGCACGGTGACGAACCTCGCTGGGGCCCTGATCAGCGGGACCGTAGGCGACGCGATCGTGACCACCGATTCGGTCCAGCGGATCGACAACGCAGGCTCGCTCACCGGCGGAAACTCTGGTATCCAGGTCATTGCGGGTAGCCACGTCGGGCTCATCGACAATGCCGGACTGATCGACGGCGGGAGCTACGGTCTTCTCACCCAATTTGGCGGCTCGGTGACCACCCTCACCAATTCCGGCACGATCCAGGGAGGTCTCGCCGGCGGCATTGTCAGAATGTCAAGCGGGACGCTCACCAACAGCGGCCTGTTCACGGGGACCTACCAAGGTCTGACGGCCACAGGGACCGTCGACACGCTGACCAACACCGCCGCGGGTCGGATCGAGGGTGGGCTCTCGCTGAACGGAGTGGCAACGACGGTCGTCAACGACGGCCTGATCAGCGATCCCACAGGGGACGGGCTCGATCATTACGGAACGACCGGGACGATCACCAACAACGGCACGATCACGGGGGCGTGGGGCGTGTATCAGGACGGCACGCTGACAAACTTCACGAACTCGGCCAGTGGTCTGATCCACGGAGACGACATCGGCTTCTACGCCGACTACACCGTCGACGCCATCGACAACTATGGGACGATCACCGGCAACACCACCGCCGCTGTCGAGTTCGACACCAGTTTTAGCAATATCGGCGTCCTCACCAACCATGCCGGAGCGCTGATCGAATCGTCGGCGGGCGATGGGGTTCTTGTCGGAACCTACGGCACCGACTTCGCCGCTGACACCGTCTCCAATGCCGGCTCGATCCGCGGGGCGAACTCGGGCGTGCGGGTGGAAAACGGCAGGCTGTTGTCGCTGGTCAACACCGGGACGATCGCTTACAGCGGCTCTGGGAGTGGCCCGGCGGTTGTTGTCGGCCCGTCCGGCATTCTCGGCGACGCCTCCGGCACCAAGGGGCCGGCGATCTCGAGCACTGGCGCCGGCGCCCTGCTCGCTGGTGGCATCATCAACTTGGGCACGATCAATCAGGGCTTCCGGATCGAAAACCAGGATGTCTCCGTCGGGGCGGGACGTGGCTTGGGGGTGTTCGACGGCGGCACGCTCAACGTCGTCAACGGCAACCTGACGTTCACCGACGGCACGCTCCAACTCAAGGCTGACGTGTCGGTCAATGGTGGCGCCGGGCTGTTTCTCAACAACGCGACGCTCGACCTGCTCGCCAATCAGACGGTGACCGGCAACTTCCAGCAGTCGTCTTCCGGCACGGCCCTCATCGGGCTGCTGGGGCTGACGCCGGGGAGCTACGGCCACCTCGGCGTCACCGGCGTTGCCGACTTTGCCGGTGCCCTGGCCCTCGACGACACGCAGCTTTCCGGTGGGATCGCCCCGGGCGAGACGTTCAACCTTTTCAGCTTCGCTTCCTACACCGGCGGCTTCAGCTCGCTGCTGGTCAACGGCTCGGCCCTTGCTTCGATCGGCACTGGTGCGTGGGCCTACGGAGGCCTGATCCTGACCGAGATCTGGACCGGGACAACGATGAGCCTGTCGGTGACCGGGTCGGCGGTGCCAGAGATCGACCCGGCCTCGGCGGGGAGCGTGGTAACGCTCGTCGGCGGAGTGCTTGCCCTCCTCGAGCGCCGGCTGCGGCGTCGCGGCCGGGCTCCTCTCCAGGCCGGCTGATCGACGGGGCGAGTTCCCCCCAGCGGCACGAGACAAACCAGGTGGGAGTCGACCGCGGGCCATCCCGCGGTCGACTCCGGGCCGGTTGTGGGGGGGCGCGTCAGCCGTCGGGATTGGCGAGGAGCTCGGCGAGCCGGGGGCGGAGTGACTCGGGGAGGCGATCGAGGGTCGCGGCATCGATGAGGCCGACGTCGATCATGTCGAGGAGATGGACTCGATCCTTGAGCCGGTAGGCCGTCAGCTTCATGCCGATCAGTCGGTCGAGATCGATCGTCCGGTAGCCGTCGAGGATCTCCACCGCCGACAGATCGGGGGATGGGACCGCATCGTTCGGCTTCACCCGTTCGCCGGAGAAGAGGATGTGGACCGCCTCCCGGGCCTTCCCGTCGGGGCCGTCGACGAAGATGTCGATTCCGAACGTGAAGGAATGGATGAAGCCGACCGCCTCAAGGGCGGCTTTGACGGCGTCGAAGTCGGCCCGGGCGACGAGGAGATCGACGTCGACCGTGGTTCGCACCGCCGCCGGATCGATCCGGGCCACCCAAGCCGCCACGGCATGACCGCCGACGACCGCGTGGGGGATCCCCCGGGCCTCGAGCGCCGTCACCGCGCGGCGGAGTCGTTCCTTCACCATGGCGATCGCCAGTTCGATCCGGTCGAGGACGTCAAACCCGAACGCGACCACGCTCGGCTTACCAGACAGCTCGCTGCCTGGGCTCGGATCCGATTTCGTGGGCTTCGTGGGGGGAGATTCGGCCATTCCCCGAGTGTAGCCGGAGGGGGAAATGGACCAAGCAGTCTTGACTGGAGAGTGTACAAAAGAACAGTTTTTATGGCAAGGATTGCCGCGGTCAGACGCTCGGGCGCTGGGCAGATCGCCCTGCTGGCCTGCGGCCATTGGGGGCGTTGAAGCCGCCTTCAAAGGCCGCATGCGATCCACATACGTCGATTCCGGCCAGGGGGCTAGAATCTGTTGAATCCTCGTTCCCGCCAGTTCAATGCCCCGGAATCGCATCATGCTGTTTGCCCGTGAGCGCGGCGTTGCCCGTCATCATGCCCACCGCTCTCTTCTCGCGGGCATGGTCGCTCTGGCCATCGCCTGCCTCGCGGGCTTGCCCGAGATGCCGGCAGCCGAGATTCCTGCCAAAGCGATCAGCGCCGCGGAGGCCTTTCCCTTCGAGGCCCTCGATGGGAGCGCGATCGAGTTTGAGACGTCAGCCCGCTGCCATGTGATCGCCTTCCTCGGCGCCGGTTGCCCAGTGGCCCGGCAGTACGCCGGCCGCCTCGAGACGATCGCCGCCGACTATGCCGATCAGGGCGTGCGCGTGATCGGCGTCGATGCCAATCGCCAGGATTCGGCCGCGGAGTTTTTGAGTGCGGCCCGGGAGATGGAGGTGACCTTCCCGCTCGTGATGGATCCCCGGCAGCGGATCGCCCGGGCGCTCGGCGCCACCCGCACAGGCGGGGTGGTGGTGATCGATCAGCTCGGAAGCGTGGCCTACGCCGGCCGGGTCGACGATCAATTCGCCCCCGGTGTCGCCCGCGCCGCCGCGACGACCCACGAACTCACCGCCGCGCTCGACGATCTCCTTGCCGGGCGCCCCGTGGCCGTGCCGCGCACCGAACCGGTCGGCTGCCTGATCACGTTCGATCGCGACAGCGAACTCGCCGCCGAATCCACCCCGACGTTCCACCGCGACATCGTCCCCCTCCTCCAGACACACTGCCTCGAATGCCACCGGGCTGGCGAGATCGGCCCCTTCGATGTCTCGACGCTCGACGAGGTGCGCGGCTGGGCGGCGATGATGCTCGAGACGATGGAACAGGAGCGGATGCCCCCCTGGCACGCCGCTCCGGAGCATGGCAGCTTCAAGAACGCCCGCCAACTCCCCGCCGCGGCGACGGTGCTGTTTCGAACGTGGCTCGAGGCGGGGATGCCGGCCGGCGATCCGACCGAAAGCCCACCGGCGCCGGCGCTGGTCGAGGGCTGGCGCCTGCCGCGGGCGCCTGACGCGATCGTGCCGCTCGGGCGCCGGCCCTACCGGGTGCCGGCGTCGGGGACCGTCGACTACCAATACTTCGTCGCCGATCCGCACTTCGAGGACGAGACCTGGGTGTCGGCGGCGCAGTGTGTGCCTGGAGCGCCGTCGGTCGTCCACCACGGAATCGTCTTCGTCCGCCCCGAGAGTCTCTCCGACTTCCGGGGGATGAGCTTCGTCACCGCCTACGTGCCTGGCCAGCGCGCCACCGCCTTTCCTCCGGGGCATGCCCGGCGGATCCCAGCCCGGTCGAAGTTCGTCTTCCAAATGCACTACACCCCCGATGGCCGCGAGCGGGAGGATCTGACGAGCGTCGGCGTCGTGACGATGCCGCGCCAGGAGGTGACCCACGAAGTTGTGACGCTCGCTGCGGTCGATCAGGACTTCGAGATCCCCCCGCACGCCGCCAACCACGAGGTCCGCGCGGAGCTGAAGGGCTTTTCCAAGGGAAGCACGCTCCTCACGGTCTCGCCCCACATGCATCTGCGCGGCAAGGCATTTGAGGTGCGGGCGCGCCGGGGAGAGGCCCGGGAGACGCTTCTTTCCGTGCCACACTACGACTTCAACTGGCAGCACACGTATGAGTTTTCCGAACCACTGCCGCTCGATGGCGTCGATGCCCTCGAGATCGTCGCCCGGTTCGACAACTCCGCCGCCAATCCGACCAACCCCGATCCCGCCGAGACGGTGATGTGGGGGGAGCAGACCTGGGAGGAGATGGCGCTGGCCTTCGTCGAGGTCGCCAAGCCGCTGGTGGCGCCGGAGGAAGCGGTACCGGCCGTGGCTGCGACTGGCGCGGAGCCCGAGGACAGCGTCGCTGCGGCCCGGGCTGATTCGTTCCTGGCCCGGTTCGACGCCAATCATGACGGCATGGTCGTTCGCACCGAGGCCAGCCGAATCGTTCGTGACTATTCCTTCTCGATCCTCGATGCCGACGGCGATGGCCAAATCACCCGCGACGAGGCGCTCCGCGCGATGCGGGGGCGCCGTTGACCCCTGATCCCGCGCCGTCGGGCCATGGGCCCGGCGCGACATCGGCCGCTTCCTCCCCGCCGAGGCTCTCGGCCACCGCGCGGGCGTTCGCAGCCGTCATCGATCATCCCTGGCTCTGCCTCCTCTTCACCTTTGGGCTCTCGGCATTGGCCGGCGCCGGCTACCGCGATCCGGGCTTCGCCGAAGCGGTCTGGAAGGGAACGTGGTGGCAGGCGAAGGGGGACGAGGCCGCCGCCAAGGACCGGCCTGCCGCTGCCGCAGGGGGGCCGGCGCAGGCCCCGCGCGCCGAGATCTCCCGGGGAAGGCCGAAGCGCGCAGGCCGCGGCCGAGGCTCGGCCCTCGGCCGGGCCGACGCGATCATGGTGGTGGAATGCTCGCAGGTGTTCACGCGCGCGGGAACCGTCGCCCTCCGGCATGTCGTCGAGCGCTTGGAAAGCCTCGACGCGGTGGCCGGGATCACCTGGCTCGATCGGGCGCCGCCACTCAACATCTTCGGCCTCGACGAGCCGATCCTCCCACGCGGCCCTGCTTCACCGAAGCGCTTTGAGGTGGC
>CALQRA010000222.1 GCA_943332855.1 Candidatus Kuenenia stuttgartensis
AGCGTGTCGCTCGATGACTTCCGCACCCTGCGCCATCTCCTCGATTACATGCTCCCACGCGTCGGCGGCGGGGTGCAGCGGGCGTCAGCGCCGCTGCTGGCTGTGGCCAGCGCCGCAGCGCCAGCCCGGGTGGCCGTGGCGCTTCCGGCGCTTGTTGAGCCCGTGGCCGAGCGCCCTGCCAGCGGGGAGCTGGAGCAATTCCTCGTCGACTTCGTCGTCGATCAGACGGGGTACCCCACGGAGATCGTGGAGCTCGATGCCGATCTGGAAGGCGATCTGGGGATCGACAGCATCCGCAAGGCGCAGCTCTTCGGCGAGATCGGCCAGCGCTACGGGCTGTCGGCTGACTCGAGCGTGTCGCTCGATGACTTCCGCACCCTGCGCCATCTTCTCGATTACATGCTCCCACGCGTCGGCGGCGGAACGCAGGAGGCGTCAGCGCCGCTGCCGGCTGTGGCCAGCGCCGCGGCGCCAGCCCGGGTGGCCGTGGCGCTTCCGGCGCTTGTTGAGCCCGCGGCCGAGCGCCCTGCCAGCGGGGAGCTGGAGCAATTCCTCGTCGACTTCGTCGTCGAGCAGACGGGGTACCCCACGGAGATCGTGGAGCTCGATGCCGATCTGGAAGGCGATCTGGGGATCGACAGCATCCGCAAGGCGCAGCTGTTCGGCGAGATCGGCCAGCGCTACGGGCTGTCGGCTGACTCGAGCGTGTCGCTCGATGACTTCCGCACCCTGCGCCATCTCCTCGATTACATGCTCCCACGCGTCGGCGGCGGAACGCAGCAGGCGTCAGCGCCGCTGCCGGCAGTGGCCAGCGTTGTGGCGCCGGTCATCGACCCGGTCGAGGCCGCCGCTATCCGCCACTGGGCCCGCGAGTTCGTGGCGGCAGCCCCGGCCGTGGCGACCCCCCCGCAAATCTCCCCCGAGACCGCCGCGCGCCTCCGGGCGGCGGCGGCCAGCGCCGGGATCGACGTGGCGGTGCTCGAGGCGGCCATGGCCGCACCGACCGTGGCCATCGGCGGGCTCGATGTCGTCGTCGGTGGATCGGCTGCCGGCGGTCGGGGCATCGCCATCGGATTCGGCCGTCATGCCGCCCCCTCGTGCGCGCCGTTCTCCGTGGACGGCGTGTCGGGGCATCTGGTCGGTGTCGAGGGGCTCCCGGGGGGGCTTCTCGGTTGGAACGACGCCGGGTTGATCGTGGTGGCCGGCCGCGGAACCGGCCTTGCCGGTGGCCTGCCGCTCACGATCACCATCGAACGGCTCTCGCGCTGCCGCACCCTGGCCGACGCGAGCCGCCTCGCAGCCACGCTCGCCCCGCTGGCCGGCACGGCCCTCGTGACGGTCGATGGCGCGATCGGTCTGATCGATGCCCAGGGCCGGATGGTCGACGGCGGGGCATGGCGCTGTGAGAGTGCGGCGCTGTCGGCGCTTGTGAAGGTGGCTGGTGATGCCACGGGGCATGTTGACCTGGGGCGATTGCTGACGGCGACGACCGGGGCCGGCGTTCGTGACGGACTCTCCGCGACCACCACCTGGCTGGCGGCCGGAGCCGTGGACGGGGGGACGGTGTCGTTTGCCGGCGGACCGAGGGGGAGTTGGCTCCCTCCGGCGGCAGCGACGACGCTCGCCGCCACGTGGCGGAAGGCTGCGGCCGCCCAGGCCGCTTCGGCGCATCCTCCGGCAGCTCCGGAGGTGACCGGGCGTTTCGGCTTGGCGCTGTCGGCACTCCCGTCCGCGGTGGCCGCGCGGAGCCTCGCCGGGGAACGGTTTGTCGTTCTCGCCGGCGCCGATCGGGCCAGTCGCGACCTCGGCGCGGAGCTCGTTGCGGCGATCGCCGGGCGCCGGGGTGAGGCGATCGTCCTTCCCCTCACGACGACCGCGGAGGTCGTCGCGGGGATCGAGGCGGCCGAGGCCCGCGGACCCGTTCGCCACCTCGTCATCGCCGCCCCGTGGTCTGCCGGGGAGGATTGGGTGGCCGGCCGCGCGTCGGCCCTGAACGCCGGCTATTTCGCCTGTCAGCGCTTCCTCGCCACCCGGAGCCGTACCGGTGATGGCAAGCGCTCGACCCTCACCGCCGTGACCGGCTTGGGGGGGGATTTCGGAATCGGTGGGGCGATCGCCAGTGCCGTCGGCGGGGCTTACGCAGGGCTCTGCAAGAATCTCGCCCGGGAGTATCCGGAGGTCCAGATTCGCGTTGCTGACTTCGCCACGACCAGCCCGGCTGCCGAGATCGCGGCCCGCGTCGTCGGCGAGATCGAGAGCGCCGGGCCGGTCGAGGTGGGCTGGCAGGAAGGGAAACGGACGACGGTCGTGGCGGTGGCCGCTCGTCCGCGGGCTGCGGCTCCGCTGGCCGGGCTGGCTCGGGGAAGCGTGTGGCTGGTGACCGGCGGTGCGCGGGGTGTCACGGCGGCGTGTGCCCGGGAGCTCGGTGCCCGCCACTCTCTGACGCTCGTCCTGGTCGGATCGACCCGGCCGCTGCCGGTTGAAGAGGGCTGGCTGACCCTCGATGAGGCGCGGCTCAAGGGGCTCAGGAGCAGCGTCATGCTCGATGCAAAAGCGCGCGGCGGCGACCCGCGGCGGGCCTGGCGTGACGTCGAGAAGTCGATCGAAATCGCCTCGGGGTTGGCGAAGTTTCGTGCGGCCGGAGTGAATGCCCGCTACGAGGCCTGCGATCTCGCCGATGGGACGGCCGTTGGGCAACTTGTCGGCCGGGTGGAGCGCGAGGTCGGTCCGATCCGCGGGATCGTGCACGGAGCCGGTTGGGAGTCGGCCTGCAAGTTCGAGAAGAAGACCGACGAAGGGCTCGAGGCCACCGTCGGACCGAAGTGCATCGGGCTGGAGCTCGTCGTCGCCGCGGTCGATCCGCGCCATCTCGAGAGTGTCGTCGCCTTCGGGTCGACGAGCGGTCGGCTCGGTGGATTGGGGCAGGCCGACTACTCGCTGGCCAACGACATGCTCGCCAAGATCGTCGGACAACTGCGTCACGGTCGCCGGGGGCTCCGTGCTACCGTCTTCCACTGGCACGCCTGGGACGAGGTGGGGATGGCGAGCCGGCCCGAGAGTCGGTTCGTCCTCGAACAATTCGGGATGAAGTTCATGCCCCTGGCCGAGGGGGTGGGGCGGTTCATGGCCGAGATCGAGGCCGGGCTGCCTGAAGCCGAGGTGCTCGTCACCGAGCCGGTCTTCTGCCTCGATGCCGCCACGGCCGGTGCCGGTCACGCCCCCGCTGCGCCCCGCGGCAGCCTCGTCGCGCGGGTCGAGCACGCCGGGCGGGGCACGAAGGTCTTCTTCGTCCTCGATCCGACCACCGACCGGTTTCTCACCGAGCATCTTCAGTATCAGCGACCACTCCTCCCTGCCGTGATGGGAGCGGAGTTGCTCGCGCAGGCGACGCTCGCCGCCGTCGGCTGCGCGCGTGTCGAGGAGATCCGCGACTTCGGCGTTGAGCGGCCGCTGGGAATCCCGACCGACCAGCCGCGCGAGGTGCGGGTGGAGGTCGAGCCCGGGGCTTCCGGCCTCGTGAAGGCCCGGGCATGGTCGACCGCGCCGGGGGCCGATGGGACCGAGGGGGATCTCACCCGGGGCCATGCCTCGGCCACGCTCCTCACCGGTGCAGCCGAGCCGATCACCACCAAGCTCGATGATCTGCCGTTCCCCTGGACCCCGATGGTCTATCAGGATGACGGGCCGATGTGGCACGGGCCGTCGTTCCGGGTGCTGACCGGGATGTTCCTCGATCGCAGTGGCGGCTGGGGGAGGCTCGTCGCGCCGAATGCCGACACCGTGGCCCATCCCCGTGGCGCGGCGGGGTGGACCGTCCCGGTGGCGATGCTCGACGGGGCGATCTTCGCCTCTGCGGTCTACTCGTACGTCCTCTGTGGCAAGCGTGTCGAGATCCCCGTCCGCTTTGACCGCCTCCGCGTCGAAGGGCGCGCGACGGCCGCGGAGAAGTGCACCGTCCGCCTCTTCTTCCGCTCCCAGGATCCTCAGAAATCGGTCTACGACTTCGTGATCTACGGGGCGGATGGCCGGGCGCTGGTGGCGGTCGATGGCCTCCATTTGGCGGTCCTCTCCCCGCAGCGGAACCGCCCCTCATGACGGGAGCAACCACGGCCCCCGCCGGCCGCACTGAACGGGACCTCGTCGTTGGCGCATGGCGTGTCGATGTGGGGACGGCCCTGCCCGCGCCGGGGGAATCGCTCTCGGCGGCCGCCCGGCGGCTGGCCGAGCGGGTCGCCGCCACCCGGATGGGGCTTCCCGCCGGGGCCGTGCGCGTCGCTTCGCTCCTCCCCTCCGGCCGGCCGATCGCCTCTGCCGAGGGCGGCTTGCTGCCGCTGTCGGTATCGATGGCGCACGAGCGTGGGCTCGTCGGGGCCGCGGTCTGCGACGGGGCGGGCGTCGGGATCGACATCATCGACACCTCGGTCGTCCGCGCCGGCCTCGATCACTGGCTTGACGACGAGGAACGGACCGCCGCATCACCGGGAATGGTCTGGGGGGCGAAGGAGGCGGCCTACAAGGCAGCCGGCCTCGACGCGGCCTTCCGTCCGCTCCGGGTGTCGATCGAACCGTCGGGCGACGGCACGTTCACCTGGACGCTCCGCGACGAATGGCGCACGGCAACCGGAACTGGCCGGTTCCTCGAGACCGGGCGCTACCTGCTGGCGGTGGCCTGTACCGACGAGGCCCGTCGCCCGTTGCCGCTACGGGCGGAGGCGTGCCCCCCGATCGGAATCGACGCTCCCCGGGCCTGCCTCCCCCCGGCCCGGCCGAGTGTCGCCGCGCCTGCGCCCCTTCCTCCTCGCTCTGCTTGATCCCCGCGCCCCTGTTCCCGCTCTGCTTGATCGCCGCTCTGCCACCGTTCATCCCCATCCCTCCACCGTGTCCCCCAGAGAGCCGCAGTCATGATTGATCTTCACGGAAAGGTGGCGCTGGTCACCGGGAGTAGCCGGGGCATTGGTCGGGCGTGTGCCCTGCGGCTCGCCGAGGCAGGGGCTGACATCGTCGTCAACTACGTCACGAGCGGTCGCGAAGCCGATGCGGTGGCGGCGGAGATCGCCGCGATGGGGCGACGCGTGGCCTGCATCCGCGCCGATGTCGGCGAGGAAGAGGATGTCGAGGATATGATCGGCTTTGTCCGCGAGCAGTTCGGCGCCCTCGACATCGTCGTCCACAATGCGGCGACCGGCGGCTTCCGTCCGCTGGCCGCCACCTCGCAGCGGCACTTCGACGCCGCGATGCACACGAATGTCCTCTCGCTCGTCCATCTTCTGAAGAGCTCGGCACCGCTGCTCGAGGCGGGGAACGGCCGTGGGAAGGTGGTCGTTCTCTCCAGCCATGGCACCCACATGGCGCTGCCGATGTACGGCCTCATCGGCGGGTCGAAGGCGGCATTGACGGCGCTGGCGCGCCACTGGGCCCTCGAACTCGGCGACCGGGGGGTGAATGTCAACGTCGTCGAAGCGGGGCTCGTCGACACCGATTCCACGAGGCGTCTTCCCGGAGCCGATCTGATGTTTGCCGGCCGGACGAGCAAGACGATGGTGGGGGAGCGGCAACTCGAGGCCACCGATGTCGCCGACGCCGTTGTGTTCCTCTCCAGCCCGCTCTCCGATCTCGTCCAGGGGCAGACGCTGGTCGTCGATGGCGGGGCTGCGATCCACGTCTGAACCGTATCCCACCGCCGTTTCTGTCAGGACCGCTGCCATGGCCCAAAATCACAACTACCTTCTCCTCACCGGAGCCACCGGGCTCCTCGGCCGCTCGCTCGTCCGCGACCTCGCGGCGACCGGTCGGCGCGTGGCGGTGCTCGTCCGTGGATCGAAGACCGCCACGGCCGAGGCCCGGGGGGACGAGATTCTCGACGATTGGCGGGAGGTGGCCGGGATGACCGTCGAGGCGCCGGTCGTGCTCGCCGGCGACATCACCGCCCCCGGGCTCGGGCTTGACGCGGCGACGGCGGCTTGGGTGGGGCGGAACGTCGACGAGGTGGTCCACTCGGCGGCGAGTCTGTCGTTCCAGATGCGCGAGAGCGACGGCGAGCCATGGAATAGCAACGTCAACGGCACGGCCAACGTCCTCGCGCTGTGCCGCGATCTCGGCATCCGCCGCTACCATCACGTCTCGAGCGCCTATGTCTGTGGCACACGCCGGGGGCGGATCCTCGAGAGCGAGCTCGACGTCGGCCAGACTCCCGGCAACGACTACGAACGAAGCAAGATCGAATCGGAGAAGGGGGCCGTTTCGGCCCCCTTCCTCGATGCCTGCACGGTCCATCGGCCGAGCATCATCGTCGGCGACCTCGTGGCGGGATTCACGAACACCTTCCATGGTTTCTACAAGCCGCTGCGGATCGTCCAGCCGTTCGTCGAGGCGTTTCTCGAGTCCGACCTCGAGCCGGGCTCGCTCCTCGATGTCCTGGGAATGACCGGGACCGAGGTCAAGAACCTCGTGCCCGTCGACTGGGTGTCGGCGGTGATGACCCGGATCATCGGCGATCCCTCGCTCCACGGCCGTACCTACCACCTCACCTCGACCCGACCGACGCCGGTGAGCCAGTTGTGCCGGGTGTTTGAGGAGCTCGTCGTCGAGATGGCCGCCGAGCTCAAGGGAGCCCGCGCTGCGGCCGGTCCGGCGAAGGGGGCCGTGGGCTTCGACGCGGTCATGCTCGCCCGTCTCTTCGAGGACCAGATGCACGTCTACCGTGCCTACTGGAGCGACGACCCCCGCTTCGACAGCAGCGCGTGCCTCGCCGCGGTCCCCGATCTGCCGTCCCCCGAGCTCGACGACGAGACGCTCCGCCGCCTCTGCCGGTTTGCGATCGCCAACCGCTTCCGCTGGCCGCCGCCGGGGCGGGCCGTGCGCACGGTCACGGCGCGGGGGCTCCTCGAGCGGCGGCTCGGGCATGCGTCGTGGCAGGCTCCGGTCGGCGGGCAAGTCGTCGGCCTGTCGGCGGCGGGGGGCGGGGGTGGTCAGTGGACGATCCGCTGCGAGGCGGGGCGGCCGGTGGCGCTCCATGTCGGCCTGCCGCCGTTGGCCGCACCGTCGATTCAGACCAGCGCCCTTTCCCTCGAGTCGTGGCTCCGGGGAGCGGTCGTCGCGCGCGGCGCGGTGTCGCTCAACGGCGCCGATGAGCCGGCGCGACGATTCGCCGCGCAGGTCCTCGACGAGTTGGTGGCCACGCCGGTGTCGACCTCCCGTGAGCGCGGTCCGATCGGCGCGCTGGCCGCAGCGGTTCGTTGAGCGACGCGGGACGGCTGTCGAAGACCCGCCCCGGGGCCTTGGTTACGGCCGGTCAGGAACAGGCCCGCTTGAGGTAGTCGTGGAAGCACCAGATCCGTTCCTCGCGGGTGCCGATGCATCCGCGGAACGGCGTGGCGCTGATTCCCTTTTGCTGGGCGGCGAACACGCTCGCATCTTCGCGCTGGATGGCGGCGTTGGCTTTCACGCCGTGCCGCGCCGTCAGCCGGGCGATGACGCGCGTAAACAGGCTCCGCTTGGTGCCGTCGAGGCTGAACATCCAGGCCAGCGTCCGCGATGTGGTGGGGCCGGTGGGAAGATAGACCTGACAGTAGGTGAACAGGTCGGAGAAGGTGAAGACGAGGTTCGGAAAGACGTGATGGTGGACGTATTGGTCGGTGGTCGTGCCGCCACCGAGCCAGCCGACGACCTGCCGCTGCTTCTTGACCGGCTCGCTCTCCTTGCCGAGGTCGAACACCAGCGTCGTCGACCGATCCTCCAGCCAGTGCTTTTGGGCCTCCTCGGGGATCAGGCCGAAGCCGCCGAGCGTGGTCGGATGGACAAGGGGGAGGTGATAGG
>CALQRA010000223.1 GCA_943332855.1 Candidatus Kuenenia stuttgartensis
GACTCGAGCGACTCGACCCGGCGACGGGCCTGTTCGCGCTCGCCGGCGGGGGCCCCCTGATCGGCCATCACGCCGCGCGCCCGGACGAGATCCCCTTCGAGCTGCGTGAGCTGCGCGCGGAAACTCTGCGACTGGTCATCCTCCTCCGCGCTGCAGCCGACCCGGTAGTCGCGGCCACAGGCCGAGCAGACGAGATCCTTGTGGCGCCCCATCAGGGCCGGCGCCATCGACCCGGTGGGGATGACGAACGCCTCCGCCTCGAAGGCCCGGAAGAGGAGGGCGAGGGTGAAGGCAACGACGATCGATTCGATCGTCTCCCGGCCGAAGGCGAGTGGACCGACCACGACGTCGCGGGTCCGCAGCCGGGCGGCGGCGGGGACGGTCGGGGAATCGCCGGCCGGCGGGAGAGCGGATCGATTCTTGTCGACGGACATGCGACGGGCTCCGGACGGAAGGAAGGGTATCGGCAGACTATTTTGTCCGGGGGCCCCGGGGCAAGCGATCCGAAAGATGACCTCCATCGTCCCCCATCGACGCTCACTTCCCCAACAGCCGGCCAACCACCCCCTCGACGTCGTCGTAGGTGAAGGGACGCTTGAGCCGCTTGGCGGCGTCGTCTTCGTCGAACCGCTGCACGAGCTTTCCGTCGGGGCCGTAGACAGACACCGCCGGGACACTCACGAGGTCGAGCTTCCGGTAGACGGCATCGGCCTCCTCCGTGCAGAGGAGATTGACGATTCCTCCGGCGCCGACCTTGTCGAGAAACGCCTCCACCGGCGGAAGGAGCTCCTCGGGGGCGTCGATCCCCTCGTAGTCGAGGGAGAACGAAATGCAGGCGATCCTCTCGCCGTGGGTTTTTTTGAGGGCGACAAGCCGGGGAAACTCCTTCACGCACGGCGGGCAGGAGGTGCTCCAGAAGTCGACGACGACCACCTTCCCGGCCTGCCGGGAGATCTCGGCATCGAGCCCGGCCTGGTCGACGAGCCGGACGGTTGCCTTGCCGGTTGCCTTGCCGGTTGTCTGGACCGGCGGCTGGGCCGGGGCCGGGGCCGGGGCCGCCAACACCCCCGCGACGACGATGACGGTTCCCAGCCAGGCCGCGCGACGCGACAATCCTCCCCACGCTCCCACCGTTGACACCGCACGCCGTTCCACCATGGCCACCTCCCGGTTCGTTCATCTCCGCCACAAGCCCCCCGACACCTTCGCCGTGCCGCGGGAGCTGATCGTGGCCTGCGCCCCGATGCGCAGCCACGTCAATCTCTCCCACATCGTACGAACCTGCGGCTGCTTCGGCATCAGCAGAGTGATTGCCTGCGGCGCCGCCCGCCTCGACGACAAGATCGCCCGCGACGGAGCCGATTCGGTCGTTCTCGAGGTCCACCGCAGCCTCGGCCCCGTTCTCGACCGGCTCAAGCGCGAGAACTGGCAGCTGGTCGGGCTCGAGCAGACGACCGGCTCGGAGCCCCTCTTCACCTTCCCGTTTCTGTCGCGGACGGTCCTCGTGATCGGCAATGAACGTCTCGGGCTGGAGGAGGAGATTCTCGAGCGGCTCGACCGGGTCGCCGAGATCCCGATGGCCGGCCTCCCCCACAGCCTCAACGCCGCCACATCGACCGCCGTCGCGGTCTACGAATACTGCCGGCAATTCCCCGCCGGCGGTGGGCCCTCAAGGCTTCCCCCACTCTCATGACGCTCCTCATCGGCACCGACGAGGCTGGCTACGGCCCGAACCTCGGCCCCCTCGTCGTCGCCGCCTCCGCTTGGCGGGTGGTGGACGACGACGGCGACGGCGCCGATCGCCTGGCGCGCGCGGCGGCCGAGATCGGGGCAGCGGCTCGGCTCGGGCAGCCCCCCTGGGCCGACTCGAAGCAGCTCTATAAGCCGGGGGGCGGACTTGTCGCGATCGAGCGCGGCGTCCTCGCCGCCCTCGCTGCGACCGCGCAGGGAGCGAGCCACGGGATCCCCTCCGACGGCGCCGCGCTCGCCGCCGCGCTCGGCATCGATCTCCCGTCGATCGCCGCGCCGGCGGAATGGACGTTGTTCGAGGGGATGGCGCTCCCCGTCGCCGTTCCCCCCCGGGCCCTCGCGCTCCTCGCGGAGACGGTCGCCACCACGCTCCCCAGGCTTGGTGTGCAGCTCGTCGCGGTCGCCTGCCGGATCCTCCATCCCGGTGCGTTCAATGCCCTCCTCGACGCCGGCCTGAACAAGTCGGACATCCTCTCCCGAACAACGCTCAGCCTCGCCGCCGAACTGCGTGCCACCGCTCCCGGGGAGCCAGCCGTGGTGTGGTGCGACCGGCACGGAGGGCGGAAGACGTACGCGGCCCTCGTCGGTCGGCATTTCGCCGCGCCGCTGGTCCGCACGATCGTCGAGACCCCCACCTCCAGCACCTACGCGATCGACGCAGCGAGCCTCCGGATCGAATTCACCGTCGGCGGCGAGGCCCGGGTGCCGGTGGCGCTGGCGAGCATGACAGCGAAGTACGTCCGCGAGCTGGCGATGGCCGCCTTCAACGCCCACTGGGGCAGCCTCGCGCCGGGGTTGCGGCCGACGGCTGGCTACCCCCTCGACGCCCGCCGATGGCGGGGGGATGCGGCGGCCGCCCTCGACCGCTGCGGCATCCCACCAGACACATTCTGGCGGCGGGCGTGAGGTCCGGGGCACGGCGGCTGGACTGGTTCGGCCCGGCCCTCGATAATCGGCGTCTGGCCGCTGTGCGGCAGGTCGCCTGCGTGGAGGGGAATACCTCCTCCATGGGGGCCCAGGGCTGGTAGCACCGGCCGAAGAGCCCGGTTGTTTGAGGAGCAACGATGAACCGACCCGACAACCAGCAGACGGATCGCGGCGGTGATCCCACTCCCCGCACCTCCGTGAGCGATGCCACCATCAACCTCGCCCCCCAGGCCGCTGCCGACGCCACGATCCAAATCCACCCCGCGGCCCCTCCCGCCACCGCCGCCACTTCCCAGCCGGCCGGTGATGCCACCATCAACTTCGCCCCCCAGGCCGCTGCCGACGCCACGATTCACCTCCCCCCCGCGGCCCCTCCCGCTACCGCCGCCACTCCCCAGTCGGCCGGTGATGCCACCATCAACCTCGCCCCCCAGGCGGCTGCCGATGGCGGCGCGACGTTGCACCTCCCTCCCGCCACAGGGAAGGTCGACGACGGCACCATCGCGCTGCTGGCGGGCGAGACCCCGCGCGGCGACGCGAGCGTCGCCTTCGCGCCGTCAATCACCGATTCGATTCTCCCCACGATCGACCCGAAGACCGGGCGGCCGATGCCACATGTCAGCGGCTACGAAATCCTCGGCGAGCTCGGCCGCGGCGGGATGGGGGTGGTCTACAAGGCGCGGCAGAAGAAGCTCAACCGGCTCGTCGCCCTGAAGATGGTGCTCTCGGGGGGCCACGCCAGCCCCGATGCACTGGCCCGGTTCCTCGTCGAAGCGCAGGCCGTGGCAGCGCTCCAGCATCCGAACATCGTCCAGATCTACGAGGTCGGCGAGCACGACTCCCTCCCCCACTTCTCGCTCGAGTTCGTCGACGGCGCTCCGCTCGACCGGGCCCTTGCCGGCAAGCCGCAGAAGCCGGTCGACGCGGCGCGGCTGGTGGAGACGCTGTCGCGGGCGATGCATTTCGCCCACGCCCACAGCATCCTCCACCGCGACCTGAAGCCGGCCAACGTCCTGCTGACGTCCGACGGCGTGCCGAAGATCACCGACTTCGGCCTGGCGAAGAAGCTCGAGGGGGATTCGGGCCAGACAAAGGATGGCTCGATCATGGGCACCCCCAGCTACATGGCCCCCGAGCAGGCCCGCGGGGAGATGAAGAACCTTGGTCCCTCGGCCGACATCTATTCCCTCGGCGCGATGCTCTACGAAATGCTCGTCGGAAGGCCGCCATTCCTCGGCTCGAGCCCCTTTGACACCATCATGCAGGTGATCAAGGAGGAGCCTGTCCCCCCGTCGCGCCTGATTGGGAAGCTGCCGCCAGACGTCGAGACGATCTGCCTGAAGTGCCTGCAAAAGGAGCCCGCCAAACGCTACGCGACCGCCGAGCTCCTCGCCGAGGACTGCCGGCGCTTCATCGCGGGGGAGCCGATCCTCTCCCGCCCGATCTCCCCAGTGGAAAGGGCGTGGCGCTGGTGCCGGCGCAACCCCAGGGTGGCCGGCCTCCTCGCCACCGTCGCCGGGCTCCTCGTCGTCGTCAGTGTGACATCGACGGTGTCGGCCTTGACGATCGCCCAGGAGCGGAATCTCAAGGAAATCCAGCGCAAAGATGCCGTCGACGCCCGGCTTGCGGCGGAATCAGCCGAGAAGGTCGCCGAGGAGAATGCCAAGGTCGCCGCCAGTCAAGCCGGATTGGCCCTCAACACCATGCAGGTCCTGATCGACAAGGTGCAGACCCAGCTCGATGAGGCCCCCCGCACGCAGCAGATCAAGCGCGATCTCCTCGAGACCGCCATGGAGGGGCTGAAGTCTGTCGCCAAGGAGGCGGAGCGGTCGACAAGCGTCGAGGCGACGATGCTCAATGCCCACATGCAGATGGGGGTGATGTTCAAGCAACTCGGTGACACCGAGGATGCCATGCGTGAGTTCGAGAAGTCGCTCGACATCGCCAGGCGGCGAGCCGCAAAAAACCCCGACAACGATGCCTCCCAAGCGAACCTCGCCGCCGTCCTGAATCAGGTCGGCAACATGCGGCAGGAGCTCGAGCGCGACGTCGACGCCGCCCTCAAGTGCTACCGCGAGGCCCTGCAGATCGGCGAGACCCTCTACGGCAAGCCCCCCAGCGCCGTCGGGGCACAGACCCCGGAGAAACTCCTCGACAGGCTCGCCGAGGCGAACAAGAACGTGGCACTGACACTTCTCAAGCAGGGAAACCCGAGGGAGGCGCTGCCGTTGCTCGAGAAGGTCGTATCGCTGCGCCAGGAGCTCGCGACGATCGCGCCGGACGTCCAGCTTTTCCAGCAGGCCCTCGCCCAGTCCTACAACATCCTCGGGGAGGTCTGTTTCCTCACCGGTGATACCGCCGCCGCGCTCGCCCACTACGACGAGTGCATCGCCCAGCGCGAAAAAATCCTCGCAAACGACCCAGGAGACATCCAGGGCACGTTCGAGCTCGCCGAGTCGTGCGGCAACTACGGCGATGTCCTCATCCGCCTCGGCGACAACGCTGGTGCCCGGAAGCTCTTCGAGCGGGCCCTGACCGGCTTCCGCGGGCTCATGGAGCTCGACGACCAGAAAATCCTCTTCAAGGTCATGGCAGGCTCGTCCGCCTACCGGATGGGGGTGCTCGCCCGCCGCGGCGGCGACGCGGCCGCCGCCGACCGCCATTTCGCCGAGAGCCTGGCGCTCCGCGAGGCGATCGCCGCGCTCGATCCGCTCAACGACGCCCGGCGGATGGAGCTCATGCTCGCCCTGGCGAGATGCGGCGAACATGTCCGGGCCGTCGAGCTCGCCGAGGCACTCCGGGCCGGCTCGAAGGACCCCGAGCTCCTCTGCGAAGTGGCCCGCTGCTCCGCCCAGTGCTCCGCAGGCTTGCGTGACACCGACGCCAACCAGGCGGACGCCTACGCCGACGCCGCAATCGCCGCGCTCTCCGAGGCGATCGACGACGGCTACACCGACCGGGTCGCGTTCAACACCGATCCTGACTTCGATCCGATCCGGGATCTTCCCGGATACCGGGCCCTCTCGGAGCGGATTCCCGGCCGGTGACCCTTCTCGGTTCTCCCCCCCGGTGCCAAGGCGTCCGATCCACCGGCTACGCCACCGTCAGCGTGATCACCTGGCTGACGGCCTTCTTCGCCCCTCCCTTGTCGGTCGCGGTCACGGTGAAGGTGTAGGTCTTCCCCTTCATCGCCAGCGTCGAACCCTTGACGGTCACCACCCCGGTCGTGGCATTGATCGCGAACAGCGTCGCGTCGGCGGTGGCGAGGCTGAAGGCGACCCCTTGCGAGACGTCGGCCGAGTCGTTGACCGTGGCCGTGTAGATGGCCGGATTGAGCGTGGCGCTGGCCACCACCGAGGCGGTGCGGCCCGAGGTGAACGTCGCCGCGGTGTCGTCGATGTTGACGACCGCGACGGTCACAACCTTCTCCGCCCGATTGACACCGTCGTCGGCGATCACCGTGAACAGGTACGACGTCTTCGTTTCGTAGTCGGCCGACGCCAGGAGCGTGACGGCTCCCGTGGCCGCGTTGATCGCCAGCTTTGCCGCGTCGCCGACGGCGGGCTTGATCGAATAGGTCACGAGGCGGAAGGCGGCTGTGACGTCGGCATCGGTGCGTGTCGCCGTGTAGATCACCGTGGTCGTGGCCGCGTTCTCCGTCACCGATCCGGTCGCGGCGCTGGTGATCACCGGAGCGTTGTCGTTGAGATCGGTGACGGCCACCGTCACGGCCTTTTCGGCCCGGTTGATGCCGTCATCCGCCACGACCGTGAACAGATACGACGTCTTCGTCTCGTAATCAGCCGGGGCGAGGAGGGTCACGGCACCCGTCGCCGCGTCGATGATCACCTTCGCCGCGTCACCGACGAGCGGCTTGACGGAATAGGTCACCTGGCGGAAGGCGGCCGTCACGTCGGCGTCGGTCCGAGTGGCCGTGTAGATCACCGTGTTCGTCGCGGCGTTTTCAACCACCGTGCCGGTCGTGGGGCTGGTGATCACCGGGGCGTTGTCGTTGACGTCGTTGACGTTCACCGTCACCGCCTGCTCGGTCGTGTTGAGCCCGTCGCTGGCGATGATCGTAAACAGGTAGGATGCCTTCGTCTCGTAATCCGCCGCGGCGAGGAGCGTCACGGCCCCGGTCGAGGCATTGATGACCACCTTCGCCGCATCGCCAACGGCCGGCTTGATCGACCAAGTTAACTGGCGGAAGGCCGCCGTCACGTCGGCATCGGTCCTGGTGGCGGTGTAGATCACCGTCGTCGTGGCCGCGTTCTCCGTCACCGATCCTGTCGCACCGCTGGTGATCAGCGGAGCGCTGTCGTTGGCATCGATGACATTCACCGTCACCGACTTCTCGGTCGTGTTGAGCCCGTCACTGGCGACCACGGTAAAGACGTACGACGTCTTCGTCTCGTAATCGGCCGAAGCCAGGAGCGTGACCACGCCGGTGGTCGACTGGATCGCCACCATGGCCGCATCGCCGACGGCCGGCTTGATCGACCAGGTCACCTGGCGGAAAGCGGCCGTGACATCGGCGTCGCTCCGCACCCCGGTGTAGATCGCCGTCGTCGTGGCCCCGTTTTCCGTCACCGAACCCGTCGCGGCACTGGTGATCAGCGGGGCGTTGTCGTTAGCGTCGATGACATTCACCGTGACGATCCGCTCAGACCGATTGACACCGTCATCGGCAACGACCACGAACAGGTACGACATCTTCGTCTCGTAATCAGCCGGAGCCAGCAGGGTCACCTCGCCGGTGGCTGCACCGACCGACACCTTCGCCCCATCTCCCACGCCCGCCTTGATCGAGTAGGAGACGTTGCGGAAGGCCGCCGTCGCGTCGCCGTCGGTCCGCGTCGCCGTATAGACGACGGTGCTGACAGCGGTGTTCTCCACGACCGTCGCCGTCGCGGCGCTGGTAAAGACCGGAGCGTTGTCGTTGGTGTCGAACACCACGACCGTGACGATCTGGTAACTCACCAGCCCGCCCGGATCGGTGGCCGCGACACGGACCTGATAGCTCCCATCCCGATCCGCATCGGTCGGGTTCTCGAAGTCGGGAGC
>CALQRA010000224.1 GCA_943332855.1 Candidatus Kuenenia stuttgartensis
ACGGGCGTGGGTGCAGGGAGGCTTGGGCACCTCCACCACACCGCACGCCCGTCGCTTCATGGGGTCGTGGGAAACTAGCCGGGGTCAGCAGCAGGTCACGCCGCTCGGACCACCTGCTTCTTCGAACTGGGCTTCGTCTTCCGGTGGCGGGCCTTCAGCTCGCTCTTGAAGAACGGCTCCCGGCAGCCGAACCCGAGGGCGTCCCAGTCGACCGTGCCCGTCTCCGGGAGGTCGACCAGCATCACGTCGAGCAGGCACTCCGGGTCGAGGTCGGAACCAGATTCCTCAGGGCCGGTGAGGACGAAACCACGGCGGGCGATCTCGTGGTTGGACTCGCCGGTCTTGCGGGCCACGGCGTCGAACAGGTCGCGGTCGGACATGGGGGCGATCTCCTGAAAAGTGGGAAATGGGAACGGACACCGAGACAGACAGGGACACGGACGGGGAAACACCGGCCGCCAAGGCAGCGAGCCGGGAGAGGGAAAGACACCCGGCAGCCAGAGGGGCCGACGGTGAGAACGAGAAGGCCGCCCGCAGGGACGGTCTGGGGCGGCGGGAGAGGGGCGGGGTGGGGCTGGGAGGTCAGGCCCGCGAATCAGGGCCGATCCCGGATGGGGCACGCTCGTCGCCGGTCAGCGGGGGCGGTCGAAGGCGGGCTGCCCCCCTTTGGCGGCATGCACAGCAAGGGCGGATAAACTGCATGGTGCGCCTGTTAACGCACCGGCGGCTGGGGTGTCGCACCGCCGTAACCCATTGTCTGGAAGGCGGTTGAGGCCCGACTCCGCCTGCGGCCGGTGGTGCGTTAACACGCAGGCGTGGGTGGTTATAGAGACCGTATAAATACGAGTTCCGTGAAACATCTGGATCAGTCATGAGTGCGATCTACGTCGAGACCTCGATCGTCGGCTACCTCACCGCGCGATCGGCGTCCGACGTGGTGTTCCAGGCCCGTCAAGAGCTGACACGTCGCTGGTGGCAGTAGCGTCGCGACGGCTTCGACCTCTACATCAGTCAACTTGTGTTGGATGAGGCCGGGGCGGGTGATCCGACGGCAGCGGCGGATCGCCTACGTCTACTCGAAGGCTTGCCGCTCCTTCGGGGAATCTGCGGAGGCTGATCGGCTTGCCGACCTGCTGCTCGCGAGGCACCTCCTGCCGTCAAAAGCCGCGGCGGATGCTCAGCACGTCGCCTTAGCCGCCACGGCTGGCGTAGACTACCTGCTGACCTGGAACTGCAAGCACATCGCAAATGCGGATTTGCTTCCCGCACTGTACGAGACACTCAGGGCCGAAGGCTTCCCGCCGCCCCTAATCGTCACGCCTGAGGAGTTTTCCGATGCCGGTTGAATCCCTTTACGCCGATCCCGTGGTAGCTGAAATCCACGAGGTACGCCGTCGCCTGCTGGAGGCCAGCGGCGGCGATGTCGCGAAGTTCCGCCAGCGCCTGCGTGAGAGGCAGAGCGCGTCAGGGCGGCGGATCGTGTCCGGTTCGGTGAAGAAGCACACGGAACCAAGCGATGCAATGGACTCGCGGGCAGCGTCCTGAGTGATGGTTCATCCAGTGGCCGCGAGCCATTGATCGCCATCGTTCTGCGGCAGGCACGCCTCGCAACGAGCGCCAGGTCATAACTGGTCTTCTGAGCGATCGTCGCGGTAGACTTGAGGAGTCGACGATTTCCTTCTCGACGTTTGGAGGGTTGCCCCATGCACTCGGTGAAGTATGTCCACTGGCAGGACGGCGATTGGTGGCTCGGCTACCTCGAGGAGTATCCGGATTACTGGACGCAAGGCGAGACCTTGCAAGACCTAGTCGAGCACTTGAAGGATCTCTACCTCGATCTTTCGGGCGGAAATATTCCTGGCGCCCGCAAGGTTGGTGAGCTCGTCATGCCATGAAGCGTCTCGATCTGATCAGGGCTATCGAGGCGAGCGGTTGCGTGTTGGTGAGGCATGGTGGCAGGCATGATTGGTATCGCAACCCAGTCACAGGTGTTTCCCAGCCAGTGCCTCGCCATCGCGAGGTCAAGGAGCCTCTTGCGCGGCGAATAATCCGAATGCTCACAGCGGAGTCAAAAGAGCAACGGAGCGACGAGGGCGTTTCAGAAGACGCAAAACCAGGCGATGCAGCGGACTCGCGATAGAGTCGGGCTGCATGGAAAGGCCCCTGGTCGCGAGCCGCTGATCTTTGTCGTTCGCCCTCAATCGCGAGCGATCTACGCATGGAACCCAGCGAAGTCTTCCGTGACATCCTCCAGGCCGCGGTACAGATACCGGAACCGTTCTCAGCCCTGTCTGAAGACGACAAGAAGTCGGCTCGAGAGCTCCTGGCCCTTTTTGAGCACGCGGAGTCGCAGTACGGAGTGGGGCCGCACAGCGAGGTGATTAGAGCGTTGCTGTTGAGCAAGAACGGGCGTTTTGAAGAGGCCCTCGCCCTGGCTGAGCAACGCAATCGAGAAGCCCCGAACTGGAAGACGGCTGTCGCGGTAGCCAACGCCGCACGACGAGGTGGCGATTTGAATCGCGCCGCCGCCATGTTCGCGAAAGGTGCCGAGCATGACCCGCAGGACCTTACCTGCTTCCTGGAGATTGGCGACATTCGCTTGCGCCAGGCTCGCTGGGCGGATGCACTTTCGGCCTATGAAGCGGCGCTGGCTAAGGAACCATCGCATCAGTGGGCTCTGCCGTCCGCCTTCTACTGCCGACATCAGTTGAAGATTCCAGGCAAGTGGCTCGCCAGCCTTCGTGAAGTCGCCAATCAGGAGAGTTGCACCTGTGGGCTGGAGGGCTGCTTGACGGTGATCTTCGGCGGCTACGGCAGTCGTCAAGGAATTGCGCGGGCGAAACACCTGCTCGAAAGAATGGGCGCTGAAGCTTGACAAGCCTTGAACGGCAGGGGCGAACCAACTGATGCAGCGGCCTCGCGGTAGAATCCTGCGGAGCGAATAGTCCTGTTGTCGCGAGCCATTGATCGGGAACGTTCGGCGAGCGGAGGGCTTCCGGGTGGACGATTCGCCAATGATCGCGGAGTACCGGCGGCAACTCGCAGCTACGCTGGCGTGGTGTGAGCCGCGGTTTGATCCGGCCCGTTCCGCGGACTCGCTCCGGCCGCCGGAACTCGGCCCGCGGCGGAACATCGTCCATGGGGGCAGCCACGTGGACGCGATCGCTGCGGAGGTAGCCGCTTTCCTCGCCCGACGGCAGGAACTGCTCGGGTCTAGGCCGGCACCAGAAGCGGCGCTCCCGCTCGGCGACCGCATCCAGGCGTTCCTGCCGCGGCGCAGCCTGTTCCACGGCAGCTCGCCGCCGGAGTGCGACGGGTTCATCGACGTGGACGAGATCCCGCCGTGGGGCACCTGGATTATCTGGGCCGGCGAGATGCTCTTGTCGTGGGTGCCGGCTTCGATGGTCGCGGGCGTTGACTCGGCCATCCGGTGCAACCCGGAGGAGAGTATCCGGTGGGCATCTGAGCAACCCGAGCCGCTCATCCAAGAGTTGCGCAGGTTGGCGGTACTGAGGTAGGGCACGCCGAACCAGTTGATGCAGCAGACGGCGGGAGCGAGTAGTCTGATCGAGGTTCAAGCCTCAAGCGGCGCCCGCGGCAGCTGAGCTCATTCGTTGGGCAAAAGGGAGCGTGGCGTGGGTGCGTACTCTGCCTTGGTGTTAGCGGCAAACAGTGGACTTCGGTCCATCGCCCCCGAGACGGTCCGCAGCGTGTGCGAAACACTCGGGCTCATATCGCCGTCGATGCGAGGCGCTGAGTTCGGCAATCTTTCCAAGGATATCTCGAGTTTGTTCGACGACAGTGCCGCACGGAAGGAGAACGAGCGGTTTTTCTGTCCGGACAGTATTTGCTGGCGCACCGAGATCGAAATCCAGAGCAATGATGGCGACTACGATGGCAGGGGGTATTGCATCAGTATTCACGGGAACGGCTACTTTTTCCCCTGGACGGCTGACCAGCTGAGGGCAAGGGTACTCTCTCACCCCAAGCTCACGCGTCTTCGAGAGGAGATGCAGTCCCTCTTTGGCGGCAGATTTCGTATTCCGTGGTTTTCAAAGACTCCGAGGAGTCGTGCGATTGAGGGTGAAGGCGGCTGGGTATGGTTTATGAGCGAGTCGCTCTAACCGGAATGTCATGCCGAACCAATCGACGCAGCCGCCTCGCCCGGACGCCCTGCGATGTGGACGATCCCACAGTGGCGAGCTGCTGATCGCCAACGTTCGGCGAAGGAGGGTTGACCAATGGGCGAGGTCGGCACGGTGTACCTGCTGTCTCAGTTCGGGTACCACGCCCCTGCGTTGCTCGTCTACCTTGTCGCGTTCGTTCTGGCGCTGGTCTACAGGGGCCGCGCCCCGCTACCAAGCGTGCTGACCTTGGCCGGCGAAGGTCTGCTGGTTGCTACCACGCTCGCGGTGGCGCTGGTCCAGGCATGGCTCCTGGACTCTTTCCAGGCCGTCGGCCGCGACGTCTCCCTACCCATGACTCTTGTCACAATAGTTGGGAGCTGTGCCCGGGCAGTGGGTCTTGGGCTGCTGGTCGCAGCGATCTTCGTTGGCCGCCGCCCGTCGGTCTGAGATTGGGGCGAACCAAACGCTGCAGCGGACGGCAGGGGCGGGTAGGCTTTCCGAAGATCAATGCTCCGGCGGCCCCCGCCGCTGCTGATCGGGAACGTTCGGCGCCAGAGAGGACCCTCGGATGAAGGCTGCGGATGTCGTTCCGGCGTTCCTCACTGTCTGCCCCACGATCGGCCCGGCTTGGCAGCAGTACCTGGAGTCCTGGGCGGGGAGCCAGAACGAGGCCACTCCAACGATGCTGGCCGGCGGCGGCTAACCAAACGATGCAGCGGAATCGCGATAGAATCCTGCGGCGTGGATAGTCCTCTGCCTGCGATCTGTTGACCGCGGTCGTTCGACGGCAAAATATCGGAGCGCCGATGTCGGATGAAGCGGCACTCGCCGTGGCGAAGCGAGACATGGAGGCGTGCATGCGATTGATTGTGTCGCGTCGCGGCCCTCCCTATCGCGCGGCATGGCGAATGTGGGGCACCGCAATGCGGCACGCAACGGACCCCGAAACCATCATGTGGCCTCTGTGGCTCATCTGGGGCGCACTGACGGATTGGGTTGAACAGAAGCCTGCGGAAGCCGAGCAGGCAGAGTCAGCGATGATCCGCGCTGCCCAGGAGTGGCTCTCGCTCCCTGAGAACGCCGAGGCTCAACGTGCCTACTTCGACCGCTGGCTCTATGACGAGTTGGGGTACGAGAGGCCGCAGCACGCCGAACCACGCGATGCAGCAGACGGCGGAGGCGGGTAGGCTTCTTGAGGGTCAGTGCTCCAGCGGCCCCCCCGCTGCTGAGCAGGAATCGTTCTGGCGACCCACTGACCGTCCTCGGGTGACTGATGAATCCAAC
Source organism: Candidatus Kuenenia stuttgartensis (assembly GCA_943332855.1). Taxonomy (GTDB): domain Bacteria; phylum Planctomycetota; class Planctomycetia; order Pirellulales; family UBA1268; genus QWOP01. The sequence continues at coordinate 5,412 of CALQRA010000224.1, forward strand.
CGTATACCTCGAAACAACGATCATCGGCTACCTCGCGATGCAGCCCAGCGCCGTGCTGCGGATCGCTGCCAACCAGCAGACCACGCACGAGTGGTGGACTGGGCACCGCCATCGTTTTTCCGTATACGTTTCGCGATTCGTGGTCGGCGAATGCGCGGCGGGTGATTCGGTTGCCGCGGCTGATCGCCTGCGTGTGTTGGCCGAACTGCCGCTCTTGGAGGTCACGACGGATGCGGAATCACTTGCCGGGGCGTTGCTTGAAGAGGTGCCGCTGCCCCCAAAGGCAGCCACCGACGCCTTGCATATCGCGGTCGCGGCCGTCAACGGTGTCGAATATCTCCTGACCTGGAACTGCAGGCATATCGCTAACCCCGCCCTCAGGCCGCGTATCGAATCGGTTTGTCGTAGAATGGGGTTCGAGCCCCCTGTCATTTGCACCCCGCAGGAACTTCTGGAGATCGACGATGGAAGCTGATCCGGTCGTTGCCGAAGTGCGAGCGGTTCGCGAGCAGCTGGCCGCCCGCCTCGGGTTCCGGCTCCACGACATCGTCAAAGAAGCACAGCGGCAAGATGCTGCTGGCGACAGAAAAGTCGTCCGGCTCCCACCACGACACCCTTCGCCGCGGCCGTAGGCGCGAAGTAGCCAGAATCAGTCGCTGAATCAGACGGCGGCTTGCGTCCAGCGGCGGGCTTGAGTCCGTTGTCCGCCGCCGATCAGCTTTTCCGTTCCCCGTCTTTCATAGAGCACACCCTTCGCGTTCAAGGGCATATCTATGCCATACGCAATCAGTGGAAGCACGCTCAACAGCGTCATGAGTCTTCTTATCGGAGTATGCGTAACATGGTATTGCTACTCTCGGCCGCACTCCAGCGAAGACTCGTCGGCTAGCGCCGGTGCCATGCGATTTCGTCGGTTCATGCTGGCCGGGAAGATTCTTGGCCCACTCGTGATAGTGTGCAATCTGGTCGCCGTGGCCATTTCGCTGCAGGAAGAAGCAAGCGATCGTATGACGCCAGAGTTTCTGGCGACCATTGCTGCGGCAATCAACGACCGCACACCCATGTATGCCGACGACTCAACGCTCATCACTTCGGTATCGAGCAGGGGAATGGACTTGATTTACCATTGCAGGGTGGAGAATGTCCTGCGGGCTGACTTGGACGTCGAAGCCTTTGCGAAAGAAATGCAAGAGCAAGTCGGTTCCGACTCGCGAAACCAGGACCAACGCCGCAAGTTCGCTAAAGCTGGAGTGACGCTTGTCTTGGAGTATCGAGATCGTGAGGGAGCGATTGTGGCTGAAGTACGTTCTCCGCGACCCTCAGGTGAGTGAGTGCAACAACCATGCACTTTGATGCAAGCACGGACGCCGCGCTTTTGGCGCGGTATGCTGCGGGTGCCCTCGCTTTTTGTCGGATTGTTTGCGGGGTGACGGAACCACACGCCGGATCAGCCGGCGGATAGAATCCTGCGGTGAGGCGGAGCCGATGGTCCGCTGCTGATCAGCTTTGCCGTTCGGCGACAGAGGGCGTCATGGTGGACAATCGCTACGATCATAGTTGGCTCGTCGGACGGACGCTCGCCGAGGTCAATGGGACCGAGCACGGCTCCTGGCAGTTCGGTTTTGGCCCAGACGCCGGGGTGCGGGCCGATTGCCCGTGGCGGGTGATCCGCGACGGCGGCATCGCCCTGAGCAGCGAGGACCACGGCCACCAGTACGGGCTGCCTGCGCCGGTCGATGCCGAGGCGGAGTGCCGCCGGCTGATTGGCGGCGCGGTGGTTGCAGCGGCCGAGGTCCGCGACGAGACCCGCGATCTGGTCATTCGGTTCGCGTCAGGGACGCGGCTGGAACTGGTGCCGCTGTCGTCCGGGTACGAGGCCTGGCAGTTGGGTGGCCCCGGCGGCAGCCTGGTGGTTGCGCAAGGCGGCGGACAGTTGGCCATCTGGCACGCGCTGAACGCCGAACCAGACGCTGCAGCAGACGGCGGGGGCCGGTAGGATTCTCGAAGGGCAGTGCTCCAGCGGCCCCCGCCGCTGCTGAGCGTTTCCGTTAGTCGCGTGAAAGCTGATTCCGTGTGCGTGCCGTCACTGTGTGCCGTATATTGCTCTCGTGAGGACCAACCCATGAGCGATGCCGCCGTCGAACTGATCCAGACGTTTTCTGCCCTGTCGCGTAGCGACCAGTACGCAGTTCTTCTCGAGTTGGCTCGAATCTCCGAGGCAAACGCCGGCCCGCTCTCGGATGAGGAACTTACGGCGGCCGGTGAGTCAGTCTTCGCCATGTATGACGCCGAGGAGGCCGGTCATGGCGAAGCC
>CALQRA010000225.1 GCA_943332855.1 Candidatus Kuenenia stuttgartensis
CGCAGCGCTCGGTGGAGGATCGTCTCGGCCTGATCGTCGGCCGTGTGCGCCACGAGCAGATGCCGCGCCCCACGCTCGTGGGCGAGCCTTCCGAGCCAGCCGTACCGGAGGCGACGGGCGCGGGCCTCGAGCCCCTCACCGCCGTTCCCCATGGCCCCTCCGATCCCGAGCCGCTCCGTCACGTGCCCCACACCGAGCTCGGCGGCGAGGGCCGCGACGAAGCGGAGATCGTCATCGGCCTCGGGCCGCAGGCCGTGGTGAGCATGGGCGACGAGGATCCGTTCCGTCGTCCCCTTTCGCCGGGCGAGCGTCACCAGCGCCACCAGCAGCGCGACACTGTCGGCACCACCGGAAACGCCGACGACCGCCGGCCACTCCCAGAATCCCCGCGGTGGCAGCGCCGCAGCGAGCGTCTCCGCGAGGTCTTCATCCGATCGGTCGTGCGGGGAATCTGCCATGCCCTCCCATTTTGCCGCCGCGGCACGGCCTGCCGCCATCGCGCCCCAAAAAGCCGGTGCGACGTGGGGGAAGGCGACCTTCCGCCATGGCCCTCTCATGGCTACAGTCCCGCCCTACCCGGCCCCGGCCGCCCTCCGTGCGGCTACTCCGGAATCCACCCCCGAGGGATCTCGCATGTGCCCCGCCCGTGCCGTCGCTGAAGCCGGTTCCCGGTCGTCGCGTCGCCCGCTTCTGGCCGGCGTCTGCCTGGCCGTCGCGTCGCTCTTGCCGGTTCTATCCGGCTGTTCAACGCTCCTCACGGCGGCTTATCTCATCGCCCCCCAGGACACCCCAGCGGAATACAAGGGGCTCAAAGGGAAGCATGTCGCGGTGATCTGCAAGCCGATCGTCGAGCTTGAGTTCAGCGATGCCGGATCCTCCCGCGAGTTGGCCGGCACCGTCGGCGCCCTGATCGAGAAGAACGTCCGCAAGACCCGCGTCATCAGTCAGGACGAGGTCGCCCGGTGGATCGACGAGAACTCCTGGATCGACTACCCCACTGTCGGTAAGTCGCTCGACGCCGACATGGTGGTGGGGATCGATCTGGAATCGTTCCGCATGCACGAGGGCTCGACGCTCTACCGCGGCCGCGCGAGCTTCACCGTGAGGGTGTTCGACGTCGCCGAAAAGAAGGTCGTATTCACGAAGCGCTACGACGACTTCAGCTTTCCGACCGACGGCGCCATGCCGGTCAGCGATCGCTCCGAAGCGCAGTTCCGCGGCATGTTCCTCCAGATCCTCTCCCAGCGGATCGCGCGCAATTTCCACGCCTACGACAGCCGCGAGAGCTTCGCCGACGGCAACCTTACCTTCTGACTTCACGTGGCCCAAGCCATCCATGGCCTCCAACCGGCTGCCCCGACAGCCGGCGTCGAAAGACTTGGGGGCGTGCAAACGCCATCGCGGGGACGCGGATGTCGTTTTTACGCCCCGGGGAGCGTCGCATCAGGCGACGGCGTCTATCGCGGAGCGGTCAGAGGTTCTTGAGATTCCGCTTCGGCTTGGGGGGCCCGAGCTTCCGCTTCTGGTCGTCGGTGGGGGGAGCGGGAACGTTGTTGTTATTGCCGGCATCGGCCATCTGCGGCGTGTTCACCCCGGTGAACCGCTCCGTCCACCGATAGCCCAGTGGCGTCCGCAATTCTGTGGCGGCGAGTTGGGCCCACGGCGTGCCCGCGTGGTCGTGAACCACGCGCTCGAGAAGTTCGGTGGCCTGCTTGGCGAGTTTCTCCGTCTGCGAGCCGACCGTGACGTCTTCGCTCGGCTCCAACTGCCAGGTGTCGCTCTTTTCGTCCTGGAACTTCATCCCCAGCTTGGCTTGGGCGAGCATCTGGTTGTAGGCATCGGTGCGGACCTTCGCTGCGAGCACCCTCCCGAGCGCCAGGTCGTAGCCCGCCTGCCACCGTCGCTCCTTGATCGACTCGCGCCCCGCGGCACCGGCCGTCAACGTGGCATGGATCGCGTCGATCCGCGGCTGGGCCTTCGCGGCCGCCCTCTGGGCGTCAGAGAGGAGCCCTGCCAGAGACGGCTCGTCGCGCCTGGGGAACGTCATCACCGGCGACTCCATCGGCTGGATCTCGGTCGATCGGGCCGCCTCGACGAGCGCACGCTTGGCCTCGTTGGCGGCGATGTCCTGCTGGAGCTTCGCCGCTGAGACGTAATCGGGCTGATAGTTCTGCATCACGTCGGGGTCGAAGAAGTAGCGGATCTGCGCTGCCATCGGCGCCACCATCTGGTTGGTGACCCGACCGCGCTCGCCGCTGTTGGGATGAACGCGAAAATAGATCCCACCGGTCTCCGCGCACAGCTTGGAGAGGCTGAAAGGCCCGAAGCCCGAGTCGATCGCCTCGTCCTCGCGGGCCCCGCTGCGGACACGGACCACCTCGGGGAAGAGCGTCTCAGGCCCCTGCTCGATGACCGCCCACTGCTCGTCCTCTCCGGCATCAAACTTGGGGTCGAACTCGACGTATTTCATCCGCACCTCGCGCATTCCGAACGGCGCCGGCACGCCGACGACATAGACGGGGATCCCGAGCTTGCGGCAGTGCTGTGCCGTCTGATCGGCGAGTTGCTGGTCGTTCCCCACCTCGTCGGTGAAGGCGACGATCATGACATTCTTCTTCGGTGCAGAGGTGCGGTAGATCCTCGCGCTGTCGGCGGCGGCCCGGATCGCAGCGAAGGTCATCTCGACGCCGGAATCGTCAACCGGCACCGCATCGATCGCCCGGATCACCTCGGCCACGTCGTCGGTCGGCTTTTTGGTGACCAGCGAAACGTTCTTGCCGAACGCGACGACGAGGTTTTGGAGATCGGGACGGTGCCGCTGCGAGCGGTCGGCCCCGAGCTCCTGGAACACCCGCTCCAGCCGGCTGGCGATCTCCTTCCGCTGGGCCGAGAGGCTGACCGACTGGTCGAACACCCACACGACGACCGTCGGCCGCTGCCGGAGCGACGCGTCGATCTCGGCAGTCAACCGGTCAACGGCCCCGGCTGCGCCACTCGTCGTCGCCCCGACCGCCCCCCGGACGACAATCCTCTCGTCGATCTCGGTGGCGGTAGGAAGCGCATCGAGCGGGTCGACTTGAATGTCGCCGACGAGCTCCGGGCTGGCCTCCACGGGCGTCATCGAAACCGTGTCGAGGACCGGGGCGAGCGACTGGGCGACATCGGCCGACTGATCCTCGCCGGCGGCACCGGTCTCCTCCGGCATGTCGCTGACGATCATCTCCTGCGGCGCCAGATCGATCTCCTCGTCCCGCTCCAGCGGCGTCTCGATGACGGTCACGGCCGGACGGGTTGGCGGCGGCGTGGCGACGCCGACCAGCGCCAGCGCGAGAAGGAGCACCACATGGAGCACGAGGCTGGCAGAGAGTGCCGGAAGGTCGCGTGACAGGATTGCCGCAGTCTCCATCCCCTCGTCGGGGCCGTCCGGCTCTCCGTCTGCAGTGATGTGGCGTGCCATGCTCCCCCCTCGGCGTCAGCGGCCCGACCCCTCACGGGCCTGGGGCAGAATTACCATCGATTCTACCCAATCCGGCAAGGGAGAGACGCGATCCAGGTCGATTTTCCCCGTCGCTGGCCCAACCCTCCCCTCCGTCAGGGGAGGCGTAGGTCCATCCCGGCCACAAGGAGGGCCGGACTACGGAGTTGGTCGCGATTGGCCTCCCACAGCCGGGCGGCCATGGCACGGTCACCATAGAACCGTTCCGCGAGGCTCTCGAGAGACTCCCCTGGCGCGACCCGGACCCGAGCCGGGCGGCGTGCCGGCTCGATCGGCGCCCCCCCGCCGGCGAGCCCCCGCTGACGGACCGCGGGAGGAACCCAGGTGGGGGGAATGCGGAGCGAGAGCCCGATCGGCAGGACCGCCGGATCGGCCAGCCGGTCACGGTTCGCCGACCAGATCGCCTCTGCAGCACCGGGGTGACCGTAGAGACGGGTTGCGATCGAGGTCAGATCGTCACCATCCCGGATCGTGTAATGGCTGGGAGCGGCCGAGGCCGCCGGCGTCATCGCCACCGGCACGCTGCCGGCCGGCGAAAGGGAAGCATCGAGCGACGCCGGATAGATCTCGGCCGACACGGTGTGGATCACTCCCCCACCCGACATCTGCCCCACCGCCAACATCGCCTGACCGTCGCGCCCGGGGGTGCTGAGCGCCAGCGGCGCCGGCGCTGAGACGTCGAGAAGAGGGGGCGGGGGAACATCGAGGGTCGAACGGTAGGTGCTGTTGAAGGCGGGGGGAGCGAGCGTCAGATCGGTCGGCGACGCCGGGAGTAGGTCTGGAGGTGGCGGCGGCTGATAGCCCGCCGCAGGGGCGTGGAGATCGTCGCCCGGGAGGGGAAGGCCGACCGCCTCCTGGGGAGCGGCCCCGTCGGGGGCGCTCACGACCGCGGAGCGGGGATCGGGAATGCAGTAACCACCGGCCCGCGCGGGGCCCGGAGCAGACACCGGGCCCGCTCCCGCCCAGGCCGCGGGGCCCGCCGGAGCTTGTTCTGTCGCCGCTTCGACGCCGTTGGCCACGCCCCGATGGGCCTCGACGAGCCGCGTGGCCATCGGTGCGGCCAGGGAGACCCCGGTCACGACCATCACCAATCCGGTCAGGAACCTTACGGTGCGCATCATCGATCCGGCTTCCCCGAGGCCTCGTGCCGTCAGCGAGTCATCCGGAAAAACTCTAGCCCGTGGATGATCGGGAGGTGGCCCGACCGGGGCGCAGAGGGACTTCAATCCCCGTGGGCCAGGGTGCCTCGACCGGCACGATCGAAAAAGTCGCAGGCCGCGGGGGACGGCCCCCCGCGGCCCGGCCGATGTCAGGCGACCCCGGCCGCACGGGAAGCCCCGGCACCCGATGGCACCTCGCCGAACCAACGCTGCAGCCAGAGCACGATCGGGGAGGCGATGTAGATCGTGCTGTAGGTGCCGGTGATGATGCCCACGAGCATCGTGAAGGCGAAGGCATGGATCCCCGTCCCTCCGAACAGGAACAGGATCAGGGTCGCCAGGATCGCCGTGCCGGAGGTCAGGACGGTGCGGCTGAGCGTCTGATTGACCGCCTTGTCGATCATCGCAGCGGAGACGTACTGGGCCTTGCCGCGCAGCTCCCGAAGCCGGTCAAAGATCACGATCGTGTCGTTGATCGAGAACCCGATGATCGTGAGGAGCGCGGCGACGACGTCGAGGCTGATCTTGAAGTCGTCGACGAGGGCCCAGCCAAGGAACGGCGCCACGTAGTGCGACATTGCCAAGCAGGCGACCGCCACGAGGACGTCGTGGATGAGGGCCACGACCGCCGCCAGACCGAAGGCGACATTCTGGAACCGCAGCCATACATAGAGCACGATCATTCCCAGGCTGGCCAGGAGCGCGTAGACCGCGGTCACCTTCGTGTTGCCGGCGACTTTCCCACCGATGGAGTTGGCGGAGTAGTAGACCGGCGTGCCGGCGAGATCGGCCTTCATTCGCGTCAGCACCCGCGTCGTCGTCTCGGCATCCATCCCCGCGGACAGACTCCACTTCTCGTAAGGCTTGGAACGGGCGACGGCGCCCTCCGCCTCGACCGCGAACGGGACGGCCCCGACCCCCTCAGCGACGAGAGTGGTCTCGATCGTCTCCCGGAGCGTCGCTTGGTTGATCTTCGAGGGAAAGGTGAGCTTGGCGGTCGTCCGGGCCGGAGCGGCCTCCTGTCCTGCGGCTGGCGGCGCGGTGGCCACGTCTCCGTACGACATCTCGTAGGTCAGCAGGCTGTCGGGGAACACCGACTGGAGCGTCTTTTGCACCTCCGCTGTGTTCCGCAGCGACGTGTCGACCTTGAACCGCGTCTGCGACTCCCCGTCGACGCTCACCGAGCTCACGGCCGTGTCGGGGAGCGCCTTGACCGCATCCCGGATTTCGGCGATGTCGGGGGCCTTGTCGGGCTTGAACGCCACCTGGACACTCGTGCCACCGGTGAAGTCGATGTCGAACAGCCCCTGCCCACGCTGGGCCGAGGCCGCCAGGCCGGCGAGGATGAAGAGCGCCGAGCCGAGGATCGCCGGCTTCATCCAGCGGACGAACTCGAAGTTTGTGACGCCGAAGATCCGGGCCATGTTGAGCCGGCGGATCCAGCCTTTACGCTCGGCGAGATCGAACATCACACGGGAACAGAACACGGCCGTGAACAGGTTCAGCACCAGGCCGAGGATGAGCGTGATCGCAAACCCCTTCAGCTGATCGGTGCCGATGAAAAACAGGACGATGCCGGTGATCACCGTCGTCAGGTTGGAATCGAGGATGGTGGAGAAGGCCCGCTGGAATCCGTTGCGGATTGCCATCCGCAGCGCCGCCCCGCGGTCGGTCTCCTCGCGCATCCGCTCGTAGATCAGCACGTTGGCGTCGACCGCCATCCCGACCGACAACACCAGCCCCGCGAGCCCCGCGAGGGTGAACGCTGCCTTGACCGAGATCATGAGGGCGACGACGAGGATGATGTTCAGCACCACCGCGAGGTCGGCGACGAGGCCGGAGAAGCGGTAGTAGGCGAGCATGAAGGCGAGGACGACGATCGTCGCCAGGAGCATCGCCCGGGCGCCGGAGCGGATCGTGTCGGCCCCGAGTTGCGGGCTGATCCGCTGCTCGCTGACCGGATCGCTGTAGAGGGCCGTCGGCAGGCTGCCGGCATTGAGCACCTCGACGATCTCGTCGACGTCCCGCTGCCGGAAACTGCCGGTGATCTGGCCGTTGGAGGAGATCGTGCTGCGGATCGCCGGGGCCGAGAGCAATTCGCCATCGAGGATGATCCCCAGGCTGCTGGTCAGGCCGTTGGCCGGATCGGGGAGATTTTTGCCGGTGAGTTCGGTGAACAGGCTCGCCCCAGAGGCATTGAACGCGAAATTCACACACGGCGAGAGGGATTGCGTGTCGATGCTCGACGAGGCCCTCGTCAGGTAGCCGCCGGTGACGTTGAGGCGATCGAGAATGACCAAGACCTCGATGCTCCCGTCGGAGGCCAGCCTGGTCACGAGCCTTTTCCGTTCGTCCTCGTTGAACTTTTCAGTGTTGAGGAGAACCCAGCGGCCGACCGGAATGCCCCCTTCGACGACGGACTCGCCGATGGATTGCTCCGCCAGCTTGATGACGCGATTGTGACTCGGATTGGCAGGATTGGCGGTGATCCGGAACTCGAGCACGCCCGACTTCGAGACCACCTTCTTGATGGAATCGACCTCCGATTGGTCGACCTCCGGAACGATTACCTCGAGCTGATCGAGGCCGTAGCGGCGAACGGTGACTTCCTTCTGCCCGCCCGGATTGACGCGCCGGGCCACGGCCGCGACGAGTTTGTCCATGTCGACCGCGGCCTGGCGCCCCTCAACTTCGAACTCGAGGTCGAGCGACTGGCCATCATCCAGCGGGGCCTTCGCCAAGCGGACCTTTGCACCGCCGAAATCGAGCTTTGTGACGTCGTCGACGAACGACTGCCGCGCGGCTTTGTCGGTCGTCTTCAGTGAAACGGCGATCCGGCCGTCGGGCTTGCGGGTCGCCGTGCCGAGGCGCCCCTCGCGGTCTTCCAGAAGCGTTTCGATCTTCTCGATCGCATCCTCGACCTGCCCGCCGACCTGCTTCGTGGC
>CALQRA010000226.1 GCA_943332855.1 Candidatus Kuenenia stuttgartensis
AGCCCGGCGTCGGCCACCGTCGTGTCGCCGTTGATGCGGATGATCGCCCTCGTTCTCCCTCCGCGCACAACAGGGCTGACGACCGACACCGTGCGCCTCGCGCTGGCGGCGTCGTAGCGCCCCGCGATTGACCGTCGCCCGGCCAGCGCGTCGGCGAGCGTGGCCGCATCGAGCCCCTTTCCGTCGGCGTCCGGATCCGTCGACTCCCCCCCCGCGATCGGCCGCCCCCGGACGTCGAACACCTCCACGGCGCCCCCCTCCGTGCCGCGGCCGAATGGCTCCAGCCACGCCCGGTCACCGTCCGGGTCATCGGGCAGGGACGCGGACAGGTTCCGGGCCCTCTCGCTCATTCGTTCCATCTGCATCGCGTCGGCCAGGCGGGCCAATTCGACCGAGGCGATCCACTGGCAGACGACCAGCAACCCGACGACGAGGAGACTCCAGGCTACAAACCATCGCCAGGCGAGTCGGGAACGCGGCATGGGTGCGGTTGCCGGAGATCTTGCGTCGGGAGGATCGCTCCCTGGCCGGAGGGTTACTCCGACGATCGGCCAACCGGGCCCCTCGGCCCGACGCGGGGCCACGACGATGGCCCCTTCAGTGTCGCACAACCGGCAGGGCAACGGGAAGGAGGGAGGGCCGATCAGGCGCGGAATCGGTATCCCACGCCGCGCACGGTCTCGATGTACGACGCGTGTTCCCCGAGTTTCTTCCGCAATCCCGCCACCTGGACGTCGACCGATCGCTCGGTGACGGGATAATCCTCCCCTTTGACCGCGTCGACGATCTGGGTGCGTGTGAAGGCCCACCCGGGTTTCTTGGCGAGGAAATGGAGAAGAGCGAACTCGGTGTACGTCAGATCGACCACGTCGCCGGCCAGATGGACCTCATGCCGGCCGGGATGGATGACGAGATCGTGGACCTCGACGGTCGATTCCAGATCCACATGCCGCTCTGATTCGCGCCGCCGGAGCAGCGCCTTGACCCGCGCGGAGAGCACGCGGGGGCTGAAGGGCTTGGTGATGTAGTCGTCGGCGCCCCGCTCGAGTCCGGAGACCACATCGCGCTCCTCGCTCTTGGCGGTGAGCATCACGATCGGGATCTCGCGCGTCCGCGGATCGGCCTTGAGACGACGGCAGACCTCGAGACCGTCGAGGCCGGGGAGCATCAGGTCGAGCACCACCAGGTCGGGAGGCTCGCGGCGGACAGCCTTGAGGGCCTCCTCACCGTTGACGACCCCGAGGACGTCGTACCCGTCGCGGGCGAGGTTGAATCGCACCAGTTCGAGGAGATCCTCCTCGTCATCGACGACAAGGATCCGCGGCTGATTCGCCACCTGACCGCTCCGCCCTTTGAGTGGATGCTGCTTCACGCCGACACCACCGTGATCCGTGCCATCCCGGGCCTGCCCACGGCTCATCATCCCTACCTCCGGTCCGCGGACTGCGTCGATTCCCACCGGCATCACATCACACTCCCGGAATCCGCCGCGTACTCTCTGGATCTTACGCTCGGCGCAGCCGGGCCGTCGTTAGTTTTCCGTGAGAGCCCCGGCCGTCAGGAGAGGAGCAATTCGACATCCTCGGGCGTGAGCGTCGAGATCATGTTTTCATCGGCGCGGACGATCGATTCAGCAAGATCGCGTTTGCGGTCTTGGAGGGCGAGGATCTTCTCCTCGACGGTGTCGCGGGCGATGAGGCGATAGGCGAATACCTTCCGTGTCTGGCCGATGCGGTGAGCACGGTCGACGGCCTGGGCCTCGACGGCGGGGTTCCACCAGGGATCGAGGATGTAGATGTAGTCGGCCGCCGTGAGGTTGAGCCCCTGCCCGCCGGCTTTGAGGCTGACGAGGAACAGTCGGCAATCAGGATCATCCTGGAAGTGGGCAACGCGGGCCTGGCGATCGGTCGTCTTCCCGTCGAGGTATTCATAGGGGATCGAGCGGGCTTCGAGTTGCCGGCGGACGATCGCCAGGAAACTGGTGAACTGGCTGAAAACGAGCACCTTGTGCCCTTCGGCAAGGACCTCGTCGAGCTGCGCGAGGAGCGTATCGAGTTTGGCGGCCGGCTCGTCGATCCGGCCGGCATCGACGAGACCGGGATGGCAGGCGGTCTGCCGCAGCCGGAGGAGCGCTTCGAGGACGGCGATCCGCGAGCGGCCGATCCCCATCCTGCCGATCCGCCCCGACAGTTCCTGGCGGTAGTGCTCGCGGAGCTCGTCGTAAACCCTGCGCTGGGTCTCGCCGAGCTCGCAAAAGATCGTCTGCTCCGTCTTCTCCGGGAGGTCGGAGAGGACCTGCGACTTGGTGCGGCGGAGGAGGAAGGGGCGCACCGCCCGGGCCACGACCTCCGCGGCGCTCCCCCCCCGGCCGCCGGAGAGAAAGCGTTTCAGTCGGGCCGCGCTGCCGAGCTGGCCGGGATTGAGGAATTCGAAGATGCTCCACAGCTCACCGATGTGGTTCTCGACCGGCGTGCCGGTGAGCGCCAGGCGGTGACGGGCCCGGAGCAGGCGGCAGGCCTTCGCGGCCTGACTGCCAGCATTCTTGATCGACTGCGCTTCGTCGAGGACGATGTAGTCAAACTCGACTTCCCGGTGCCGCATGATGTCGCGCCGCAGCGTGCCGTACGTCGTGAGGACGAGATCAGCGTCGGCGAGCGACTCCGACCCCTCGGTCCGCTGGTTCCCGGTGTGGTTGACGACGCGGAGGGCGGGGCCGAACTTGGCCGCCTCCTCGATCCAGTTGAAGACCAGGCTCTTCGGAACGACGACGAGCGAGGGGCGGTGGGCCAGCCCGCCGGCCGTCACGACCTCGCGGCGACGGACGAACATCGCCAGCACCTGGATCGTCTTGCCGAGACCCATGTCGTCGGCGAGGCAGCCGCCGAGCCCCATCCGTTCGAGGAACGTCAGCCAGCCGAGCCCTTCTCGCTGGTAGTGGCGGAGCGTCCCCTTAAAGCCCTCCGGTTCGTTCTCGGCCTCCGGCCGCTCGCCCCGGGCCAGTTCGCTGCGGATCCGGTCGAACGCCTCGTCGACATGCGACTGCGGCTGGCCGGCGAGGAGGGCGTCGAGGAGGGCCACCTGGATGCGGCCGTAGCGCAGCCGCCCGTCGTGCTTCTGGGCCAGTGCCACCATCGGCTCGAACTGGGCCGCGAAGCCGTCAGGGAGGATGCCGAGCGAGCCGTCGGGGAGTTCTACGGTGCGGTCGCCCCGAACCAGGGCCTCGAGGAGCGCCGGCATTTCGGCGGTCACGCCGCCAAAGTCGACAGACCCAGAAAGTTCGAACCAGTCGATCCCGCTGGTGACATTCCAAGCCACGCTCCCGGCGGGACGGTAGCGTCGCCCGGCGACCTCCACGGTCCATCCGGCGGCGGCAAGTTGAGGAACGGAGGAGTCGAGCCGGGCGCGGGGGATCTCGACATGGTGCGTGACCGGTTCCCCCTCGACCTCGGCCCGGGCCGCCGTGGCCCCGAAGCGGGGGAGCATTGCCAGCGCCTCGCGTTCGGCTGCCCGGTTGCGGCGGACGAACACGCGCCGCTCGGCGTCAGCGGCACCCCCCGCAGGATCGTCGGCCTCGATCAGCATCCCGCCGTATTCGAACCACACCCGCCCGGCGAGCTGAACCCGCGGCACCGACCGGCGTCGGCCGCGCCTGGCCGCGCCGTCGGGCTCGGCCTCGTCGTCGGTCGTGGTGACGGCCCGGGAGTCGTCGAGGACGAGCTTCGGCCGGGGCGTCCCCGACTCGATCCGCCAGCCGGTCCAGGAGGGGAGGAGGATCCGCGGCACGTCGGCCAGCGACGCCAGCCTTTCGATGAGGCCGTCGGACTGGGATCCGGCCAGCTCGATCGGGCCACGGCGCTCGAATTGATGGAGCCAGCCGGCCGCCTGGGAGTTGCCGGGGGATTCGCCCAGCGCGAGACGGCAAATCCGGTCAGCGAAGACCACCAACCCGGCCCGGAGGATGGCCCGCGGCTCGCGGATGTCGCGCCGTTCGCTCCCGCGCACGAGCATGCCCCGGAGCGTCGCCTTGCCGGGGCGCGGAAGTGGGGCGGGACTGTCGCTCTCGGCCATCTCCCGGAGTGTCTCCCCCCGCAGGATCGGCGGGTCCTCCGGTTCGAGGACGAGGGCGAACTCCCACGCCCGGCCACCGTCCCACGCCAACGGCACGACGAGATCCGGATTGCGGCGCGGCTCTGGCTGGACGACCAGCCGGCCATGCTCGCAGAGCATCGCCACATGCTCGACCGCAGACTGGGCGCTAATGGCGATCCGCGACACCGTCCGCCGTTCGAGTGGTTCTGGAGTGGCGGCGTCGGCCAGCAGGACGGTCCCCACAAGCCGGGCGAGGATGGCCCGCTCCTGGGCGTCGACCTGATCCCAGTCGGAATCAGCCGACGGCCCGGGGCCGATGATCACCGGACGCGGGCGCCCGGTCGCATGTCCGGCGACGTCGAGTTGCATCCGGCAGGGGATGACCACCGCCGCCACCGCATCCGCGGAGGCAGCGAGGTCGAGAAGAAAGACGAGCGCCCCGGTCGACCGCCGCCCGTCGGCCACCGAAATGGCGCGGGTCCGCACGGCGGGTTCGACGAGCCGCCGGCGGTCCTCGAGATCGGTCGCCCAAGCCGGCAGCCTCACGGGGGGCTTCCGCGCCGCGATGACCGGATCGCCGTCACGTTCCCGCGCGGCGTCGGCGGCCGGGTCGACGGCGTCGGCGTCGGCCCCATCGGCCCCATCCGCCTCGACGACCGCAGCGACATCCTCGTCGTCCCCCTCAACGTCATCGGCGGCGACGACGAGGAGGGTGATCGGTGTGTTGTTGTGGATGCCGGCGAGGAGACCGCGACGATCGACTTCAAGGAGGACCGCGGCGAGCACCGGACAGGGAAGGCCAGTCCGCCCGCGGGGGGAACTGACCCGGGCTTCGAGCGTCATTCCGCCGCGGCGGCTCGCCGAGAGCTCGAGTGAAACCGAGTGGGTGCCCCCCCCGAGCCCCTCCCCCTGGAGCCCTTCGACCGTCCCGCTCACCTGCCCGACACGCGGGCAGTGGACCTTCACGCCAACCGCCGACCGAGCGATTTCGAGATCGGAGCTTTCGAACAGGTGGAACAGTCGTTGTTCGAGCGTCGCCATGCAGCAGAAGTCCACCGGTGTGAGTCGGAATGCTGCGCGGAACGTCGTCCCGAGGGCGGTGGCGCGCAACACGCCTTTGTACCCTCTGGGGGAGGTTCGTGGGGAGGGGGAGATGCAGGCGCCCCGCCCCGGCCCAGGCACCTGCCCCTGAAGCACTCCGGCGGCGTGGAAAGTCACGGAAGACCGTCGGGGCATCGGATCAGCCTTGCGGTCCGGACTCCTTCACCGCGGCGATCAGTTCGAGGACGTTCTCGACCGGCGTCTGCGGATGGACACCATGACCGAGGTTAAAGATGTGACCCGGGCGACCGGCCGCTGCGGCCAACACGTCCTGCGCCCGGCGGCGGACGGTCTCCCGGTCGGTAAGGAGGATCGCCGGATCGAGGTTTCCTTGGATGGCACGGTCGTGGCCGATCGCCCGCCAGGCCTCGTCCAGACCGATCCGCCAGTCAACGCCAATCACCGTGCCCCCCGCCTCGGCCAGGAGCGGAAGGAGCGTGGGATTCCCGGTGGCGAAGTGGACCACCGGAGCCCGCTCGAGCGCCGCTGCCATCGCCGTCCGGCTGTGAGGCAGGACATAGCGCCGGTAGTCGTCCGGGGAGAGACAGCCGACCCAGCTGTCGAAGAGTTGAACACACTGGGCCCCGGCGTCGAGTTGGGCGAGAAGATAGCGGCTCACCCCCCGCGCCAGCCGATCCATGAGGTCGTGCCACGCCGCGGGCTCGCGGTACATCAGCGACTTGGTGTGGAGCCAAGCCTTGCTCGTTCCCCCCTCGATACAATAGCCCGCGAGCGTGAACGGGGCCCCGGCAAAGCCGATCACTGGGAGATTCTCGTCGAGCCCGGCACGCGTCGCCCGGACGCAGTCGAAGACGTAGGCCAAGGGGTCGAGGTCTTCGAGCTCCCGGACCCGCGTCACATCCCCCGCCGTGCGGATCGGATTGTGGATCACCGGACCCTCGCCAGCGGCGAACTCCAGATCGAGCCCCATCGGCTCGAGGATCGGGAGGAGATCGCTGAAGATGATCGCCGCGTCGACCCCCAGCCTGTCCACCGTCGAGAGCATCACCTCGGCCGCTAGGCTCGGCGTCTTGCACAGCTCCATGAACCCAACGCGCCCGCGCACCTGGCGGTATTCGGGGAGGTAACGTCCGGCCTGTCGCATCAGCCAAACCGGCGTCCGCGGCACCGGTTCCCGCCGACAGGCCCGGAGGAAAAGGGAATCGTCCCAGGGGCGGCGGGATGGGGGGGCAACGGGGGGCAAAAAAGTGGTCATTGGCGAAGTATAGCCAGGCGAGATGAGGGGAACCGGCCCGGGGCCATCGGCGGCGGCCGGCGGTGAACTAGAATGGTGGGGTTCCCTTCCCCCCGGGCCCCGCCGATGGCCGAAATCGTCTCCCGCATCTCGGTCGTCTGTTTCGCTGCCAGCTACGCCGTGGCGCTGGCGTGCGAGGGATCGCGCCTCCTCTTCCGCTCCGGTATCCGCGGGGCGGTGATGGTCGGGTTCGCGGCTGCCGGGGTGCTCGCCCACACGCTCTTCCTCGGCTGGCGGGCGGCGAACGAACCGGCCGTCCCGCTGTCGAGCGCCTACGACTGGTATCTCCTCGCCGCCTGGCTCCTCGCCTGCGGATCGCTCTGGCTGACGGTCGCCAACCCGCGGACGCCGACGGGGCTGTTCATGCTCCCCCTCGTTCTCTCACTCATCGGGGCGGCCGAGATGTCGAGCCGCGCCCCCTTCCCGCAGAGCCCCGCCACGCAGGTCTGGGGGGCGATCCACGGCAGCTTCAACCTCGCCGCGAGCGTCGCCGTCGCCTTCGGCGCGATTGCCGGGATGATGTGGCTCATCCAGGCCGGCCGACTGGCCCGGAAGCAGGCTCCGGCCCAGGGCTTCCGGATGCCGAGCCTGGAGAAGCTCGCCCGCTTCACTGGGCGTTCAGCGACGATCGCCGCCTGGGCGGCTGCTGCCGGCTTCGCCTCCGGCATCGTGCTCAACGCTGTCAACCGTCAGCAGGGGCTTCTCGAGTCGATCCCCTGGAACGACCCCGTCATCCTCCGGATGGGCGCCCTCGTGGCCTGGCTCGTCACCGCCGCCCTTCTCGAACGTGCCGCCTCCCGGCGCCCCGACGGACCGCGGACCATCGCCCTCCTCTCGCTGGTCAGCCTCGGCGTGCTCACGCTCTCGATCCTCTGGGGGTTGTTCGGCGCCAGCCGTCACGGCGTGCCTCCCCGGCAAACCGGGCCGCTCCCGATGCCTGCCGCCGAACAGGTGATGCTGTCGGTGGCCCTGCCGATCGCTCCGGCGCCGCGTCCGGGGGTGATCCGATGACGCTCGCCTTTGTGGGGGGATCACACCGCACGGTGCCGATGGAACTGCGGGAACGGCTGGCTTTCTCCGCCGAGCAGGCCGCCGTAGCGCTGCGACGTTTCCGGCAGCGTTTTCCCGGCCGCGAGGGGGTCC
>CALQRA010000227.1 GCA_943332855.1 Candidatus Kuenenia stuttgartensis
CCGTACTTCCGCACGCCGTGCTCATTGAAGATCCTCGCAATCCGGCAGGCCTTGCGGACCGCGTCGATGAACTTCGCCCGCTGCACCGGGCTCCCCATGGCCGAGTCGCCGACCGTGCCCGGCCAGATCGGCGCCACCAGAGACCCCACGGCGAAGCCGTAGGAGGCGATCTTGTCGGCGATCCGACGGATCTCGTCGTCGGAGGCATCGGGGTCGGTGTGAGGGAGGAAGAGGAAGTAGTCGATGCCGTCGAACTTCTGCCCGTTGACACTCGCCGCCGCCGTCAGCTGGAGCATCGTGTCGAGGCTGATCGCCGGTTCCTGCCCCGGGCCATCCCCCTTGCCGACGAGGCCGGGCCACATGGCGTTATGGAGCTTCGGGGCGGAGTGCGCGGACATGGACGGGGCCTTTCGAAAGGGGGTCGGGTGGAGGACTGTCTCACGGGCCGGATCGGCCGGCGGTTCACCGGCTCATCGGCATCAACGGCCGGTTCATTTCTTCCGGCCGCTGGCCGGGAGATCGGCATGGACATCAGGGCCGAAGTACCGCAGGGCCACAAGCGGCCCCGGGCCGGTGTTGACCACCTCGTAGCCGGCCGTCGCGGCGTCGGCCGAGATGAACAGCTCGTCGGCGGTCATCTGGCCGAAGCGGATGAGGGTCGGCGTGGCGACGTCGTGGACACCCACCTTTCCCTCCCCTTGAACCGTGATCCAGCCGCTCGCTCCGGCATCCTTCACGGTGATCCTGGCGCCCGGCTCAAGCGTCAGCTCCTTGGCGCTGAACAGCTGCCGGCCGTCGACCTGGCCGTAGACGATCCAGCGATCGTGGGCCCCGCCGTCGGAGCGCTTCGTGTCGAGGATCGGCTCGAGGTAATTGGCTTCCTTGAAGTGGGTGTCGACGTTCTTCTCCCAGTCGAGCTGCCCGATGATGAAGTCGAGATCGTGGTGCTTCTCCTTCGGCATGTCCTTGACCAGCAGGCTCCACGGCACCGCCCGCCCCTCGACGAGCGACTGAAACATCGCGAACACATCGCTCCCCCACTGCGGCTCGTAGGTCAGAAGCGAGCCCGGGGCGTGAAGGACGCCCGGCGGAATCAGCCAGCCAGTGCCGCGCTTCAGTCGGTAGGCCTTGGCCAGATCGATGATCCCGTTGTCGCCACGGTTCCAGTTTTCGAGGCAGCGGCGAACGTCCTCCTTCGTGGTCCCCGGTTCGAGGCCCATGAAGGTGTAGGGGAAGTTGTTGTCGCAGTTGTTGTACTGCGGCGGGAAGTAGTAGCTCTCCGGCTTCCCTTCGTGGCCAACGAGCTTGGCGTCCTCGAACGACTGGTGCATGTGATGGGGGATCGGCCCCATGTTGTCGAAGAACTTCGAGTACACCGGCCACTTTTGGTAGCGGTCCCAGATCCCCTTGCCGACGAGCTTCGCTTGCCCCTCGGTGACGGCGTCCCGCAGGAGGAAACGCTCCCCCTCGTGGACGCACCACGACAGCCCCTCGTCGACAACACGCCCCTCGTTGGCGGCTTCGGTCGTGCTCGCAAACCAGCGCTCGTCGATCCCGCCCCGGTCGAGGCCGTAGGCATAGTAGTCGTCGGGGTGGAGGCGGATCCGCTTGCCGGGATGGAGGAAGCTCCGCGGCACCCAGGTGGGGGAGAGCCGCAGCATGCCACGGCCGGCGTCCATCGCCTTGCCGAGGGCAGCGCTGACATTCTTGGCTGCGGGGAGTTTGGCGGTCGAGGCAGCGGCCATGCGTGGTCTCTTTCGTCGGGGTCGCGGGGCTCTTGGTGACGTTTCCGGGTGACTTTGGGGAAAGGAAAACGGCCTGCCGCCGCCCCCTCCCAGACCGCAACGTTGTACGACTCCCAACGCAGAGCCGCAAGCATCCGCCGGCCGCCGCTTGTCCCCTTCGGCTGACAGGCGATGATGACCTCTTTCTCCCCCTTCCCAACCGCTCTTTCCGGCCCCCGAGTCCCCGATGCCCGCCTTCCGATCGGCCCTCCGTGCCGCCCTGCTCGTCGCCGCGCTCCTCCCGGTCGGCAGAGCCACTGCGGCCGACGAGTTCCCCCACTTTCTCGTCCCCGGCGAGGAGCAGGCGATGGCACTCCTCGACGAGCTCCATGCCCACCATCACGCCCGGGCCTCGAGCGACTGCACGCTCTGGGACGGCTGGCTCCCCCACGCCACCCTGTGGGCCGCCGAGCCGGCGCGGCAGCATTATCGGGCCTCGTTCCTCCGCCGCCGGATCGACGACGAGGGCTACGTCGCCATGCAGCAGCATCGCGGCATGGCCCACTCCAACGGCTGGCCCTTCCCCGCCTGGCAGCAGAGCACCGGATCGGGTTGGCATTTCTCCGTCTCGGGCGACGAGTGGGCGATCCAGCAACTCGGGCTCAAGCCCCTCGTGCCCCCAGGGGGCTTTGCGATCGACGGCGCCGTGCCGCGGCCGGCCGCCGATCCTGTCCGCGGCATGCTGCTTGATGTCGAGGCCGACCGTGCCACGATCACCACACCCCCGTTCCGCTGCGGCACGATCGTGGCGCCGTTTGCCCGGATCGAATGGGGGGCCGAGAAGCTTCCGGCCGGCGCCTCGGCCCGGCTGCGGTGGCAGATCGAGGGGCAGGAGGGCTGGCAGCCGGCGGCGGGGGTGCCCGTTCCGCTCCCTCCGGCCGACGGCACGCTTATCACCATCGATCTCCCCCTTTATCGCCAGCCGGGCTACGGCGGCCTGCTGACGGGGTATTCGGTCGAGATCGACGGTGCCCGGGGGGCCACCGTGGCGCTCAAGTCGGTGATCACCGCCATCGACACGCGTCATCCGATCACCAATGCCCTCTTCATCCGCGGCTGTGCCGAGACGTTTGCCTGGACCGGCGACCTCGACTTCCTCCGCCGGTCGCTCCCCCGGATGCGGCGCGCGGCGCGGTGGGCGCTGGCGGAGTTTGACGTGCTGCGTGAAAAGCACGTCGTCGTCCGGTGGGTGGGGCATGACGGCCGCACCGGCTTGGAGGTGAAGCCCGACGGCACGAAGCGGCTCCTCCCCGGGCTCGGTGTCGGCAACAACTACTGGGATCTGCTCCCCTTCGGCGGCCACGACAGCCTGGCGACGATCTACCTCACCGATGCCCTCGCGCGCCTCGCCGATCTCGAAGCCGCCGTCGCCCGCCATCCCGAATGGATGATGCCGGCCGGGACGGATGCCACCCCCGCCGGCGGCGTCACCGCTGCGGCCTTCAGCCCCGATGAGCTGCAAAGCCTCGTCGCCGCGATCAAGGCCGATTTCCAAGCGCGCTTCTGGGATCCCGCCAAGGGCCGGTTTGTCGGCTGGATCGACGCCACCGGCAAAGCCCATGACTACGGCTTCACGTTTGTGAATCTCGAGGCGATTGCGTATGGCATGGCGACCTCCGAGCAGGCCGCGGCGATCCTCGCCTGGCTCGATGGGAAGCGCGAGATCGACGGCGACACGTCGCGCGGCGCCGACATCTACCACTGGCGCTTCGCCCCGCGGGCGACGACAAAACGCAACGTCGAGACCTACTGCTGGGTCTGGTCGGGGCCGGAGTCGATTCCCTGGGGGGGCCAGGTACAGGATGGCGGCGCGGTGCTCGGCTTCAGCTACCACGATCTTCTGGCGCGGCTGGCCACCAACGGGCCCGACGACGCCTGGCAGCGTTTGCAAGCGATCATCGATTGGTATGCGGAGGTGAAGGAGGAGGGGGGCTACCGGAAGTACTACGCCCCGGAAAACGCGCGCGGCACGCTCCAGGGGGGCGGGCCGCCGGGGGGCTTGGGGATCGATGAGGAGTTCATGGAGAGTGTCCTCGTGCCGCAGGTGATGCTCTACGGCTTCCTCGGCTTCGAGCCGACGGCCGAGGGCTGCCGGATCGCCCCGCTGCTCCCGTCGACCTGGCCGGAGCTGACCGTGACGGCGATCCGGATCCACGATTCCCAGATCGACGTCACCGCCCGCCGTGACGGAAGCGTGACGGTCCACCGGCGCGGCGCAGGCACCACTCCCCTGGCGATTGAGGCGAGCGGAGCCGCAGCCACCTTGCCGCCGGAGGCCGGCGCCGAGGTCACACTCCCCGCCGATTGATTGTGGCCGGGCCGGGGGGCGAACTACACTCTCGAGCGGGGTGAACCTGCCGCACGGGGACGAGACGTACCACGTCTCCGGCGGCATCCGACCGCCCGGGGGAGATCGATCATGCCTGCGCCACGCTCTGTCCACGTCGCGATCCGTCTCACGTTCGCCGCAGTCGGCCTCGCGCCGCAACGCATGGCCGCGTGGCTGGTGGCGTTTGCCGTCTGCATTGCCGCGAGCGCGCCTTCGGCTGCCGACGAAGCGCCCGACGAAGCGCGACAGCGCGGCGAGAGACTCATGCTCCTGTCGGCTGATGGCGAGGAATGCCGGGAGCTGTGCATCGTGCCTGGCTACCCGAGCATCGGCTCGCCGACCTTCTCTCCCGATGGCGCGTTCATCGCCATGGACGGCATCGCCCCGGGGCTTCAACTCGGCGACACCGCTCTCCTCGTGATTCGCTCCGACGGCACGGAGTTGAAGGTGCTGGGAGACGGCGGGATGCCCAGTTGGTCTGCCGACGGCAAGCAGATTGCCTTCTCCCGGTGGGGAAACGAAACGTCCGGAGTGTGGGTGATGGATGCCTCGGGGGATCCAGCCAGCGCACGACTGATCGACAGCGCCGGCTGGGGGATCCAATGGTCGCCGGACGGTCGCTTCTGGGCCTACCAGAAAGCGGGCCAACTCGTGATCCGCAACGTGGAAACCGGCCGAGTCGTTCGCCAACCTCCCCCCTCGAGCGCCCTGCCCATCCAGTGGACGTTGAACTTCGCTTGGGCGCCCGACAGCCGGTCGCTGTGCAGCGTGGTACGGCTGCCCAACGGCCAGGAAGCGGTGGCCGTGCAGAAGCTGGCGATCCCGCTTGTCGAAGCCCAGCCCGAACGCGCCGCGGACGACGACGGCCCTCTCGCGCGGATGCCTGCCGGCGACGTTCGCCTGCTGTGCACGGGCGACGACTTCGACGAAGACATCGCCTGGCATCCCAACGGCAGACGGGTCACCTTCACGGGGCATTCGGTCGCCCTCGACAAGCGCCAGGTCTACGAATGCGATCCCACGCGGGACGGCATGCCGCGGATCGTGCCCGGCCAAACCGCGACCCACAACGTCGATCAGTGCTGGTCACCCGACGGGACAACAATGGTCTACGTCGCCCAGTTCGACTGACAGGCCAGTTCGACTGACAGGCCGGGCGGCTCAGGGGCGGGGCGCGCCGGAACCCTTCGGTGACTTGTCAAACACCGCCACGAGCGCCGGCAGGCAGAAGATGTCGCACAAAAGCGCGATGCCGAGGGTGACGATGCCGAGCGAGGCGAAGTCACGGTGGTCGCGGCTGTCGCTGGCGAGAACTGCCGAGAATCCGGCCACGAGCACGATCGTCGTCATGATCATTCCGGTCCCCACCTCGGCGAACGCCTGACGGATCGCCTCGGTCTTGTCGAGCCCCTGATTGAGCTCGAAGCGGTAGCGGGAGAGGAAGTGGATCGTGTCGTCGACGGCGATCCCCAGGCAGATCGTCAGGGCACACACCGAAACGATGTCGAGCGGCTGCCCCGTCGCCACCATCCAGCCGGTGGCGGCGGCCAGCGGGAGCATGTTGGGGATGATTGCGATCAGCCCCAGCCGCAGCGACCGGAAGGCCACCATCATGACGACGAGAATCTCGATCGCGGCGGTCCCGAGGCTGCGGGCCAGGTCGACGACAACCTGATAGAGATCGCGCCAGCGCATGATCGGCTCGCCGGAAAGCGAGAGCTCGAAGCCGGGATGCGCTCCCTCGATCCGCTGCAAGGCCTCGTCGACCCGTTCGAACGTCGGCTTGCAGGCGACCGTGCCCCGGTCGGGAACGCGGAAGGTCACCCGCGCCGTCCGCTTCACCGGATCGTAGAGGCTCTCCTTGAGCGGCGGCGGCAGGAGATCGAGGAGATCCATCCGATCGCGCGCCGGCCCCTCCCCGGGAAGGGCATCGATGAGCCGGCAGACGGAGAGCGGGTGGCCGAGGAGCGATTCGGCGGCGATCACGCCATCGACCTCGCCGAGAACATCGGCGATCTCCTCCGGAGTCTTGCCGTCGGTCCACTCAAGATCGGCCGAGCAGACGTCGAGCCCCCCCATCGCCTTGTCGAGGTGGTCGAGGGCGCGCTGCGCGGCGCTCCCGGGGGGGAGAATATTCGCCTTTCGATCATCCGGCTCGAGCCGCAGCGCCACGAATCCGAGCACCACGAACAGCCCGATCGTCAGGGCGCAGGTGATCCGGGCGTGGCGGAGGGTGAAGTCGATGCCGCGGGCGATGTGGTGGAGTTGGCCGCCGATCACTTCCCGGCCGGCACCGCGGGCGAGAACGCGGCTCCAGGGGGTAACGCAGCACAGCGGCAGCACCGTCAGCACCGCCACCCACGTGCAGGCGACACCGATCACGCACGACCAGCCGAAGTCGCGGACCACCTCATGGCGCGCCAGCGACAGCGACGCCATTCCGATCGCGGTCGTGATCATCGTCAGGAAACAGGCCACGCCGACCGTCCCTAGCGCCCGCCGGCAGGCCTCGCGCGGCGTCAGCCCAGCGGCGAGCCCGCGGCGGATGTCGACCATCATGTGGACCGAATCGGCGAAGCCGACGAGGCTCAGCAGCACCGGGAGGATGACATGGCTGAAGGGATTGTCTTGGAGGCCGATCGCACGGACGAGCCCGAGCGTCCAGAAGACCCCCAGTGCCGGCGCTGCGGCCGTCACGACGACGACCGAGAGCCCCCGGAAGAGGACGGCGGAGAGGGCGAGAATCAGGCCGTAGCCGACAAACTGGAAGAGCCGTTCGTTGGCATCGCGGTTGCGCACCCATTCCAGCCGGATCGGTACCGGGCCGGTGAGGGCCACCGAGATCGGCACCTCTGGATGCGCGGCCGCCGCAGCCTCGGCCGTCTCCACGAGGGCTTCGGTGACGTCGGCCTCGTCCTGCACCAGCGCCCAGTCGTAGGTGATCAGAAGGATGAGTGTCTCGGCGTCGGGGGAGAGGAGCTGCCCGACAACGAGCGGATGGTCGAGGGCCTTGGCGCGCGCCACCTCAAAACGCTTCGGTGAAGCAGGGCCGCGTGGGAGGATCGGCTCGTCGAGGCCGAAGATGTTGAGCGGCGGCGCCCGATCGAGCCAGGTGATCCCGGCCACCGCGTCGAGGCTTTCCAAGCGCTCGACGACATGCCGGAGGGCGACGGTCCCTTCGCGTGTGAACACCTGCGGGCATTCCACCACCATGATCGCGTCGGCCCGGCCGAGGGCCGAGCCTCGGCCGCGGCCTGCGCGCTTCGGCCGCCCCCGGGAGATTTCGGCGCGCGGGGCCTGCGCCGGCCCCCCTGCGGCAGCGGCAGGCCGGTCCTTGGCGGCGGCCTCGTCCCCCTTCGCCTGCCACCACGTTCCCTTCCAGACCGCTTCGGCGAAGCCCGGATCGCGGTAG
>CALQRA010000228.1 GCA_943332855.1 Candidatus Kuenenia stuttgartensis
AGGAGGAATTGGCGACGATGAAATGCCGGCAGGCGGCCATGAGGCGGAGATCCTCCCAGGGGGTGTCGGCGTTGTGGCCGACCCAGGTCGTCGGATGGCCGGGATCGAGATTCGCACGCACCCAGTCGAGATCGTCGGAGAAGACGAAGAAGTGGGGCCGGGAGACCTTCCCCGAGAGCCGGCGGATCGCCGCGTTGTAATACTCCAGACCACAGAGGCCGTGATAGGCCGTCGCCGCCGGGTTCGAGACGTAATCCCCCCGGCGGACATGGAGCGCCACGGCGTCGCAGGCTGCGATCTCGTCGAGGAGCCTGGCATTGGCGCCTTCGGGGGGGGCTTTGACACGAAGCTCCCGGCGGATCGTGTCGGCGACGGCAGCGAAATAGCGCTCCGATTGCCAATAGCCGATGAGGTACGGCGTGCCCGCAGCGCTCACCGCCCCACGTTCCGGCCAGACCGGCACCCGCGCCGGAAACGCCTCGCGGATTTTTCCCAAGCGAAAGCGCCCCGGAAGGATCGCCCCCAGTCGGGAGCGCCGCAGTCGGAAGAAGGGCACGTCGCCGCGACGAAGCGGCCGGGCGGTGATGGCGAAGTGGTCGAGCTGATACGCGCGGAGCCGGTCTTCCCGGTAGGCCGACGTATCGAGAAGGAGATCCCGGCCCGTGGTCAGGGCGAGGCTCCGGCCGGCGGCATATTGAAAGAGCTGGTTCCCGAGCCCTCCTTCGAGCCGGACGATCACCGCTGCTGCGCTCATGACGGCGCCTCGACGAGATCGAAGAACAGCCGCTCATAGTCGGAAACGATTTTTTCCCAGGTAAAGCGCGCTCGCCAGGCGGCGTGGGCCGCCGCGCCCATCCGTTCCCGCCCGGCCCGATCGCGCCACAACTCGCGAAGCCGCGCGGCGCCGGCCGCCACGTCGACATGCGCGAGGCCGACGGAATCGAACGTCGTCGGCAGGATCTCGCCGCCGCCGGTCCAGCGGGCGATCTCGGCGACATTGCCGACATCCGTCGCGAGAAACGGCGTCTTCGTCGCCGCGGCCTCGAAGAGCACCAGCGGAGAACATTCGACATTCGAGGGAAAGAGGAAGAGATCGGCGGCATGGTGGGCCGCCACGATCGCCTCCCGGTCGAGATCGGCGACAGTGACGCGGCTGTGCCGGAGCACATCCGAGGGGGACCAGTTCGCCAGCCACCCCCGCGCCCGGCAGCGCCCCCCGCAGCCACCGGGGACATCATTGCCGACGATGACGAGATGAGCATCGGGCAAGCGCGCCCCTCGGAAGATGCGCAGAGCATCGCCGTGCCCTTTGAGCGCGGTATGGCTGCCGACATGGAGCACAAGAAACGCCCCGGGGGCAATGCCGAGCCGACGGCGGATGTCGATCGCCGGGACGGGGTCGAACTCATCGGCACCGCAACCGTTGGGAATGACGACAGCGTGGGACAGGGCGTGCTCGCGGGCGAACTCGGCGTCGCGGTAAACATCAGAGAGATGGACGAGCCGGTCGTAGCCCTTCAGGAGCGCCGGCAGCCGGGCGTAGTAGTCGCGGTAGCGCGGCACCCGGAGCATCGAATAGCCGCACGGCACGAGCACCTTCCGGGCCTCGAGCTCCGGCAGCACTGGGAGGAGGAGGTCGGTCGGCCAGACCTGCGCCGAGTAGTTGAGGATCACGTCGGAGCCGAGAGTCCTAACCCAATCGACGTAGGCCTGGGTGTCTCCCCGATAGCCAGCGACCTCGTTGCCGCTGATCTCGAAGCCGACGACCCGAACGCCGTCGATCGATCCCTCGGCCCGGGCCGGATCGGCGCAGGTCGCCACGGTGACGTCGTGGCCGCGCTCTGCCAGCCGCCAGGCGAGTTGCCGTACCACTTCCTGGCATCCGCCCCGCGACGGCCAATACGACTCGACCGTCAGAAGGATCTTCATGGCGCTCCCCCCGGGCCCGTCGCGCGACGGGAGGCCGAGCGCAGCCGACGCCGCGATCGGAAGCAGCGCGCCGCGACGAGGAGCCGGTGGCGGAGCGACGGCCGCTGCCCCGCTTCCCGCCACCACTGGCGATAGCCCTCGTAGAGCGCCAGTCGCTGCTCGTCGGCGCTGGTCGAGAGGCGAGAGCGGACACTCGTGGCCGGGTCGTCGGCATAGAGCACGAGGCTCTCCGGGATGTAAGCGATGTCGGTGAGCGCCGCGACCCGCAGCCAGAGGGCATGATCCTCGATCGCCAGATGGGCCCGATCTTCAGGAAAGCCGCCGCAGCGCGCAAGCACGTCAGCCCGGACGACCATGCTGCTGCAGACGACCGGATTCCAGGAGAGGAGATCGGCGGTGCGGATCAGCGGCCGGGGATGGTCGACGACGGTGCCGGAGGGCTTTCCGTCGCGGAGCCTGGTGGCATTGGAGGAGACCGCACCGACCCCAGCGGCGTTTGCCACCTCAAGCTGCCGGGCGAGCTTCGAAGGCAGCCAGCGGTCGTCGCTGTCGAGAAACGCGATCCATTCGCCGCGGGCCATTCGGATTCCGCGGTTGCGCGGTGCCGCCGGGCAGCCCGACCGCGGGCCATCGATCCAGAACAGTCGCGGCTCGGTGATCGCCTGCACGCGTTCTCGGCTCTCGTCGGTCGAACCGTCGTCGCAGACAAGGACTTCGAGATCCGACTCGGTCTGCCCGAGGACGTCGCCGACGGCCGCGACGACCGCCGCGGCCCGGTTCCAGGTGGGAATGATCACACTGACGCGCACGCCCTATGCCCTCTGCCCGCTCTCCGCGGAAAAAGTCCTCCCTGGCACTCCGGCGGCGCGGCCGCCCAGATGTCGCCAATCTGACGGTCGGAAAGGACCGTCCGTCCCACAGGATACCCAAGCCCGACGCCGAGGCGCGCTTCCGCGCCTCGGCGTTGGCAAGGCTCCGGCGACACTCGGGGATCGCGGAGGTATCTTCTGGGGGGTGCCCCGCGGCGGCCACGCGGGCCCCTGCCCCTACCCTCCCGGGACTTCCCCATGACCGGAGACCCTGCGGTCGCCGCGATCGATGACGCGGCCCGATTCGCTTCCGCCGTCCGCGGCAGAATCGCCGAGGTCGTCGTCGGCCAGGACGAGGTCGTCGAGCGGCTGCTCATCGCCCTCTTCACTGGCGGTCACCTCCTTCTCGAAGGGGTTCCCGGGCTCGCGAAGACGTTGCTCGTGAGCGTACTGGCAAAGTCGATCGATCTCGATTCCAAGCGCGTGCAATTCACGGTCGATCTCCTCCCCAGCGACATCACCGGTTCGGAGATCCTCGATCCGCGCTCGGGGGAGTTCCGCGTCGTGACCGGGCCGGTGTTCACCAATCTCCTCCTCGCCGACGAGATCAACCGCGCCGCGCCGAAGGTGCAAAGCGCGCTGCTCGAGGCGATGCAGGAACGGAAGGTGACGATCGGCGCCGACACGCTCCCCCTCCCGGCGCCGTTCCTCGTCGTCGCCACGCAGAATCCCGTCGAGCAGAGCGGCACCTTCGAGCTGCCAGAGGCACAGCTCGACCGCTTCATGCTCTGCCACCGTCTCTCCTACCCGACCCCCGCCGAGGAGCGCGAGGTGTTGCGGCGCAATGCCGCCCTCGGGGTCAAGCGGCTCGCAAAGGGGGCGGTGGTCCGCAGCGAGTTCGACGTTCTCGCCCACGAGCCGGTCGGCTCGATCGACGATCTCGTCGCCGCCATGGAGGCGGTCCAGGAGGTGTTCGTGAGCGACACCTTCACCGACCACTGCGTTGAGCTCGTCACGCGCACGCGCCGCCATCCGGCCCTCGATCTCGGCGCCAGCCCGCGGGCCGGCATCGCGCTGGTGAAGGCCTCGCGGGCCCGGGCGCTGATCCACGGCCGCCGCTACGTGATCCCGGAGGATCTTCTGGCGCTGGCCGGGGATGTCCTCCTCCATCGCATCCGCCTCTCCTACGAGGCGCTCGCCGACGGCGTCACGAAGGAGCAGGTCCTCGGCGAGGTTCTGCGGCCCGCCAGTGCCCTTGTGACGCTCCCCGCCACGGACCGCCCCCGGTGAGGGCCCAATGGATCTCGAACTCCCCGCCGCGCCGCTCCTCGACGCCCGCCGCTATCAGGTGGCGATCCGCCGCCTCGCCGACAGCCTCGGCTACGGCAGCGACCACTCGATCTTCAAGGGGAGCGGGAGCGAGTATGAGCAGTCACGCCCCTACCAGCCGGGCGATCCGGTGAAGTCGATCGACTGGCGCGTCACCGCGCGGGTCGGGAAGGTGCATGTCAAGGAATACGAGGCCCCGCGCCGGATTCCGGCCTGGATGCTCGTCGACACCTCGGCGTCGATGACGACCGGCAGCCGGCAGCCGACGAAGTACGAGACGGCCGTCGGCATCGCGGGGGGGCTGGCGCTGGCCTGCCTCGACCGGGCGAGCCCCGTCGGCTGCCTCGGCGTCGGCGGGCGGAGCCTGCTTGTCCGCCCGTCGCTCTCGCGCCTCGCGGTGCTCGGCTGGCTCCACAAGCTGCGGCGCCACCGGCTCGACGAGCCGACTGCCATCGGCCCGGCCGCTGCGCTCCTCGAGCCGTTGCTCGCCGAGCGCTCGCTCATTTTCATCCTCTCGGATCTCCACGATCCCGACGCCGTGACGGGGCTGACCAGGCTTGCCGCGCGCCATGATCTCTGCGCCATCGTCCTCCGTGACCCGGCCGAGCGGGGATTGCGGGCCGGCTTCATCCGCGGCCGCGAGGCGGAGACGGGGCGGAGCATCACGACGCGCGGCCGCCTCCATCCCAGGCTCGCGGAGGAGCGCCTCGCGGCCCTCACCGCAGCGCGGATCGACGGCCTCGTTGTCGACACTGACCGCCCCTACGCCGCTCCCCTCCGGCTCCTTCTGGCCCGCCGCCGTCGCCTCGATGCCCGAGGGCTCTGACATGAAACCCGAACCAGACAGCAAGGAGATCATGGCGACGGAGATCATGGCGACGGCAACCGTGGGGCGGCCGGTGCCGATCGACGGCCTCGTCCTCCCCGGCTCGCGCTTGGAGCCGGCCGCCGACCCGGGCCGGACGGCGCCCGTGTCGGTGCGGCTCGTCGCCGTCGCGCCCCACGGGAAACTTTTCCGCTACGACCTCGAAGCGACTGGCTGGGAGGGGGGAGACCACGACCTGCGCGCGGTGCTCGTCCGCGCCGATGGCACGACGACCGACGATCTCCCGCCGCTCCTCCTCCGCACGACGTCGAACCTCCCGGCCAGTTCACCGCGTGTATGCATCCCTCCCCCCGCGCCCCCTCGGCAGCTTGGCGGCTACGGCCAGACGCTGTTCCTCCTCGGCCTGGTGTGGCTGGTCGGCCTCGCCCTCCTCCTCCAGCTCCGCCGCCGCGCCACCACCCACACACACAGCGGGACTGCGCCCCTCACGCCGGCCGACGAACTTGCGGCGCTCGTTGCCAAGGCGGGCGCAGGCAGCCTCGACCGCGGGGAGCAAGCGGCCGTCGAGCGCCTCGTCTACGAAGCCTGGCGAAAGCGGCTCGGCCTCGAGCAGACCGATCCGCGGCAACTGGTCGCCGCCCTGAAGGAGGAGCCCGCTGCCGCCGCGGCGCTGGAGCGCCTCGAGGGCTGGCTGCATGCCCCCAGGGCAGCGGCGCCGGCCGATCTCGGCGCGTTCGTGGCCGGGTTGCTCCCGTCACAGCCTCCAACCGACGGGAGGGGATGATGAGCTTCACCCAGCCGTGGCTCCTCCTTCTCCTCGGGCTGCCGATCGCGCTTCTGTGGCGGATTTGGCGGCGGGGAGGGGGGCGGGTCGTTCTCCCCTTCGACCATCATCCCCACCGCGGCGGCGGCTGGCTCCGGGTGGGGCTCGACACGGCCGAGTCGCTCCTCCCCCTCCTGGCGGCGGTGGGGATCTTGATCGCCGCCGGCCCCGTGCGCACCGCCGAGCCGAAGGCGCGCCGCGTCCTCACGAATATCGAGTTCTGCGTCGACATCTCGGGGAGCATGCTCTCCCCCTGTGGCGACGGCACGTGCTACGACGCCTCGATGGCGGCGATCGACCGCTTCCTGGGAGTGCGCGAGGGGGATGCCTTCGGGCTGACCTTCTTCGGCACGTCGGTGCTCCACTGGGCACCCCTCACGACCGACACCTCGGCGATCCGCTGCGCCGTGCCGTTCATGAAGCCCGATCTCGTCCCCCCATGGTTCGGTGGAACGGCGATCGGCAAGGCGCTCCTGGCGTGTGCCGAGGTCCTCGACGAGCGGGAGGAGGGGGATCGGGCGATCGTCCTGGTCTCCGACGGGATGAGCATGGACCTCGCCGACGGCAACGAAGCCGCCGTGGCGAAGGTTTTGAAGGAAAAACGGATCAAACTGTGGGCGATCCATGTCGACGATGGGCCGATCCCGGCGGAGATCGTCGATCTGGCGGCGGCGACCGGCGGCGGGGCCTTTGCCTCGAGCGATCCGGGCACGCTTGCCGAAGTCTTCGAGCGGATCGATGCGATGCAGCGGACGCGGATGGAGAAGACCGCCACCGAGACGATCGATTTCTTCACTCCCTGCTCGATCGCCGGACTCGCGCTCCTCGCCCTCGCCACAGCGTGCTCCTTCGGCGTGAGGTACACGCCATGGTGACCTCACTTTCCAGCGACGACGCGCCGGCTGTCGCCGCGATCGTGGCGGCGGCGGTGGCGCTGTTGTGGACGATGGCCGAGATCCTCCACGCGGCCCGCGTCCGTGCCATCGGCCAGCTCGCCTTCGGCCCTGGCGCGAAGCCCCAGCCGTGGGTGAGGTGCGTGCCGTTGCTCCGCACGCTCGCGGCGGCGGCGGCGGCCTTCGGGCTGACGGCGCTGTTGCTCGTCGAGCCGATATCGCATGGTGGCAAGGCGCTCGGGGCCGACAAGATCCGCCATCTCCTTGTGGTTCTCGATGTCTCGCCGAGCATGCGGCTGGTCGATGCCGGACCGGACGGGAAGCAGAGCCGGCGGGCGCGGGCGGCGACGCTCGTGCGGAGCGTGCTGGCGCGCGTGCCGGTCGATCAATACCGGGTGAGCGTCGTGGCGGTGGCCTCGGGGGCCCTCCCTGTCGTCGAGGACACGCGCGATGCCGACGTCCTCGCCAACATCCTCGACGACCTGCCGCTGTCGTTCGCCTTCCCGGCCGGGAAGACCGACCTCTTCGCCGGCCTCGCCGCGGCGGCCCGGATCGCCAGGCCGTGGCGGCCGGGGAGCGCGACGGTGCTGGTCGTCACCGATGGCGACACGGTGCCGGCCACCGGGCTGCCGAAGATGCCCGAGAGCGTGTCGGGGGTGTTGCTGGTCGGGGTGGGGGATCCGGCGGCGGGGAAGTTCATCGACGGTCACATGTCTCGGCAGGACGTTGCCACGCTCCGCCAGGTCGCCCTCCGGGCCGGCGGGATCTATCACGACGGCAACACCAAGCAGGTGCCGACCGACGCCCTCACGACCCTCGGCATGGTGCCGCGGGAACGGCTCCTCGACCGGCTCGCCCTCCGGGATTACGCAATCGC
>CALQRA010000229.1 GCA_943332855.1 Candidatus Kuenenia stuttgartensis
ATCACGCCGGGGCAGCGGTCGATCGCGGCGACGGCCCGCCGCACGGCCGCGAGGGTGCCGTCGAGCGTCGCACCCTGGAGGATGAAGTTGCCCCCGCCGACCCCCTTCTCGATCCCGCAAGTCTCCTCGACGAGGAACTCGCCATCCATCACCGGCACACGCCAGTACCGCCGGCCGTCGATGACCTTTGTCTTCTCGAAGCCGTCGCCGAAGTAGCGCACGTGGCCGCCAAGAGGGGCCCGGTCTGCCGCGGAGGGCAAGCCGTCGAAGACGGCGGCCGAAGGGCAGGTGAGGAGGCACTGGGCGGTGCGGTTGGCGATCGCCTTGGCGACCCCTTCGGCTGAAAACGAGAAAGCGAGAATCGCCACCCCCGGTCGGCCGTCGGGAGTGTCGGCGGGGGGAAGCCATCCCTCGACCCCGATCTCGGCGTCGCAGCCAAGAACACTCGTGCCATAGCCGCAGGCGGCGCGGACGGCGGCGTCGCGCCAGTGGTCGTCGTGGGCCGTGACGATGATCCGGGTGTAGCGCAGCCGGAACGCCTCAGCGAAGGTGTCAACGATCTCGGTGGGACCGATCCGCACGGCTATCACGTCGGGGGGGGTATTTCCGCGGCGGATTCAGGTTTCCCCGCCGGTCCGGTTTGCCATATCCTAGTCGAGGAAAGGTCCGGTGTGCCGGATCGAATTGAGCCTCTGCTACGTCCCCAGCGAAAGGATCCACGATGGCCCTTGTCCGCCATGCCTCCGCCGCTCCGCAGGCCGCGCGCCGTGTCGGCCGCCGGCTGTGCCTTGCGCTCCTCGCCTCCCTGCCGTTGGTGGGAGCCGCCCGCGGCGCCGACGCGCTCGATGGGGGCGTGTCGATGATCCCCAAGGATGCGGCGTTCGTTTCGGCGACGCTCCGGCTGCAGGAGCAGATCGATCTCGTTCTCCGTAGCAATGCCGTCGCGGCAATCCGCAAACTCCCGGGCGTGATCCAGGCCCTCGAGCAGTACGAAGAACAGAAGCTCCAGCCGGGCAGCCCGCTGTCGATGCTCGACACCTATCTCCAGCTCCCCGAGAACCAGCAGGCGGTGGAGCTCCTCCGCGACATGGTCTCGACCGACACCTTTCTCTACGGCGAGCCCTCCTGCATCACGTTCCTGGAGTTGATCCAGAAGGTCCAGCAGGCGCAGAACGCAGCCACCATCCTCCAGATGTCGCGCGGTGGCGTGCCGGGGGGGATCGAGGTCAACAGGCGGTTCGAGCTCGACCGGATCGAGATGGACGACGACGACGATGACGACGACGAAGGTTCGTCGCTCGATCGGGGCCTGAAGATCGTGCCAGTTCGGCGGCAGGTGGCCGAGATCGAGGAACTTGAGCGCAACACGGCCGGCAGCGGCGAGCAGTTGACGGCTCGGATGGTCTTCCAGGCGCTCGCCGACAACGCTGAGAAGATCGTCGTTCCCGATCTCGTGTGGGGCTTCAAGACCGGGAAGCCCGAGGTGGCGACGTCGCAGATCAAGCGGATCGAAGTCCTGCTGAAACTCCTCACGCAGACCAATCCCGCCTTCGGCAACGCGCTCGAGCGACGCTCGATCGCCGGTGGCGAGGTGGTGACGCTGACCATCGACGGCGGCCTCGTCCCCTGGGGGCAGATACTGCAGGATCAGGCCGGCATCGAGGACGGCGATCTCGACAAGGTTCGTCGCCAGCTTGGTGAGCTCGACCTCGTCTTCGCCATCGGCCTGATCGGCGACCGGGTGATCCTCTCGATTGGCGATTCCGCCGACCATTTGGAGAAGCTCGTTGTCGACGGCGGGGACGGCTTGGCATCGACGAAGCCTTTTGAGCCGCTCGGCGAGCACCGCAACGAGCGGATCACCGGGATCTCGTACGTCAGTGAAGCTCTCGCCAGGGCCGCGGCCCCGTCCGCGGCCGACCTCGAGCAGCTCGCCGCCCTCGCCGACACGGTCGCCGACTCGGCCGGCCTCCCCGACGGGGCCGCCAGGGAGGCCCGCGAGATGCTCGGGAAGATGGCCGCCGGCTACAAGCGGCGTCTGCCGATTCCCGGCCCGGCGCTCGGCTACTCGTTTCTCACCGACAAGGGCTATGAGGGATACTCCTGGGACTGGACCCGCAACGGCGTCCTCGACAGCTCGAAGCCTCTCGATCTCCTCGGTCACACCGGTGGATCGCCGTTGCTCTCGATCGTGACGCGGGCGAAGACGCCCCCAGATCAGTTCGATGACTTCGTCGACTGGGGGCGGATGGCCCTGGCGTTCTTCCGCAAGAACATCCTCATCAAGGCCGACGAGGACGACCGGGAGCGCTTCGAACAGGCTGGCCGGCAGTTCGAACCTCTCGCGGATCGGCTCCTGACGACGTTGCAGACAAAGATCTTCCCGGCGCTCGCCGACGGCCAGTCGGCTTTCGTGCTCGACGGCAAGGAGAAAGCGGCGCGGCTGCAGCGCCTCATGCCCGCCTCCGTGGAGCCGTTGCCGATCGTCGCTCCCGCGATCGCCGTCAAGCTCGACGATCCCAAGCTCTTCCGCGAGGGGCTCTCCGACCTCTTCGCCCTCGCCGATGATCTGGTCGAGGAGATCCGCGCCCTCAATCCCGACTCGCTGCCCGATGGCTACCGGATTCCCGAGCCGTCGAAGTCGAAGGTCGATGGCGGTGCGCTCTGGACGTTCGCGCTGCCCAACGCAGGGCTCGATGACCAGATCGAACCGACGATCGGCATCGGCGAGGATGTCGCGGTCTTCAGCCTCCTGCCGAAGCAGGCCTCGCGGATGCTCCTCCGGAAGCCGCAGGAGACCGGTGCCGCGCTGTCCCGCTTCGGGGAACCGCTGGGCGTTGCGGCCGCGGCTGATGGCCCGGGGCTGATCGACCTCGTCGAGCCGTGGATCGAGTATGCCGTTCGCGTCGGCGTGCTCCAGCAGCGGAACGGATTCGTCGACAACGACTCGACGATCGGCCCGGAAGGGGACGACGACCGGATGCGGGACATCCTCCGCCACACAAGCGTCGTGTTCGAGGCGCTGCGCTGCATCCGCGTCACCGTCGCCGAGGCCACGACGCGCTCCGATGCCACGGTCGTCCACTGGCAGAACGTCATCCGCGACCTCCCTGCGGAGCGCTAAACGGCCGGAGTCGGTCCGATTCTTTCCGCCGTCCGGCACATTCTCCATCGGCACGATCGCCCCAGCCGCGATCGTGCCGATGTTTTTCAAGTCCATGACAACAAAGGACTTGTGGTCGCATCCTCGGAGCCTGCCCGGGGGGCCTCTGGGCGCCGGTCGTCCGTCCGAAGGGGGGGCGGGCGCTCGACAACGCCGGAAACGGGTGTCACAATTCTGGGTGATCCGCGGTTTTCGCAGTCACCAGGAGTCGGCGTCCATGAAGTGCACTGGCAACGATCTCGCCCGGCGTGGGTTCCTCTCGGTCGGGGTGCTCGGGGGGCTCGGGCTCTCCCTCGGTGATTTCTTCCGCATGCGCGAGGCGCGCGGCGACATCAAGAACTACGCCAGTCACGAGGGAACGGCGAAGTCGGTGATCTGCATCTTCCTCCCCGGTGGCATGGCCCACCAGGAGACCTTCGATCCCAAGCCGTTCGCCCCGGTCGAGTACCGCGGGCCGCTGGGAAGCATCGAGACGAATGTGTCCGGTATTCGCATGGGTGAGCTTCTCCCCCACACCGCCAAGGTGGCCGACAAACTCGCCATCTGCCGCTCGATGACCCATGGTGAGGCCGCCCACGAACGGGGCACCCACAATATGTTCACGGGCTATCGGCCGAGCCCGGCGCTGCAGTATCCGAGCATGGGATCGGTCGTGGCCCACGAGTACGGCCCGCGCAACAATCTCCCCCCGTATGTCTGCATTCCCAACCAGCCCAACGAGTTTGCCGGTACCGGCTATTTGAGCTCGTCGTATGCCGGTTTCAGCCTCGGGAGTGATCCGGCCGACGGCAATTTCCAGGTCAAGGACCTGAGCCTGCCGAGCGGGGTCGATGTGCCCCGGTTCGACAAGCGGCGGCGGATGCTTGATGTCGTCAACGACCACTTCCAAACGAAGGAGAAGAGCGACTCGCTCGACGCGCTCGACACCTTCTACGATCGGGCCTACAGCCTGATCAGCTCCGACAAGGCCCGCGAGGCCTTCGACATGACGAAGGAGTCGGATGCGATCAAGGACGAATACGGCCGCAACCAGGCCGGCATGCGGATGCTCCTCTCCCGCCGGCTGGTCGAGTCGGGCGTGCGGTTTGTCACCATGACTTACGGCGGCTGGGACATGCACGACAACATCGCCGGCTCGATGAAGGGGCAGCTGCCCGCCTTCGATCAGGGCTTCGCGTCGCTGATCCGTGATCTCGACCGGACCGGCCTCCTCGCCACGACGCTCGTCTGTGTCTGCTCCGAGTTCGGGCGGACGCCGAAGATCAACGCCACCGCCGGCCGCGACCACTGGCCGAAGGTGTTCAGCGTCGTCATGGCCGGTGGCGGGCTCAAGCAGGGGATCGTCTACGGCTCGAGCAACGCCACGGCGAGTGAGCCGGAGGACGATCCGCTCACCGTCGAGGATTGGGCAACCACGATTTATGACCGGCTGGGCATCGTCGCCGACAAGGAGCTGATGGCTCCCGGCGACCGCCCGATCGAGATTGTCGATGGCGGGAAGGTCCGCCAGGGGCTGATTGCCTGACGTCGCCACTCGAGCCGTGCACCGGCTGACGCCCGGATGCTCCGGGCGTTGGTGCCGGGGGCCGGCCGGGCCGAAGACTCCGAGACGACGTGCCTCGATCCCAGCGGCCCTTGGCCGCCCGCACCCCAGGAGCAGCGGCGGACCCCGATCCGCCCGGAAAACGATGCCTCATGCCTGTCGGTCCCGGTCGAAAGTCAGGGGACTGGTCGTGGCGATTTTGGCGGCGGTCGGTGCCGCGGCGGCAACGGATGTGGCCTTCGCCTCCTATCCGCAATTGAACATCATCCTGCCACGCGGGGTGCAACGCGGCGGCGAGCGCGAATTGACGCTCCAGGGAGCGCGGCTCAAGGACGCGGAGGAGATCCTTTTCCACGCCCCGGTCGGGCTCACGGTCGCCACGCCGCTGGCGGTCCGCGCGATCACGCCGGTTGATGACAACACCATCAAGGCCACGGTCTTCGTCCCGGACGACTACCCGCTCGGGGAGCAGCTTCTCCAGATCCGCTGCAAGTCGGGGATTTCCGACTTCCGCCCGATTCGCATCGGCGCCTTGCCGATCGCCGACGAGAAGGAGCCCAACGGCTCGCTCCAGGAGGCGCAAGCCCTCGATCTCAACGTCACCGTCCATGGCGTGGTGGAGAACGAGGATGTCGATCTCTACGCGGTGAAGCTTGCCAAGGGGCAGCGGCTCGGCGTCGATGTCGAGGCACTCCGCTTGGGGAGCTATCTCTTCGATCCCGCGGTGTCGATCCTCGACTCGAAGCGGTTTGAGGTGGCGGCGGCGGACGATTCTCCCGTCGCCCAGCAGGACGGCGTGCTGAGCTTCGTCGCCCCCGAGGAGGGGACCTACTACGTCCAGGTCCGCGAGACGAGCTACGCCGGCGACGGCAATTGCCGCTACCGTCTCCACATCGGCACGTTCCCCCGTCCCACGGCCGTTTACCCGGCGGGGGGTAAGGCGGGGGAAACGGTGTCGGTGACATTTCTCGGCGATGCCGCCGGGCCGATCATCCAGGAAGTGGCCGTGCCACCGACGGGCACGGTCCTTCCCCTGTTTGCCAAGGACGCCAACGGCATCTGTCCCTCCTCGATCCCGTTCCGGATCACCCCCTTCGGCAACCTCCTCGAGGTCGAGCCAAACAACGCCCCGGCCGAGGCAACCACCGGCGAGTCGACGCTCGCCTTCAATGGAATTGTCGGCACCGATGGGGATGTCGATTGCTTCCGGTTCGCCGCCACCAAGGGGCAGGTGTTCGAGGTCGAGTGCTTCGCGCGGCGGATCCGCAGCGGGCTCGACTCGGTGCTCAACATCCTCCGCGCCGATGGAGCTGCGATTGCAGGGAATGATGATTCCCGTGGGCCCGACTCCTACCTGCGGTTCGAGGTGCCGGAAGACGGACAGTACGTCATCCGTGTCACGGATCACCTCGGCCGCGGGCGCCCCGATTTCGTCTACCGTGTCGAACTCCAGCCGGTGACGCCGTCGCTGACGCTCTCGATTCCACGGGTCGATCGGTATTCGCAGACTCGTCAGCAGATCATGGTGCCACGGGGCAACCGCTATGCGGTCCTCGTCAACGCCGGCCGAACGAACTTCGGTGGTGACCTGATCCTCGAACCCGGAGCGCTTCCCGCCGGGTTAACGGCCGTCTACCGCGAGATGCCGGGGGCGTTGTCGCAGATGCCGGTCGTCTTCGAAGCCACCGCCGACGCGCCCCTCGCCGGGGGGCTGGTGTCGCTCGAGGCCCGTCCCAAGGATGAGAACATCAAGGTGCGCGGAGCCTTCGAGAACTTCGCCGACTTCGTTCTGGGGCAACCCAACAACGCCGTCTACTACGGGGCGAAGGTCGACAAACTCGCGATGGCGGTCGTCGAGCCGCTGCCGTTCCATCTCGAGATCGTGCAGCCGAAGGCGCCCCTGGCTCGCAATGGAACGATGAATCTGAAGGTCGTCGTAAAGCGCGGCGAGGGTTTCGTGCAGCCTGTCACGGTCGAGTTTCCGTTCCGCTCGCCCGGCATCGGGGCCGGGCCGAACATCACCATACCGGCCGATCAGACCGAGGGGCTCTACACGCTCAATGCCGACGGCAACGCGGCCCTCGGCGTCTGGCCGGTCTACTGCATCGCCCAGGCGGATGCCGGCGGGCCGGCCTGGGCGGCCTCGCAATTGGCGACGATCGAGGTCGTCGAGCCCTACACCGTGGCCACGCTCGCCCGCGCCTCGTGCGAGCAGGGGCAGGCAGCCCAGGTCGTCTGCACGTTCGAGCAAAAGGTGCCTTTCGAGGGGGAGGCGACGGCTCGGCTCCAGGGGCTGCCGCCGGAGACTTCGGCGGAGGAGCTCAAGTTCACGAAAGAGACCACGGAGCTGGTCTTCCAGGTGAAAACGTCAGACAAGACACCGGTCGGCAATCACAAAACCCCGTTTGTCGACATGGTGGTGACCGTGGCCGGAGAACCGGTCGCGATCCGCGGAGGGGGGGCAGAGATCCAGGTTGCCGCCCCGAGCGCGCCGCCGCCGCCACCACCGGAGCCGGCTCCGGCCGCGGACGCAGCCACCCCCGCTCCCCCCCCTCCGCCCCCAGTGCCCGAAAAGCCCCTGTCGCGGCTGGAGAAACTCCGGCTGCAGGGGAAACCGGCAAGCCCTGCTGCAAAGTGACACTCCTCCAGCCATTTCCGCTCCCCGCCCTGCGGTCGGGCCCCTCCTTTCTGCGAGATCCATCGTGATCGCC
>CALQRA010000230.1 GCA_943332855.1 Candidatus Kuenenia stuttgartensis
CACTCCTCGATGCCGCGGCAGGGGGGCCGGTGGAGATCCGTGGGCTGATGGGGATGGCGTCGGCGCCAACATCAGGGGGGCCGACGGGGAACGAGGGCACCGCCCGCCGCCAGTTCGCGCTCCTTCGAGCGCTCCGCGACCGGCTCGCGGCCGATCATCCCGGGCTTCGCGAGCTGTCGATGGGAATGAGCGGCGACTTCGTCGACGCGATCCTCGAGGGGGCGACGATCATCCGCATCGGGAGCGCCCTGTGGGAGGGATTGGCCGACGAGGCGGGCGCGAGCGGCTGATCAGATGTCCTCGAAGCGGACCTCGAGGATCTCCATCCGCATCGTGCCGGCGGGGACGTCGATGGCGACCGTCTCCCCGACCTTTCGCCCCAGCAGCCCCTGGGCCAAGGGGCTGGCGACATTGATTCGCCCGGCGTCAAAATCCTCTTCGCCGGCGCCGACGAGCACGTAAATCTCCTCGTCGCCGAACTTCAAATCCTTGACGACGACGGTGGCCCCGAAGACGACCTCGCCGTTGGTCTCCTTCGGCCGTTCCACGATCACCGCGCGGGCGAGTTTGTCGGCGAGAAGGTTGATCTTCGCCTGCATCATCCCCTGGCTCTCGCGGGCGCCGTGGTATTCGGCGTTCTCGCTCAAATCGCCCTCGCTCCGGGCGGCGGCCACGCGCGCGGCGATCTTTGGCATCTCCACCGAGTTCATGTTTTCGACTTCGGCGCGGAGCTTTTCGTATCCGGACTGGGTCATGGGGATGCGGTCGGACATCGGATCCTCGGAAAAAAAGGAAACGGAACGAGTTCGGGGGGAACGCGGCGGCCATCTCCCCGCAGAGGGGAGGGGGAGGGGGCGAGCGGTGGCCGGATCAGTCAGACCTGGAGGCGTAGACCATGCGGCCGCAACTCCGGCAGGGGACAACTCGCCCCTGCGACAGCTCGGCGAGTGCATTGGGGGGGAGCTGCTGGCAGCATCCCCCGCAGCTTTCGCCGTCGAGCTGGGCCATGGCATCGGCCCCCTTGCTCCGCACCATCCGCCGGTATGAGTCGCGCGATTCGTTGGGGAGCTCCTCTTCGGCCCGCTCCAGATCGGCGGCGATCCGTGCCACCTCCGTGTCGAGGGCGCCGCGCTCGGCCTGGACCTTCCCCTTCATCTCCTCGAGCGACGCCTTCGCCGCCGCGAGCTCCGCCTCGATCGGCGGCTGGGTCGCCTTCAGGCCGTCAACGCGTTCGAGGGCCTCGAGAATCTCGTCCTCAAGAACCTTCTTCGCCTCGTCGTCGGCGGCCATCTGTTCGCCGAGGAGTTGGTATTCGCGGTTGGTCTTGGCGGCGTTGCGCTTCGCCTCGCAATCCTTGATGCGGGTCTCCATGGAGCGGAGCTGGAGTTGCTTTTGATCGGCAATCAGCCGGGCCTTGCGGACTTCCTCGTGGAGCACGCCCAGCCGAGCTGTGATGGCGTCGACATTCCGGCTGCGGGCATCGATCGCCCGGGGACCGGCGGCGAGCCGCGACCGCAGATCCTCAAGCTGACGATGCATGCGGTGCAGGGTGCGCACGGCATCGGCGGTGACGGCAAGGGCCATGGGAGCCTGGAAGGGGAGAGAGGGACGGACTGGAAATCGCAGCTTACCAGACGTCTGCCGGCCATTCACCCGTTCGGCGCCAGAGCCCTCCGTCGGGCACCTCGGGGGGCAAAACGAAGGCGGGCCGGCCGTCTGTCGGCTCCCGGGGGAGCAAACCAGCACGGCCGGCCCGCCGAACGTTGCGGGACGGAGCGTCAGCCCGGCACGCCGCCGAGGAAGCTCTCGAGCTGACGCGACCGGACCGGATGCTGGAGCTTCTTCACCGCCTTGGCCTCGATCTGCCGGACCCGCTCCCGGGTGACGCGGAAGATCCGCCCCACTTCCTCAAGCGTGTAGGTGTAGCCGTCGGTGAGGCCGTAGCGGAGGCGGATGATCTCCCGCTCCCGGAAGGTGAGGGTCTTGAGAAGCGACTCGATGCGATCCTTCAGCAGGCCGTTGGTGGCCGACTGCGTCGGGCTCTCCGCCGACAGATCCTCGACAAATTCACTGAAGCTCGCATCCTCGCTCTCGCCAACCGGCCGGTCGAGGCTCATCGGCTGACGCCCCATGTCGAGCACGCGGCGCGCTTCGTCAAGGGGGATCCCCGAGGCCTGCGACATCTCCTCGGTCGTCGGCTCGCGGCCGAGCTCGTGGAGGAGCCGCTTGGCGGTGGTCCGGAGCTTGGAGAGGACATCGATCATGTGGACCGGGATGCGGATCGTCCGCGCCTGGTCGGCGATCGCCCGCGTGATCGCCTGCCGAATCCACCAGGTGGCGTAGGTCGAGAACTTGAAGCCGCGCCGGTATTCGTACTTGTCGACCGCCCGCATCAGCCCGGTGTTCCCCTCCTGGATGAGATCGAGGAAGGAGAGCCCGCGGTTGCGGTATTTCTTGGCGATCGAGACGACGAGGCGGAGGTTTGCGGCGGAGAGGCTGCGCTTCGCCGTCTCGTACTCGGCTTGGAGCTTTTCGAGCGCCCCCACCCGTGTCCGCAGCGACCGCGGGCTCTCGAGGGTCGAGAGCATGAGGTCACGGAGCTCCTTCCGCAGGTCGGCCCGGTCGTCACGTGAGCCGTGGCCGTGATCGACCAGCCGCAGTTCCTGCTGGAGCCGGTCCATCCGGGAAGACATCCCGCGGAGCACCTTGAGGAGCGGCTGCACCCGCCGGGTCCGCAGGCTCAATTCCTCGACGAGCGTCAGCGACTTGGCACGGTCGCGGCGGAATCGCAGCCGGGCTGCGCGGGCCTCGTCAGGGCCGGTCCGCTTGCTGACGAGGAGGCGGAAATCAGCCTTGCTCCGCTCCACGAGCCGCACGAGCGTGGTGAGATTGTGCGGCATCCGCGAGAGGATCTGCTCCTTCGTGAGCCGCTCGGTGAGCGAGACCTTGATCGTCCGGTCGAAGGGGAGCTTCCCTTCGTGGACCCGCTGGAGGGTGTCGACGGTCGTTTGCATCGACCACGAACAGCCGAGGATCGCCCTCCGGAACCGCTTCCGCGTGACCTCGATCCGCTTCGCCAGGGAGATTTCCTCCGGCCGCGTCAGGAGAGGGATCTCGGCCATCTGCGCCAGGTACATCCGGATCGGATCGTTGCCGGCGTTGGAGGGGGCCGAGGTGATCGCCTCGTCGCGACGGGGTGCCTTGGCCTTCGGTGCCGGGCCGCTGGCCGCCGTCACGCGTGGCGGCGGAGCCTCGTCAAGGAGATCGATCCCCTTCTCCTCAAGGGCCACCAGCAGCGCGTCGATCTTCTCGGGGTCAACCGCCTCGTCGGGGAGGAAGGAATTGACCTGGTCGAACGTCAGGTAACCCTGGGCACGGCCGGTGGCGATGAGCGCGGCCAGTTCGTGGTCATGGGCAGGAACGGGATTCCCGGCGGCCACGAAGGGGAGGATGTCGGGGCCGTCCCCGGCGGCCGCTTCAACGTGGTCACCGCCGGCCGCGCTCGACGGATTCGGCTGAGGGGAGGAATCGTCCGGGGCGTTCGTCCGGGGGGACGAGATCCGGGAGGTGGGGTCGTGCGACATCGCCATCCGTGCAGCCTGCTTCTTCATTGGTGGTCTCCTTCACCATTCTACCGTCACTCGCGTACCGCCCCCCGGCGCTTCCCGGCCGGAGCCGGGATTCGCCGATCGCAGTCAACGAGACGGGCACCTTCACCCATCCTTGGGATCGGTCATGCCCTGGGCTTCCCGCCGCGTGGCGACGAGTTGCTCGAGAACGAACGCCTCGGCCTCGGCATCGAGGCTCGAGGATTTCAATGTGCGGATCCCCGCAGCCACATCCCGATCCGCGCGCCTCTGGCGCAGCGCTTCCTCGAGATGGGAGAGGCGGTCGGCGGCGGTGGCCGCGGTGCTTGAGTGGAGATCCGAGTCAACGGCGACCAGCAGACTGTGCAAGGCCGGATCGGTCAATTCCAGGAGCAGGGCACCGAGGCTGACCTCGCGCCCCTCGGCATGCATCCGCCGCGCCGTCTCAAGGACGGTGCGGCTACCGCGGTGTTCGAGATCGTCGGTGGGAATCTCGCGGATCACCAGTCCCATCGCCTCGGGCACGCCGACGAGGACCTCAAGGACCTCCCGATCCCAGGCGGGGAGACGGGTCGGGGTGACGGGAAGGAAACGCTCGGCGCGGGGCTCACCGTCCCCCTCGGTAGTCGTCGGCATCCGGGCGGAGAAGTCTTTCCGGAGGGCGGAGAGCCGGCCGAGGAGTGCCTCCCGCGACAGCCCGAAGCGGCGCGAGAGCCTACCGAGAACCTGATCCTCGCGCAAGCGTTGCTGCGACGGGGCGAGCGTCGAGCGATTGGAGACGCGCGACAGGGCAACGAGCACGCTCTCCACCGCGGCCAGGGCGGCATCGTCGCCCCGCCCGGCCACCTTCGCTGCCGCCTCCTCGAGCCGGTAGTCGAGGGCATCGACCGCCGACTCGACGAGGGCCTCGAACGCCTCGCGCCCCTGCTCGAGGGCAAACTCGCAGGGGTCGACACCGTCAGGCATGCGGGCGATGCGGATGTCAATCGGCTCTGCGAGGAGGACGTCGAGCACCTCGTCGGCCCGCCGCCGGCCTGCTTCGTCGCCGTCGAGGAC
The DNA here is from genome assembly GCA_943332855.1 of Candidatus Kuenenia stuttgartensis. Taxonomy (GTDB): domain Bacteria; phylum Planctomycetota; class Planctomycetia; order Pirellulales; family UBA1268; genus QWOP01. Next base: position 4,644 of record CALQRA010000230.1, read on the forward strand.
GAGAACGAGACGATCGGCATAGCGCCGCAGGAGCTTGGCATGGCGCTCGCCGAGCGCCGTGCCGAGGACGGCGACGACGTCATTGCAACCGACCTGCCGGGCCGCGAGGCAATCGGTGTAGCCCTCGACGACGACCGCCCGGCCTGTCCGGGCCATGGCGTCGCGCGAGCTGTCGAGGCCGTAGAGAAGCGAGCTCTTCGAGAACACCGGCGTCTCGGGGGAGTTGATGTATTTCGCCCCCTCGGTCGATCCGGGGAGAACGCGGCCACCGAAGGCGACACACCGTCCCTGCGGGTCGCGGATCGGGAACATCACCCGGTCGCGGAAGCGGTCGTAGTGCCCGCCGCGCTCCTGCCGCTCGACGGCCAGGCCAGCGCGGGCGAGCAGTTCTGCGGAAAATCCCGCCGCCGGCGCCTGCCGCAGGAGCCAGTCCCAGGCCGCCGGGGCGTAGCCGAGTTGGAATCGCTCGATCGTCTCGAGGTTCAGGCCGCGGTCGCGGAGGTAGGCGCGGGCCGGTTCGGCGTCGGGGGCGCGGCGGAAGTGGTCGGCAAATCGGTCGCAGGCCCAGTTGAGGACTTTGTGGAGCGATTTCCGCTCGTCAACCGGGACTGCGCCCCGTCCACGGGGGAGATCGATGCCGGCCCGCTCGGCGAGCTGCTCGAGGGCTTCGCGGAATTCGATCTTCTCCATTCGCATCAGAAAGCTGTACACGTCACCCGCGATGTCGCACACCCAGCAGCGGAAGGTCTGCCTCTCCGGATTGACGTTGAAGCTTGGCTTCGAGTCGTCGTGCCAGGGGCAGAGGCCGACAAGATTTTTCCCCTGCCGGCGGAGCGTGATGTACGAGGCAACGAGATCGGCGATGTCGGTGGCGTCGCGGACGCGCTCCTTGATGTCATCCCCATCGGGCCAGGAAGCCGGGCCGGAGCGGGGCGCGAGCGGTGCGATCGAACGGCCCGTCATTGGGCCGGTCGGCGGCTGCGGCGCGGCGGTGTCGAATTGACGTTCGTCACCTGGCTTCGGCATCTGCACCCCTGTTCGCCGCGACACCCCGCAAGGAGTCGCGCGGCCCATCCAGCGCCTGTTCCGACGTTCGCGACCGCAACACCGCGAGTCACCACCATCGGTCGGTTACCGTCGCAATCTAGGACGCCCCTCGGGGAGGGTCAATCGCACATTCGTCCTGCGCATCCTCCCCAAACTCCGCTGTCGTGATCCCCCTTGACGGCCAACTCGCAACCGGCTTTCGGCCCGGTCTTCGCCGGTCGTGCGGGGCATCGCTGTGCGGCGGATGCGCGGCGTAAGCAAGGGCGACGGAGCGCCCGATCGGCCGCGCGTGTCAACGCGCAGCGCCGAGGAGACGCTGAACACTGTCGAGGAGACGATCCATCGCGAACGGCTTGCGGATGTAGTCGTCGACGCCGAGCATCTCCGCATAGGCCCTGTGACGGCTCCCCTCGTTGGCGGTGATCATGATCACGCGCATCGGCACGGGGCGGCTGCGGCGCAGCCGCTCGAGGACGAGGAAGCCGCTCCGCTTCGGCATCATCATGTCGAGGACGACCAAGTCGGGGTTCTCGCGCTCGGCCATCAGGAGTCCCTGGTTGCCATCGCGGGCCACGAGGATCTCATAGCCCTTCGATTCGAGGACCGTCCGCATCGATTCAATGATCTCGGCGTCGTCGTCGACGAGGAGCACGCGGAGGCTGCGGGGGGGCTCCGGCGGGCTCTGGGGTGCGGCAGCGATCGGCGCTTCATCCGCCCCATTGGCCGTTTCGGCACGTCGTGACTTCACGGCCTTTTTGGCTTTCTTGGGGGCGGGCATGGTGCGATTCCTGATGGGTGCGTGGCTGGTGGTGTGGTGCGGAGCGGAGGGCCTCCGCAGACCCCGCACTATACGGCATCGCCCGCCGGGCTACCATTGAATGCGTCGGTGCCAGAGCCGCGCGCGCTCGGGGGGGGCAAAGCCGGTCGCCACGGTTGCCTGCGGAGGAAGAAGCTCGCGCCGACGAGCCCCAGCGCCGCGCCGAAGCAGGCGTCGCTGGGGAAGTGGGCCGAGGAGACGATCCGCTGCGACGCCGCCATGAGGGCGAAGATCGCAAAAAAGATCCGGCCGCGCGGGTATTTCCAGGCCAGTGCCGCGGCAAACCCCGCCGCGATCGCCGAGTGCCCCGACGGGAAGCTGTTGATGTTCGAACGGCTCCCTGTGACCGTGGCGATCACTGCTTCATTGAAGGAATCCCAGACGCTGCCGTGGGCGACGAAATCGGCGGCCCGCGGCCGCACCCGATCGACGAGGAGCTTGATGATGTCGGTGAGGATTCCACCAGTGAACGTGGCCCCGAGAAACCGGGCAAACGTCGCCTGCTGGGGCGTCGGTTGCCGCGCAGGCCGGCCAAATGCCGGCGCTCGCCACAGCGGCCAGGCAAGCGTGCCATCGAGCGCTGCGACGAGGCCGAGGAGGATCACGACACTCACCGTGTGTCCGATCAGCTCGGAGAGCGTCACGAGACGGTGGATCTCACCGGCGATCTTCACGAGCACGCTCGGCATCGCTGCCGGCCAGGCGCCATCTTTGAACCAGGCGGCCACCGGAACATCGACGGCCAGGGCGGCGATCCCGAGGAACACCAGCCCTGCCGCGCCACCCAGCAGCGGACCCACCGAGGCTGGCCGATCGGCGCCTGGAACGATCGACTCGGCGGAGGTCGCGGCGCGGGGGGCGCCGGCGGGGCGCG
>CALQRA010000231.1 GCA_943332855.1 Candidatus Kuenenia stuttgartensis
GGGCCGGTGCGGACCCACGAGTCGACCTCCTCCCGCATCCCCTTCTCCTCGAACTGCTTCACCACCTCGGGGAGCTTCTGGGCGTCGTTGCCGCCGAAGATCTGCTTGAAGATCTCACCGAGATCGTTCGGCGAGGGCATCCCCTGGGGCTCCCCCTGCGGGGCACGTTGTTGCGGCTGCGGGGCACGTTGTTGCGGCTGGGGCGCGCGCTGTTGCGGCTGCGGAGCCCGCTGCTGGGGCTGCTGCTGGCCTTGGGCAGCACCTTCCAGAACCTGCTTAAGGATCTCGCCGAGAATGTCCATCGAGAAAACGCTCCGAGGAGGGGAAAACTGCAAAAATCGAACCGGTGAAAAAGCACCAGACCCGATTGTAGGGGGGGCCCTAGGGGGATGAAAGGAATCGGGTTGGTGGGGGATGGGAAAGCATCGGTCGGTTCGCCAAACCCCCGGGTTTTCCTCCCTGGGGGCGAGGAGGTGGTCGCCACCCGGGGCCGGGGTGGTAGAATTCCACATTCTGTCTGGCGATGTCGATGGAAAGCTCTGTTCCGGTGCCTTCGGTTCCTCCGGCGGAAGCCCGCTGGAACCGCACCCTTTCTCCGAGGAGTCGTGTATGGGTCGGCTGTTTCCGTTCCTGGTCACGCCAGGCAAGCGCTCCCGGTTTGTCGCAGGCCTCCTCGGGGGGCTCCTCGTGACAGGCCTCGCGACCGTCTCCCCCGCCGCCGACATGGCGATCCTCGGCGAGGCGTCCCTGACTGCCGGTGTCCCTGGCAGCGGGCCGATCACGACCGAGCAGATCGACCGCTGGCTCGCCGATGCGAAGAACTCGGCGATCCTCGAGCCGGTGCTGCCGCTGGGGCTCTCGCAGGGGGCCGGTCAGATCACCGGCCTCGACAAGAATCCGCTCACCCGCGCCAAGATTGAGCTCGGTCGCCAACTCTACTTCGATCCCCGCCTCTCGGTCGACGCCACCGTAAGCTGCGCCAGCTGCCATGATCCCGCCCAGGGCTACGGCGCCCACACGAAGACCGGCCTCGGCATCCGCGATCAGCTCGGCGGCCGCAATTCCCCCGTCTCCTACAACCGCATCCTTTCCGGGGCGCAGTTCTGGGACGGCCGTGCCGACTCGCTCGAGGCCCAGGCGGTGGGCCCGATCGCCAATCCCGGGGAGATGGGCTTCACGCACGAAGGGGCCGTCGCGCGGCTCAAAGGCATTCCCGTTTACGAGAAGCAATTCAAGAAGATCTTCGGCGGCGTCTCGATCGACGCCGTCGGCCAGGCGATCGCCGCCTTCGAGCGCGTCCTCGTCACGGGCCCCTCCCCCTACGACTACGGCGAGCAGCTCCGCCCATTTGCCGACGTCGACGAGGACGACATCAAGGAGGACGAGGAGCTGGCGAAGAAGTACGCCGAGGCGAAGGGGGCGGCGGCGACGTTCGCGATGTCGGAATCGGCGAAGCGCGGCCGCGACATCTTCTTCACCGAGAAGGGGAACTGCACCGCCTGCCATGTCGGCGCGAATCTCGCTGACGAGAAGTACCACAACCTCGGCATCGGCATGGACCAGCCCGAGCCCGATCTCGGTCGGTTCGTCGTCTCCAAGGACCCCAAAGACAAGGGTGCCTTCAAGACGCCGACGGTGCGAAACGTCGCCCTCACTGCCCCCTACATGCACGACGGGTCAGTGGCCACGCTTGAGGAAGTGGTGGAGTGGTATGACAAGGGGGGCCATCCTAACGCCACCCTCTCAGACAAGATCAAGCCGCTCAAGCTCACCGCGCAGGAGAAGGCCGACCTCGTCGCCTTCATGCGGGCCTGCACCGGCCCGACGCCGGCGGTCGAGACAGGCCGGCTCCCCGAGCAACCGTGAGCCGGCACTGAACTCACGCCACAAATGCCAGACCGGCCCGGCGGGGCTCGATTCCCGCCGGGCCGGCTTCGTTTCGTGATAGCGCACGGGGCCAATCGGCGTTTCAAGTTCAGCGTTCTTGCCACCGCAGAGGCGAGGCCGGGGTCGGCGAACGCTTGAGGAGTGACGAGGTGCCTCCGAGGAACGACGAAACTTTTGCCGGCCCCGCCGATGGACCACCCACAGGTTCGGGTGCGTGGGTGCTTCTCAGATAAGGGCTCAAACTTGGCTTCGGGGTCGCCCGTGTCCCGTCGCCGGACGTTCGCGTCGGCCATCCATGGCCGCCGCTCACTCGATGCCGCCTGCGCTCCGCCATCCATGGCTCCGCTGGCCGGCAACGCCGGCTCTCGGAACACGGGCGACCCCTCGCTGGCGGCGTCGAGCGTGGTGCTTTTGAGGCGGCGCTTTTGTGTCGGCGCCCGGGCGTTGAGCCGTTCACCGTTTACTGGAAGCACTCACGGCGCTGCGGCCGTCTCGCCGCCGGCCCGGGTCACGAGGGTGCAGAGGAGCCGCAGCGGTGTATCGTCGGCGAGGAATTGAATCGACCCATCAGCCATACTGATGTTCGACCCCTGCGGATGGAAGGCGTAGAACGCGTGCCCCCATTCGTTCGATGAATTGATCCGTGGTGGGGTGGGGATGTCGCCGAACGAAGCGTCCCACGGCTTCACCGAACCGATCATGAAGGCGTTGTCGGTCGTCGCCCAGGCGCCGCCGCGGGCCCGGATCTTCTTGCCCGAGGCGCCGGTGTAATCGACCGCATACTTCTTCCGCCCCCGGTAGACATCCTCGCGGCCGGCACACTCGGCCATCAGAATCGTCTTCGAAAGGCCATCGATGATGTCCTTGAAGCGATTGGAGGTGTTGGTGGGCCCGCCGTTGTTGAGCCCGGCGACCGTCGCTTTCGTGCCGTCGCTCCACCAGCAGACGATGCCGCGCGTGTCGCCTGTCACCTTCTCGTCGGCGGCGAGGAATCCGTTGGCATCGACCGGATGGATACCGGTGGGGGGAAAGTAGTCGCCGCAGGCGCCGGTCTTGTTCGGCGTCGTCGTCTCTGGCTTGTCCTGAATCCGATTGAAGGAAGGCGTCGACGGACACTGCACGACGGCGAGCTGGTTGATGACGATCTCGCGGTTGGGGCTCTTCCACCATTCGGTCGCGAGCGTGTATTGGCTGACGAGGTTTGCCTCCTCGACATAAGGGAGGAGGAACGGCGCCCAAGAATGGAACTTCGTCGCCCCGTTGGGGTCGGTGGAGGCCAGCGGCAGTTGCTTCCGGGCCGACTCGTAGTTTTGGAAGGCCAGCGCCAGCTGCTTGAGATTGTTGCCACACTGCATCCGCCGGGCGGCCTCGCGGGCCGACTGGACGGCCGGCAGGAGCAGACCGACGAGCGTGCCGATGATGGCGATGACGACGAGGAGCTCGACGAGCGTGAAGGCCCGCGCGGGGCGACGATCGTGGGGGGCGGTGTGGCGCATGGTGGCGGGAATCAGGCGGGGGCGAACACGCCGACCGGGGTCAGCACATCTCTCATCATCGGCGGTGCGCGGGGGAAATGCCTGGGCGGTGGAACTTTCCCCCTTGCCGGCGAACGATTCGCCGCGCGGCGGCGACACACCGCCATCCATCGTTGCCGGGGAATCTACGTTTCTGTAGAATCGTGTCGGAAGGTCTTTATTCCGGGCATCTTCGGCCGCAGGAGTGAGTCATGGCAACCGGTGTATCGCAGGTCTCCGCCGTCATTGCCGACACGACGCGGGAGCGGCTGGAGCGATTTGCGAGGCAGCACGGCGTCAAGAAATCCCACCTCATCGAAACGGCCATTCTTCATCACCTCGCCGCGCTCGAGGAGCTGCCGGCCGACGTCGTTGTGCCCCCCATGATCAAGCTTTCTCGCCAGGTCGGCGCGGACGTGGTTCAGCGGATCGATCGGCCAGAGCCACCGACGCCGGCCATGAAGGCGCTCTTTGATGGAGATTGAAATCCGGCCCCTGCGGCCGGATGACGAGCGGTCGTCGTTTGCATCAGGAGATGTGGAGCTCGACCGTTTCTTTCGGAAGTACGCGGGGCAAAACCAGTTCCGGCTCCACGTCGGCGTGACCTACGTGGCGTCGACCGCCGGCCTTGTCGTTGGCTATGTCACGATCGCGCCGGGATCGATGGTGATCGACCGCCTGCCGCGTCGTGAGCGACAGCGGTTGCCGGCCTATCCGCTGCCGATTCTGCGTCTGGCAAGGCTGGCCGTCTCCACGACCCACCAGGGACAGGGAATCGGCTCCCGGCTCGTGCGATTCGCCCTGGAAATGGCCCGGGAGATGGCGCGCCGGTTTGGGTGCGTCGGCGTGGTGGTCGATGCGCTCCCGGAGGCGCTTCGGTTCTACGCCCGCCTCGGGTTTTTCGAGTTGGTTGTCGAGGCCGGGGCGTTGCCCAGCCGTCCGGCGCCGCGGCCGATGTTTCTGCCGATCGGGTCAATTCCAGGCGCAGGCCACGAGCATGCGCGGTAGGCCACAGGTTTCCGACGGCAAGGCGTGCGGCCCGCCGTTGGCCGACGACCTTTCGGAACGGAAGTTCCACGGCAGCCCAATCGCGCCCCGCTCGCGCGATCGGGCCGGCGGTGGTTCCACAGCCTTTTCACCCCCGCGGAAGCTTGCCGCGGAGGGTGGAGCGGTCGAGGCCGAGGAGCTTGGCTGCGGCGGTGCGGTTGCCGCCGGTGCGGGCGAGCGCTTCGTCGATGAGCGTTGCCTCCGCGGCCTTCAGGAAATCCTCGTGGAGCCAGCCCTCACGGGGTTGTTCGGCGCCGAGCTGCGCCGCCACCCAGTCGCGGACGGCGCGCTCCAGACGGGCCTCGGCGGTGGCCACGCCGTCGGCAGCCGAGGCGTTGGTGCCCTCCGCGATCGTAGCGCCGGCGGCTCCGGGGAGCGGCGGCGGTAGGTGCTCGGGGCGGAGCGTGCCGCCACGGGCGAGCACGGCAGCGACGTCGACCGCGGCCTTGAGTTCGCGAACGTTCCCCGGCCAGGAGCGGGCACGGACGGCAGCGAGAAAGTCGTCTGAGGCCGCTTGGAGGGGGCCGCAGCCGGGGCTGCCCGAGAGGAAATGGACCACGAGCGCCGGGATGTCGTTGAGCCGCGCCGAAAGTGGCGGCATCTCGATCGTGAACACCCGCAGCCGATGGAGGAGATCGGCCCGAAACCGGCCCGCCGCGACGTCGGCGGCGAGATCGCGGTTGGTGGCGGCGATGACGCGGATGTCGACGGGGCGCGGGGCCGACGCGCCCAGCGGAAGAATCTCCCGCGCGTCGAGGACGCGCAGGAGCCTCGCCTGGACCTCCGCCGCCGCGTCCCCCACCTCGTCGAGAAACAGCACGCCGCGATCGGCACTCGCAAACAGGCCGTCGCGCGCCGTCGCTCCACTGAAGGCGCCCTTTGCATGCCCGAAGAGCTCCCCTTCGACGAGCGCCGGCGGGAGGGCCGCGAGGTTCACGGCAATAAGCGGCCCGGAGCGTCTCGCCGAGTGGGCATGGATGGCACGGGCGGCAAGCTCCTTGCCGGTGCCGGTGGCGCCGGTGATGAGCACCGGCAGATCGCTCGAGGCGGCCAGCGCCACCCGCGCAAACACCCGCTGCATGACCGCCGAACTGCCGACCAAGCCACCGGGGGGCGGGGCCGACGCTGCGGCCGTGGCCCCGCGCTCGAGGAGCCGGTCGACGATCGCCGTCACCTGTCCCGAGTCAAACGGCTTGACGAGATATTCGGCAGCGCCAGCCTCGACCGCCCGGACGGCCGTGTCGAGATCGCCGAAGGCCGTCATGACGACGATCGGGGCTGTGGGAACGAGCACGCGGAAGTCGGGGATCGCCGAGAGCCCGTCGCGGCCGGGGAGGCGGACATCGAGGAGGACAAGCTCAGGAAGAAAGTGCCGACAGATCTCGAGCGCTTCTTCAACACTTGCGGCGGTCTTCACGGCATGGCCCCGGTCGTCGAGGAGCTCTCCGAGGCTCCAGCCGATCGCGGGCTCGTCGTCGACAATCAGAATGCGGTTCATGGTGTGGTGGCTTTTGACCGGTGAGCAGGGGAGCCGGGAGTGGTGGGCGACACCGCGCCGGCGGGAAGGACGATCGTGAACCGGGTGTGGTCGTTGACTCTCCCCCATTCGAGCCTGCCGCCATGGTCCTCGGCCACCGCGGTGACGATCGCCAGGCCGAGGCCGATCCCCTCCGGCTTCCCGGTGACGAACGGTTCGGTGAGTGTGGCCGCCAGAGAATCCGGGGGGCCAGGCCCGGTGTCGTCGACGGAAATCTGCACCTCGGGCCCGATGGCATGCGCCTCGAGACGGACTCTCCCCCCGCGCCCGGCGGCGTCGATCGCGTTGACGACGAGGTTCAACAGCGCCGCCCGGAGGCTGTCGCGCCGGGCGACGATCGAAATCCCGGTCGGCTTCTCGACGTCGAGCGTCGTCCCCCCATGCTGGCAGCGCGGCGAGACGAGGTCGGCCACCTCGGTGAACACATCGTCGATGGTGAGCGGCTCGGGCGCCGACTCGGTCCGCTTCCCGAGGGCGAGCAGCCCCCGCACCTCCTCCTCGACGACCGCGAGCTGTTTGATCGCCACGGCGAGGCTGCCATCGGTGGACGAAGCCTGGCAGCGGCTGCGGTGGAGATCGATCGCGAGGCGCGCGCCGGTGACGGCGTTGCGAAGCTCGTGGGCAAACCCGGCGGCGAGCTGGCCGAGGAGCCACTCGCGCTCGCCGGCGAGGAGCCGGGCCCGGAGCTGACCGAGCTGCCCGCTCATCCGCTCCACGCCGCGCTTCAGCCTGCCGATTTCGTCGTCGACCGGCGCCGGTCTGGTGCCGTCCTGCCCTTCGTCGATGCCCCCCGTTCCAAAATCCCCCGCGGCGATCGCGGCGACCCGGCGCTCGACCGCACCGATGCGGCGCGAGAGCCGGCCGGTGGCTGCCAGTGTGGCGGGGATGAGAAAAGCGAGGGTGATGGCGGCGACGGCGAGCTGCGGCCAGGCCGATTCGAGGGCGAGACTGACAAGCGACCGGCGCGGCGTGAGCACGACGACCGTCTCCGGTCGCACACTCCCCGACCGCACCGTCGCTACCCGGAACGCCTGGCCGCCGAGCGTCGTCGTGCCGCGCTCGAGCGCCAGAGCGACACCTGCAGCGGAGAGCTCGTCGCGCTCACCCGAGTCGAGCGTTGTCGTCCCGAGCGAGCCATCGACCGGATTCCAGACGACGAACCGGCTGTCGGTGAGGCGGGCGAGGGTCTCGAGGACAGGAAGCGTGAGCGTGACGCGCGACGTAGCGAGCGTCTCGACCACCTGCCGCTCGCGCAGCCGGGCGACGTCGGCGGCCCGCCGCGCGGCGAGCCACGAGGCGAAGGCGACATTGGCGAGCACCCCGGCCAACAACAGCCCCACCAC
>CALQRA010000232.1 GCA_943332855.1 Candidatus Kuenenia stuttgartensis
TCGACCACCCGCCGGGCCCGCGCCCGGGCGATCAACTCGGCGGCGAGCTTCGGCTCGGTGATCGCCACACAGCGGCACTCGCCCCCTGAACCCCCGGCATGCTTGGCGGGAAGGAGAGCGAAAAACGCCCCCGTCGTCGGCAGGCTTCCGAGATTGGTAGCGCACTCCACCCACACCATCCCACGCTTGCCGCCGGCTTGGTGGGTCGCTACGGCGAGGTTCGGCAGCGGCCCCATGCTCGCGCCATCGAGGCCGAGCGTCATCACGCCCCGGTCGGCGAGATAGTCCATCGTGGCGGCCGTCGGCGCGGGCCAACCGGGCGCTTCTTTTTTGAGCGCCGCCGCCACGAACCGCTCCCCTTCCGGAAATGGCTTGTAGAAGTCGTCGGTGTAGTCGCTGCGGAAGAGAACGACGTCGCCGGGGCCGAGACGCCTGTGCGTCATCTCCCACTGGCGCACCACCTCCGGACCGACCAGGACGCTCGATCCCTTCTCGGCACTGTCGCGTCCCTGGCGGACGTCGATCACGCAGGCCTCGCCGCAGAACTGCCAGGCGGGAACTTTTTCACCCGTGACCAGCCCCATCGGCCCGGCACCAGGAAGACCCGAATCGGGGGGGGGAACGAAGTGTGCGGGGGCATCCCACTGCGTGCCGGTGTGCTCATCGATGACGAGCATGTCGCGGTGGCGGCCGCTGCGGCCGAATGTCGCGGTGGGGATCACCGCCATCGGCGTCATCCCCGCCGGCCAAACGCAGGGGAGTTCGGGGGCGATGGTGAGCGTGAGGTCGCGGACCTGGTCGCGTGACACGGCCACCGAACTCCCAAGCACCAGCGGCGGCGGCGCCCGGTCATCCTCGTCGGCGGCACGCAATCCCATCCCACCGAGCAGCCCGGCGACTGCCAGCAGCGGCAGACACCACGATCGAAGCAAGCGGACCATGCAACCTCCCCCCGGATTCCCCACACCCCACCACCACGGCGACCCTTTCACCAAGGCAAACCAAGATCGACGATCTCACCCGCCTCCGCAAGCTTCGCCCGCACATCAGCGGGAAGCGCGATGCCCGCGGCGATGCTGTGGCGATACGTTTCCCACTCGAGATCGCCGGGGAGGCGGACCCGATCGCTCCCCTCGGCCGCAGCGGCCCCCCGGACTTCGGCCGCAAAGCGGGTGAGCGACGCGGCGTAGGCGTCGGGATCGGCGATGGCACTGATGTCGAAAACGATGAAGCCGGCATTGTGGAGCGTCGGATCGCCTGGGGGATCGAAGAGCCAGCTCCCCACCTGCGTCGTCACGGCGCCGCCGGCAAGAATCCCGGAGAGCCATTCGGCAAGGACGCCGATCCCGTAGCCCTTGTGCCCCGCCATCGGCGCCAGGCTCGCATGCTGCGGATACAAGGATCCGTCGGCGGTGGGCAGGCCGCGCTCGTCGATCAGCCAAGTCGCGGGAATCGGCTCGCCGCGGGCCACGGCGGCATAGACTTTCCCCCCCGCCACGGCGGCGGTGGCGATGTCGAGGAAGATCGGATCCCCTCCCGGCACCGGCGCCCCCCAGGCGAGTGGATTGCTTCCCAGCACCGCCCCGCGCGATCCAGCGGCGGCGACACTCGGCCGGTCGTTGCCGACGACCAGCGCGAAGAAGCCCTCCCGCGCGACGCGAACGGCCTGGGCGCCGGCGGCGCCGATGTGGCCGGTGTTCCGCAGGCCGACATAGGCCACGCCGACGTTCCGCGCCTTTTCAATCGCCACATCAACAGCGAAGTGGCAGCCGATCTGGCCGAGGGAGGCGTCGCCATCGAGGACGGCAAACCCAGGCCCCTGCCGGACGATCCGCGGCCGGGCGTCAGGCTTGGAGCCCCGCGCCACGAGCTTCTTCAGATAGCCGGGGAGGAGCTTCGTGCCGTGGGTGAAGACGCCCATCGCGTCGGAAAGGACGAGTGGTTCTGCGGCATGGCTGGCGTCGGTCGCCGAGAGCCCAGCGCGCAGGAAGGCCTGCTCAACCCAGGCCGAGAGCATGGCGACGGGGATCGGGCTCGGGGCGGGACGATCGCTCGACATGGACCTTACTCCCGCGTGGGAACCCTCCGGAGATCGAGTGCCGTCAGCCCCGCGTGGCCAAGCCCACGCCATTGACGACGCTCGGCAGCGGCTCGCCGCGGATCGCCATCACGGCCAGCTCCGCGGCGCCCGACCGGAGCCGCTGCACCGCCGCCGGGCTGACACTCGCGATATGGGGGGCAAGGATGACGTTCGCGCGACCGAGGATCGCGTGGCCAGCTGGAATCGGCTCCGGCGCGAAGACATCGAGCGCGGCACCGGCGACATGGCCCGAATCAAGCGCGGCAACCAGCGCCGCCGGATCGACGAGATCGCCGCGGGAGAGATTGACGATCAACACACCCGGCTTCATCCTGGCCAGATTCGCCGTGCCGACAAGACCGCGTGTCTGCGGCAGCGAAGGACAGTGGAGCGTGATCAGATCGCTCTCCACGAGCAGCCGATCAAGCGTCGCCGGCTCCGCCCCGAGCTCGCGGATCGCGCTTTCGGCCACCACCGGATCGCTGACGAGCACCCGGCCGCCGAAGGCGACGAGCCGGCGGATCACGCCGCGGCCGATGCGCCCGGCGCCGACGACGCCACTGGTCATCGAAGCGAGCGTCCGGAAGCCCTCGACGCCGGTGGCGAGCCCCCAGCCGCCGCCACCCACCTTCGTCGCATGAGGAACGACCTGCCGCGTCAGGGCGAGGATGAAGGCGAGGGTGTGATCGGCGACCTCGTCGATGCAGTAGTCGGGGATGTTGCAGACGGGGATGCCGCGGGCTTTGGCAGCTTCGCAGTCGACGTTGTCGTAGCCGATCCCGTAGCGGACGATGGCCTTCGCCCGCCCCATGGCGGCGATGACGTCGGCATTGATCGGGGCAAACTGCGTGATCACCGCATCGGCATCGGCCACGGCGGCGGCAAGCACGGTTGGGTCTTTCGAACGCGTGTCGAAGACCGTGCATCCGGCCCGCTCGAGAATCGCCCGTTCGAGATCGATGTCGTCGAACGACCGGTCGGTGATCACGACCTTCATGAAAGCCCCCTCCAGCCCTGCCACCTCCAAAAGCCCTTCTGTCGACAGTCGACGGAGGGCGAGCGGCGGAGTGTAGCGCTGGCGTTGAAGCGCTGTCAACCATGGTGACGCTCGACCTCGTCTCGCGATGGGCAGCCGAGCCGGCCGCCGAAGCGCGTGCACTTGAGCGACGCGGCGACGACGGCAAACCGGGCGGCGGCCTCGATCGTCGCCCCCTCGGCCAGCCGCAGCGCCAGCGCCCCATGAAAGACATCCCCGGCGGCGAGCGTGTCGACGACCTCGACGCGCGGCGCCGGCACGCGCCACAGCGCCCCGGCTTCGATCCAGGCATAGCCGTCGAGCCCGCAACTGGCGCCGACATGCCCGGGATGGCCGGCGGCGACCAGCCGCAGCGCCGCTTCGAGATCGCTCATGCCGGTGTGGACGAACAGCCCGGCGTCAGAGAAGACCGCATGCGACGAGAGTGGCACGAGCCGGGCGAGGATGTCCGGGGGGGCGATGTCGGCATCGAGCATCCCCGGCACGCCGGCCGCCCGGGCCGCCACGAGCGCCGCCGCGGCCCCCTCGGGCCAGCGAGTGTCGACATGAACGAAATCAGCGCTCGCGATCCGCTCGAGCGGGAGCCAGTCGGCCGCGGCATCAAGGCTGGCGTCGTGGTAGGGGACGACGAGCCGGTCCCCCCGGGCATCGATGATGCTGACGGCGATCGACGATAGTCCCCCCGGCACACTCCGCACAGCAGAGACATCGAGGCCTGCCGCGGCCAGTTCGCGGCGCATCCCGACGCCGCGCGGATCGGCGCCGACGCGCCCCCACACCGCTCCCTGCCCCCCAAGGCGGACAAACGCACACGCCGCCGACACGGCCATGCCATCGACCACCTCGGCGGCGTCGGTGGCGAGCACCTTCCCCGGCACGGCCGGCACCGCGGGCACCCGGTAGAGCGTCGTCGTGCAGATCCCCCCCACGGCGATGAGCATCGGCGGCGCGGCTCGCCCCTCTCTCATGACGCCCTCTCGGGCGTCACCGCTGCCGGCGTCTGGCCCCGTGCATCGTGCTCGAGGTCGGCTAGGCGGCTCAGCAGAGCGTCCCGTTCCGCCTCGGCCCGCGCGAGGCGCTCGTCGAAGCTCGTCGCGCCGACGGCGAACGACAGGCAGCGGGTGTGGCGGAAGACTCCCTCCTCTGCATAGACGCTCGAATGGATGGCGACGCGGCGGATCGACCCGTCGCGGGCCACCAAGCGCGCCCCGTGCCCGGCCAGGCTCTCCCCCGCGCCGAGCCGGGAGAGGATGTCGGCGATGACCTCCGCGTCGGCGTGGAACCTCGCGATCGGCTGGCCGACGTACTCCTCGCGCGCGTAGCCGAGAAACTCGAGCTCCGCCCGGTTGGCCCACACGATGATCCCGTCGGCGTCGACGCGGTGGAGGGGGACGTTCGCGTTTTCCATGAAGTCCTCCACGTCGCGCCGCGACTTCTCGAGATCGTTTTCCAAGCGCACCCGCTCGGTCACGTCCCGCGCCACCGCGTAGATCACCCCCTCGTCGGGCACGGCGCGGGCGTTCCATTCGAGCCACACGGCCATGCCGTTGGCGCAGAGGTAACGGTTGCGGAAGCGGAGCGTGGTCTCGCCGCGCGACAACCGGCTGACCTCGGTCAGGGTCGCCTCACGATCCTCGTGATGGACGAAGTCGATGAAGCGCTTCGAGAGAAGCTCGGGCTCGGTGTACCCCAGCAGGCTGTGGAAGTTGTCGTTGACGCGGCGGAAGAATCCGTCCAAACCGGCAACGCAGAACAGGTCGACCGAGAGATCGAAGAACCGCACGAGTTGCTGCTCCGCCCGGCGCTGCCCGCTCTCGAGGTACGCCACGAGCTCGTCAACGACGGCCCCCGCATCGGCAGGCCTCGCGGCGCGATCGGCGGCGAGGCAGCGGCGGGCGAGCCGCACCACAGGCTCGGGGCCGCCGGAGGATTTGAGCCGCTCCAGCGCCTCGGCGGTGTCCCCCGTGGCGGCCCGGCGCCAGGCGTCGACGGGGCCGTCGCCCCGAAACGGCGGGGATCCGGTGAGGATCTCACAGAGGATGCACCCCAGGCCGAAGACGTCGGAGCGGCGGTCGATCGCCTCGGTCTCCCCCCGGGCCTGCTCCGGCGCCAGATACCCGGGCGTGCCAAACAGGGTCCCGCAGACGGTGTGCGGCGCGTCGCCGGGAGAGTCGTGGTGGACTCCATGATCGGGGTCTTCCCACGCGGCGAGTACCTTCGCCAGCCCCCAGTCCATGACCGTCACGAGACTGTACTCGCCGACCATGACGTTGGAGGGCTTGAGGTCGCGGTGGATGACCCCCGCATCGTGCGCCGCGGCGACGGCTTGGCAGGCCTGGAGAAAGGCGGCCAGGAGCCGGGGCTGATCGTCGGCGGGGTCGCTTCTGGCGTCGAGGATCTGCCGCAGCGTCTGGCCGCGCAGGAGCCTCATCACCATGTAGGCGCGGCCATCGTCGGTAATCCCGAACTCATGGACCGCCATGATGCCGGGATGGTTCAATCGGCTGGCGATCTTCGCTTCGCGGAGAAAGCGTTGCAGCTGGGCCGGCCGGTCGCCGTAAACCTGGAGCGACTTGATCGCCACGGGACGCTCGAGGAACACGTCCCACGCCTCGTAGACGATCCCCATGCCACCGCGGCCGATCTCCCGCACAACCCGGTAGCGGCTGCCGCTCACGGCCGAGCCGACGCCAGCGAGCGCGTCGTCTCCCGGCCCGGGGCTGTCGGTGCCGGCCGCACTTCCGGAAGCGCCACCGTCGGACCAGGGATGGAGTTCGAGGGTCTGGTCGACCGGCGCCGGAAGCGCAGCCAACGACTCGATGCCGGCTCCGGGCTCGAACTCGATGCCGCTGGCGAAGGCGACGGAGGGAATGGCTCCGTCCGACACACTGCTCCCGGCGACGGTTGGGGAGTTGTACGGGGGCCGGCCATCGGCGTCAGGAACACCGGCCACAGGTTCACCGAAACCGGTCGACCGGATCTCGCGTTTCCCCTCGTCGTCGGTTGTCCGGCCATCCATTGCGCAGTCCCCAGGCTCTCGAACCTTTCCGACGGAGAAGATGCCCCGTCACCGCCTTTCGTATTCTATCCCCGCGCCGGCCGTCCGCCGCGCCGGTGCCGTCGGCGGGAAGCATTCGCCCTCGGCCCGAGACACTCACGCCAGCGGCTCCGTCGGCAGCATCCGCTCGAGGGTGGCGACTCGCGCGAGCAGGCTGTCGCGCTCGGCGCGGAGGCGTTCGAGGCCCGGATCGGGCTGGAGCGTCGTCACCTCCCGGGCCACCGCGTAGATCGCCCCCTCGTCCGGCACGGCCCGCGCGTTCCATTCGAGCGTCACGAAGCGGCCGTCGGCGCAGCGGTAGCGGTTGCAGAAGCGGTGCGTCGTTTCGCCGCGGCCGAGCTTCGCAACTTCCGCCAGCGTCGTCGCCTGGTCGTCGGGATGAACGAAATCGAGGAACTTCCTCGACAGGAGCATGCGCTCGGGGTGACCGAGGAGGCGGACGACGTTGTCGTTGACGCGGAGAAACGTCCCCGACAGGCTGGCGATGCAGAACAGATCGATCGAGAGATCGAAGAACCGGACGAACTGCTGCTCGGCCCGGCGCTGCCCCGACTCGAGGTGGGTGACAAGCGCCTCGACCATTTCGCCGGCATCGGCGGGGCGCTGCTTGGGGGCGATTGCCAGGCAAGCTCGGGCGAGGGTCACAAGCGCCTCCGGGCCCTCGCAGGTTTCGAGGCGGGCAAGCGCCGCGGCCGTGTCCCCCTCCTCGGCCTGCCGCCACACCTCGGCCGGTGTCGTCCCCCGGTAGGCCGGCATCCCGGTGAGGATCTCGCAGAGAATGCATCCCAGGCCGAAGACGTCGGTCCGCCGATCGACGCGATCGATCTCTCCCCGTGCCTGCTCCGGCGCGAGGTAGCCTGGGGTACCAAACACCGTTCCGCAGGCGGTGTGGAGGTCCTCGGGTGTCTCCCCCCGATCCTCGTCGTTGAGCACGACTTCTGGCTGGGGATCGTCGAGGAACTTTGCCAATCCCCAATCCATCACCGTCACGAGGCTGTACTCCCCGACCATGACGTTGGCGGGCTTCAGGTCGCGATGGATGACGCCGGCAGCATGCGCATAAGCCACCGCCTGACAGGCCTGGAGGAAGGCGGCGAGGAGGCGCGGGAGATCGTCGGCCGCGCCGGCGCGGGCGTCGAGA
>CALQRA010000233.1 GCA_943332855.1 Candidatus Kuenenia stuttgartensis
ACGATCCTGACGGGGATCAGTCACACAGGCTTGGGTTATCGTGTCGATGGTGGTCAGTTGATGATCGACGGAGGAATCCTCGATATTTACCTCATCGACGCCATCTCGCCCAACGAGACGGGAGGTCCTCGGACCGTCACCGTCGGAAACAAGAACAGCGACATCTCCCTCGTGGTGAAGAACGGGGGTGAGTTGCATTCCTTCGTTACGATCATAGGAACGGACCTTCAGAAGGGCTCCGATGTCCTGACCACGTCCTCGAATAATTGGGCTCTCATCACCGACCCCGGAAGCAAACTCATTGCGGGGGATCTTCAGGTGGGCAATGTCAGCAGTGGCAACAGTCTCATGATTAGCAACGGTGCGACTGTCTCTTCAGCACTCTCTACGAACATCGGTATCTCTGGATCCCACAACAGTGTCACCGTCGATGGCACTGGGTCGTCGCTTTCAAGCAGTGGATCCTTGGTCGTTGGAACCTACAGCCAAAGTCGTGACTCCTCCGCCAATACGCTCCGAGTAACCAACGGTGGTATCGTGGCGAGCGGCTCGGCAACCATCGGAAACACCACGAGTTCTTTTGGGAATTCGGTGACTGTTTCCGGATCAGGATCATTGTGGACGAATGACGGGGATCTGATCCTTGGCAATGGTGGATCAAGCAATAGCCTGATCGTGTCAAATGGAGGAGGGGTGATGAGTTCCAACTTGTTCATCAGCTCCTCAAGTACCTCTTCCGATAACGCTGTGCTTGTGACAGGCTCGAGCGGGATCGGTTCCACATTGAACAACATCGGGGGACTCTCGATCGGTTCTGCGGGCAGCGGGTCCTTGACTGTGGCAGATGGAGCCCTTGTTGTGGCCTCAGGGGGCGTAACGATCGCCTCGCAGGCCGGTTCCGTCGGCACGCTGAACATCGGCTCTTTCGGGGCAACAGACACGGCCGGCACGATCACCGCCCCGACCATCGACATCGGAGTAGGAACTGGCACCATCAACTTCAACCAAGGTAACGCCGTCACCGTCGCAGCGAGCATCAGCGATCATGGCAATGGCGCGATCAATCAGCTTGGAAGTGGCACGACGATCCTCAATGGCAACAACAGCAGCTTCTCGGGCCTAGTGACCGTCAGTGCGGGAATCCTGCGTGCCAACAGCAGTACGGCCTTAGGAACCCCCACGGTGACGGTTGCCGGCGGTAGCCTCGACCTCGCAAGCTCCACCAACACCGTCGCCAACTTCACGATCACCAGCGGCTCGCTGCTTGGCTCAGGCAAGCTCACCGCCGCGACCTATGCTCTTGGCGGCGGCACCGTCGCCGGCGACCTCGGCGTTGGCTCGATGACCGTGACTGGCAACTCGAGCTTGAACGGCACGGCCGACGTCACCTCGGTGAGCTTGAATGCCGGCACGCTGGCCCTCGGCTCTGCTGGGCAGTTCACGAGCAGGGTCGTCGCTCTCACCGGTTCATCAGGCGCAGGCCTCAGCCTCGGTGGCAACGAATCAGTTGGCTCGCTCAGCGGTGGATTCAACGTCGGCCTCGGCTCCGCCACGCTCACAACCGGCAACGACAACACAAGCACGACCTATTCGGGTACCTTGAGTGGCTCGGGGGCCCTCATGAAGCAGGGCGCCGGCACGTTCTCGCTCACTGGATCAAACAGCTACACCGGCGGCACGACGGTGTCGGCTGGGACGCTCATCATCAATGGCAGCCTCGCCAATTCGCCTGTTACCGTCGGCAATGGCGGTGCGATTGGGGGGGACGGCACGATTAGCAGCCTCGTCACCGTGCATTCCGGGGGCACGCTGACCCCGGGAAATAGCCCGGGACTGCTCACCGTCGCCTCGCTCGATCTCCTCGCAGGGAGCACGACGCTCATGCAGGTCGTCGGGGCGGGGAGCAGCGCCGGCACCGCTGGCAGCGACTATGACAAGGTCGTGGTCACTACCGTCGGTGGCCTGGGCTATGGCGGTCTGCTCGATCTCGACTTCGCCAACTCGGCGGCCTTTGCCGACGGCACGACGTTCGACCTGTTTGGCTTCAGCGGCTCGACGCGCGAACACTTCAACCGCGTTGCCAGCACCGGGAGCGGGAGCTACACGGGGCTTACCTTCTCGGGTGTGGGAGGCGTGTGGACGGCCCTGTTCGGGAACCAGCAGCTCACCTTCAGCGAGCTGACCGGCCAGCTTTCGTTTACGAGCAGCGCCGTCCCCGAGATCGACCCTGCCACTGGCGGCAGCGCCCTCTCGCTCGTCGCCGGCGTGCTCGCGATGATCGAGCAGCGAAGGCGGCGTGCCACGCTCGCGGCTTGATCGAGTGGGCTTCTTGATCACAGATTCACAATCGGGCCGGGCATCGCGAGGTGCTCAGGCCCGGTGTCTTTTGGTGCCCGTGGCCTGCCTTGGAAATCCTGATCCAGGCGGTATGAAGGTCAATTTCCCCGTCGGGGATGACATCCAAACGACGAAGCCCTAGCCGGAGCGGATCGTCGCGAAACTGCGTGACGCGGAAGCGATGCTGAAAGCCTGGTAGGGGGCTGTCGAACGATGGCGTGGCGTTGGTCGTCACGCCCCATCGTCATCGGCCGGGGCAAGCTCCGGGACGCCCGCCTCGAACGACTCCGCGGTGACGAACACCGCTTCCGCGGCGGTCGGATGGGCTGCGTGGAATTCGTCCACGGCGCGGCGGGCCCGCTCCTTGGTGGCATCCCAGCTCACCTGCACGGGCGTCGGTTTACCCCGGTGATCGACGACGAAATCGATCTCTCCGGTGCCACGCCAGTAATGGACCTGCCGAAAGCGTCGCCGCAGCAGCAGGAAAACCGCACACTCCAGTTGCTTGCCACGGTCGTGCCCCGTGGTCGTCACAGACCCCCGCCGCAGGCCGGTGTCGATGGGGTAGTACTTCCGATTGCGGACGATTCGCTGCCGCTCCGACCAGGAGAAAAACGGACAGCCGATCGCGAGGTAAGCGCTTTCCGCCGCATCGATGTAGAGCGAGGTGGTGTCGACGGAGATGCCCAGCGCCGCCGCCAAGCGGCGGATGCTCGTCTCCGATCCCGCTGACTCGAAGAGCATCTGCACGAGTTGCCGCAGCGGGGTGCTCGATCGGGCGCCCACTCGTTCACGCATGTCGCGCTCGACGATGTCCTGGAAATAGCCGCGGAGGAGACGGTCGTGGTCTGAAGCGCCGATGGTCGCGGGAAATCCGCCCGCATTGAGATAGTCTTCCAGCGTGGCCTTGGGCCTGAGGACACGAAACTCGCCAAGGTCGAACGGAAACAGTTCGATCGCATGATGCCGGCCGGTCAGCGACGAACCGAGCTCTCCCGAGAGGAGATGGGCATTGGAGCCGGTGACCACGAACCGCCGCTGCTTCGGGCGATCGAGTTGAGCCCGCAGCCATCGCTGCCATCCATCCACCCACTGCACTTCGTCAAACAGGTAGGTGCATCCGGGGCCCCGATCGGCCTCGAAGGCATCGACGAGGTCTTGCAGCGTCGCATGGTCGAGCGACTGCGCCAGCCTGGGGTCTTCGAAGTTGATGAACAGGCACTTCGAGCGGTCGAGTCCGTAGCGGTCGATCAATTGCTCGAGAAGGGTCGATTTACCGCAGCGGCGCACCCCCTGCACGATCAACGCGACGTCAGGACGGAGCTCACGGGGCACCGCGACCGTGCGAACCACGGACCGCGGCGGCGGCGCGTCCCAATGACTCCAGTCCGCGGCAACTCGAAGGAGGTCGGCTTTTTCCATCTTGTCGAGTTTACTCGACAATGCTGACATGTCCAGTAAAGTCGACACTCACGCCGCCCCCCGCCGAGATGGCTTGCGGGGACGGATCGTGAGAAATGGCACTACCGCCGCAGACGGCGCCGGTTTTCCAGGCAGGCAAGCGCCCCCAAGAGGAGCGACAGCCCGCCGCCGAGCGACGCCGGGTCGATCTCCGGGACGGTGGTTTCCACGGCCCCGGCATTCCGCAGGCCAGCGGTGGTGCGGGCCCGGCCGAAGACATCGAGCGTGATGACGCTGCCGTCGATCGGGTTAAGAAGGGCGTTCGCGCCATTCGCATCGGGCACCACCCCGACGAGGACGCCATTCCACAGCGGGAAACTGGCCAGCGGAAACGGAAGCGTCTCTTCGATGAGCGGGCTCACCGAGATCGTGTCGACCGGAAGCCCCGGCGCTCCGGTGATGAGCGCGGGCTGGCTGAAGAGCGTCGGCAGCAGGCTCGCGGTCTGGGCGGGGGTGGGACGGACCCACGACCAGGCATCGGCCGTGAGCACGCCGCCGGCGCTCGTCTGGTAGCCGATCTGCCCGCTGAAGCCATCAGCGTCGTAGGTTGTCACCATCACGGCCGAAGAACGCAGCGCGATCGTTCCCCCCGCGGCGTCGAGCGGCACGCCGTTGGCAGCCGAGGGAGATCCGGAGAGCGACACGAGGTCGGCGATGATCGTGCTGGCGGTGGCGTTGATCGTGCCGCCGGCCCCGGCGAGAAACCGATTGTCGTCCATGCGGTCATTGCCCCCGCCATTGAGGGGACCGGCGAGGAACGCCACGCTGTTGACGAAGTTCACCGTCCCGGTCGCGACCGAGCTCCCGCCGACCACCGTCACGCCCCCCGAGCCGTCGAGGACCGAACTGACCACATTCGCGGTGCCGCCGGCGAGGACGATGGCCGGGCCGCTGTTTGAATCCCGGATCGTGCTCGACGAGAGATTGATCGTCGCGTCGCTCCCGGCCACGATGCCCCCGGCAAGCGACGTGAGACCATGGGCCTTGTCGATCACGACCCGATCGAGGTTCAACGTGGCGCCGGCAAGGGCCTCGAATCCGGGCGTGATGTTCCTGCCGCTGAAATCGAAGTTGACTGAGTTCACGATTCCCGCGGTCGTGACATCGAGCCGGGCACCGGCCTCGACGAGGGCGAAGCGGTTGAGGCCATCGGCATTGAGGCCGGCGATCGACACGACGATGGCGCTGTTGTCCAGGCCAAACGTGCCGATCTTCGCAAACGAGAACGACGGCGTCACAGGGGTGTCCCCGGTGACGAATGCGTCGGGATTGTTTTTCGTGACCGTCTGGCCACCGCTGGTAACAAACGTCGGATTGCCGACGAGCGTGGCACCGTTCCCCTCAATCATCACCGAGCGCGTGAACTGGGCGAGATCAAGGCCGGCATCGATCGCGGTCGCCCCGTCAACATCGATGAGGAGGTTGGAGGCGATCGAGATCACGTTGCCGGTGGCGGACGAGGTGTTGGCCTGATCGATCGCCCACGCGAGCGTGCCGGCGGTCGTCGCCGTTCCCCACGAGGTGCCGGTGACGGTGAACGTGTCGGCTCGCGGGGCTCCGGCCATCGGCCCGGCCGCGGACAGGACCGCCAGCACGACGGCGGAAGCGGGGGCGAGGCGGCGCAGGGAACGTGGGGCGAGAGGCATGGACTTAGGCTCCTGGATATCGATAGGACCGGACTGCCGCGATCGGCACGCCCCATCATCCCTTCCGGAGAGCCGATCCCTTCGCCGCCGGGATAGACGGATTCCGATGGGTCGCCGTCAGCGTACCGTGGGGATGAACTGCAGCCCCTGCCCCGTCACCGGAAACTCCCCGGCAGCCTTCGATGGCGTCGGCTCGTTCGACAGCGGCAGTTCCTCGACCGTCTGCACGACCGTCTGCGAGAGCGCGCCCTCCTCCGGGCCCCCTTCGTAGGTGCGCGTCACCGTCGCCGTCTTCTTCTCCAGCTCCAGCTGATAGAGCCGCATCATCGTCATGTAGAAGTGGGCGAAGCCGTCGAGGCCGTCGTCGGTCACCCAGACGTACGTGTCGTCATAGTTGCCGCTGTATCGGGCGTCGCGGGGGACGTCCCGTTTGCAACCGACGTGAAACCATCCGCGCGGGATCGCCACGCAAAGATCCTCCTCGCCGAGCGCCTCCCGAAGACGCTGCTGGCAGCTGTCCTCATCCTGGAGATTCGAGTTGAGCAGCACCTGGAAGGCGCAGCGCATCAGGGCCAGCTTCTCGGAGTTCTGCAGGGGAGAGAGCGACCACTGCTCCGACACCGTCCGGCCGGCCGTGAACAGCCCGAAGGGGAAGAGATCGGTGATGTTGCCCGTGCCCCCGCCATTGTCGCTCACCTGAACGACGCCACCGCTGATCACCACCGGATTGGGGACCCCGGCAGGGTTGCGAACCATCATCGCCAGGTTGTCGAGCATGTGCTTGAACCGCAGATCCGACATCGACCGCTGCGTGAGGGCCGTGCTGCGCTTCAGTTGGAGGTGGGTGCACCCCGGTGCGGCGAGAGCGGCCAGGCAGGTGATGAGGACGGTTGTGCGGTTCATTCCCCGGCACCCAGGAAGCTGGCAATCCCGGTCGGTCGGCGTCCACACCAGCCCTGGACAAACCTGGACAAACGCTGTCGGCGAGCGATGGAGGCTGTATCGACTTTTCCGGCTGGGGCACTTGAATCGATTGGAGCGCCCTGTCCGGGTTCACCCGTTTCTTGCGGCACCGTAGCGCCGGCGCTCGACCTTGGGCCGGGGCCTCGACAAGCCTTCTGGGAGACGAGACATTGAATCGCCCCTGGCTCGCGCCACGCTCCACGGAGCGTGATCGTCGTGCAGGAGGGCCCTCATAAACCCCGGGGAACCGCGGAGTCTCCCTCCGCATCCGTGCCATGAACCACACGATCCGCCTCGACCGCCGCAGCCTTCTCGCCGGCCTCGTGCTCGCCGCCACCGCGCGCGGTGCCGCTGCCCAGGCCCCCGATGCCAACACGCTCTTCAACGACGGCGTGAACCTCCTCTTCGCCGGGAAGCCGAAAGAGTCGGCCGAGGCCTTCGACGCGCTGGTCAAGCTCCGCCCGCAGATCGAGCCGGAGCTGTGGCAACGCGGATTGGCCCTTTACTACGCTGACCGGTTCGCCGACGGCGTGGCCCAGTTCGAGCGCCACAAGGAGGTCAACCCCGCCGACGTCGAGAACGTCACCTGGCACTTCGCGTGTCTCGCGCGCGACAAAGACGTCGACACGGCGCGGAAGCAACTCCTCCCGGTCGGTAACGATGCCCGCGTACCGATGAAGGAGGTGCTCGACCTCTACCGCGGCGAGGGGAGCATCGAGAAGGTTCT
Organism: Candidatus Kuenenia stuttgartensis; assembly: GCA_943332855.1. Taxonomy (GTDB): domain Bacteria; phylum Planctomycetota; class Planctomycetia; order Pirellulales; family UBA1268; genus QWOP01. The sequence goes on from CALQRA010000233.1 coordinate 7,135, forward strand.
TGCCGCCGCCGATGCCGGCCCCGAGACAGCCCGCCGCAACCAGCGCTGCTTCGCCCACCTCTATCTGGGTCTCCTCGCCGAGGCCGATGGGGATGCCGCCGAGGCCGAGAAGCAGATGAAGCTCGCCGCCGGGAAATACCGGATGGACCACTTCAT